>NZ_JAATJW010000031.1 GCF_011800755.1 Listeria valentina
TGAAAAGGAGGCTCTTTATTTTGAAAATTTTTAAGTATTTACTCTTTTTGTGTCTACTTTATTGACATCTATCCAAAATCTTTACCATATCCTTTTCCTCTTTCTTCGTTAGAAATGAATAGCATTTCTAAATGACGTTCCACAATTCCCATAAAGCCCACAGGAATTCCATTTTCGTTTTCTACAATAATTAAATGAGGTATCTCTTTTAAAGCTTGTGGTACGTATTTCTTAATAGCTCCTATTTCGCTTTCTGATAGAAAAAGGTGTGTTGCTTTTACAGAACTTTCCCATATTAACAATAGTTCCCCCATCAATGACTCTGCTCTATTTTCTACTTCTATAATTTTCATCTATTTATTCTCCTATTATCCAACTCATAAAGAAGCTGTACTATACCTAAGTTGTATTCTTTTAAAATTTCAACTTGACAGCTTTTCTTCATAATTAATATTTTCTATCTATTTTTTCAATCATAGATCCCCATATGACCGATCCTTTTTTGAAGCACTGCTATAATGCTTCTACAGCATAGCATTTAAAACTGATGAAGGCAGAAGCTGAGGAAACGAATGCGCGCAATGCGATTTTGTTTACACTACAAAATCTAGCGTCTGCGCATTTGATTCGTTTTGAAATAGAAGTGGAAATTACGCGGGAAGGGAAAGCAAAAACGCTCTATAAGACTTCGCAAAAAAATATGCAAGTTGCACCTAATTCCCACTTCGCCTATCCTATTTCCCTCTCCAAACTATAAAAATAATCCTTCTGCCATTTTTGAGTCCTTTGGGCTGCTTTGTTTAAATCCTGACTCCATTCTGGATAAACGCGCATGGCCATTTTCCCATTCTTATTTTCAGCCTTAGCAATCCCCTTATCAATAAGCACTTTTTTAGGGAAAGCAAAAAAACCCTGCTTTTCTCCATCCACGACCACAACTACCAACATAGCTATTTCTTCGTAAGAAAAAGCCTGATTTTCACCTGATTCATCTTTTTCCCAAAAAGTGACAAAATATCCCTCTTTTTTTGGTGTTTTTTTTGCCAACCTGCTTCTTATCTTTATTCCCATCTCCTCTGATTTAATTATCATACCCTCATATTCTTGATTTTGTTTTTCTATTTTCAAAACTTCAAATTGTCCAAACTCCATTTGCAATATCTTTTTCGATAGCAATCGACTCAACTCTCTCTCTTCACTATAAAGCTAACTACAAATCCCTTTCAACTAACCCGCTCTCCTACTTCCCCACTTCAAGCCCATAATCAAGCATTTTAAAATGGGCCAGGAGCGCACTACGGGCGTTTTCCTCAACCAACTGAAGCACCGCTCGTTTCTCGCCACGCTTCGGCGTTTTCACTTTCACACCTAATTCTTCCGCCAATTTTCTCGCATCAATTCTCGCGCCAACGAGCAACTCTTTCGGTAGCAAATGATTGGGATGCTCATAAAATGACTGAATATATGCTTCAACCACTCCATCATTTATTTCTTCCACTTGCTCCAAAATTTGAGCAAAGCGACCAACGATGGCACCATTTCGCACAAAAAAGATTTGAATCGAAAGCGAATCGTCGTCATAGACAAAATCAATGACATCTCGGTCGTCTCGATCTTTAATCACGACTTTTTGCTTTTCTGTTACTTGGTCAAGCGCCGCAATCCATTCTTGAACTTCCTGCGCTCGCTCAAATTGCCATTCACTGGCCGCTAAATCACGCCGTTCTTCAAGCTCGCGCCGAATGGCTAGGTGCCCCGCATGGAAAAACCGCTTAATCCGATCAATTTGTGCTTGATATTCTTCCGGTGAAACTTCCCTCGCACACGGACCAATGCACATCCCCAAATGGTAGTAGAAACAAGGTCGCCCCTTTTTACCACTACAGTGACAAAGCGGATAAATTTTTTGAAGCAGCTCCTTCGTTTTTTCCGCCGAATATTTACTGGCGTACGGGCCAAAATACGCTGCACCATCTTTTTTAATTTCGCGCGTCACCTCAAGTCGCGGGTTTTCTTCGTTCGTAATTTTGATATAAGAGTAGTGCACTTCGTCCTTTAAAAGGATATTATAAGGAGGTTGATACTTCATAATAAGCGACATCTCAAGCAGAAGCGCTTCTTTCTCTGAATCAGTGAGGATCAACTCTAAATCCTCAATATAATGAACAAGACGCGCTGTTTTCCCAGTTTGCGTCTTCGTAAAATAAGATTTTACTCGTTTTTTTAGATTTTTGGATTTCCCAATATATAAAATGTCCCCCGCCGCATCCTTGTAGATGTAGCACCCTGGCGACTCTGGAAGCATGCTTAACTTTTGCTTTAACAAAACCTTACTCATAAGGCAACTCCTCCAAGAACAATCGTTCGTGTTTTCATTTTAGCCCTTTCTGTTTCGCTTGTAAAGTTCCAATTTTCATCAAGTTTAACTTGAGATTTTATGTGCAACAAATAAACATATCAATAAAAAAGTTTTTAGAAAAACAAACTTTTTCCCTTTCTGGTACGTCTAATAAGTGGAGATATTTTTAGGAGGCTTCTACCGGTATGAATAAAAATTTGCAGGAGCGCTTTTTGGAATGTGTAACCGAATATAAAGATGATTTTTATCGTGTGGCTTATAGCTATACAAAATCACAAGCGGACGCGCTCGATATTATTCAAGAGTCCATCCAAAAAGCCTTGTTAAAACTCCCGGCTATTCAAAAGAAAGAAGCGATGAAGAGCTGGTTTTACAAAATCGTAGTGCGAACTGCGCTCGATTTTCTAAGAAAAAATAAAAAAATCACATTGATGGATCATGAAGTTTTGGCTAGCCTACAGCCTGGCGCAAATGATCAATATGAAAATCTCGATTTAAAACAAGCGCTTGAACGGTTACCCGTAAAATATAAAACCGTCATCATTTTGCGTTATTTCGAAGATCTTTCCATCCAAGAAATTTCTTATATCATTAATAAAAACCTTAGTACGACCAAAACGCGACTTTATAAAGCACTCCAGCTATTGCGTCTTGATTTAGACGAGGAGGATGAAGATATTCATGAATAAAGAACTTAAAAATCTCAAACAAGCCTATCAAAAGATTCCCATCCCAGAACAAACGCTTGACCAAATCATTCAAAACGCATCGCAAGCGAAGCCTAAAAAGAAACGTCATCCCATTAGATGGAGTATTGCTGCGGCTATTCCCGTCTTACTAGCAATTTTTCTTGTCGTTGTCACAACAAACGAATCACTTGCCCGCGCGATGAGCGACGTTCCAATTTTAAAAAACATCATCACCGTCATCACTGGCAAAAACTATCAAGAAAAAACCAAAACAACCGAAGCCAATATCAAAACACCCAAATTAAGCGGCATTCAAAATCCCGAACTCGAGAAGAAACTGAACGATGCTTATGATAAAGCAGGCGAAGCCCTTTACGAAGAATACCAACGTTCCAGTCAAAATCACGGTGAGCATTTCTACGTTTCTAGCGATTATCAAGAAATAACGAACACCAAAAAACTGCTCGTCCTTGAGTTTACCGTTCAAGAAACCCGCGCTAGCAGCTACACCGAGCACACATATCTCGTGATGGACAAGAAAAAAATGCGCTTGCAGATCTTTTCAAAAACGACCGCTACGTGTCACTCATCCAAGCTAATATTCAGGAGCAAATGAAAAAACAAACTGAAGCCGATCCAAATAAAATTTACTGGGACGAAAGCGAACTGAAAGCTGCGCTGAGCAAAAAGCACCTAGCCAAAAGATTCTACATCAACGCCAAAAATGAGCTCGTCTTTTCTTTCAACGACTACGAAGTGGCGCCTGGTTATATGGGATCCGTTTCATTTGTAATCCCGACATCACTCATTCAAAACGACTTAAAAAAAACGACCTATCTCAAATAAGGGAGGACCAAAATGCGCAAAAAAAGAAGACATAAAAAACTACGGTTGAAACCCGCAATTCTCGCTTTCCTGATTTTGCTTGGAGTAAGCTCCGCTTGCTTGTTACTCTTTGAAAACTTAAACACCAAGAGCGCCAAAAAGCAACCAGCCAAAACGGAAAAAATCGTCACTAAAAAGACGACCGCACACAAGACGAGCGCCAAAAAGCCGCCTAAAAAAGTATCCGAAAAGCCAAAACCCGTGACAGAAAAAAACGTTTTCCTAACCTTTGACGATGGTCCTTCGCCATTTTTAAGCCGATTTAATCGCCTGCTACAACAAGAAAAAATCCCTGCAACCTTCTTTTTCATCGGCGAAAACTTAAATCGCATCCAACCCGAAACCGCGAAAGCGATACTCGCATCCGGATCCAGCATCGGTTGGCACAGCATGACACACGATGCGAGTTTACTTTACCGCAAAAACAACCCAACCTTTCTCGCCGAAATGGAACAAGTTCGAGCACTCGGACGCGAAAAGTTGGGCATAACAAGCAACCTAATCCGCGCCCCTTACGGCAGCACCTACTTGAGCAGTGAGCTTCATCAAGAAACAAAAGACAAAGGCTTCACACTCCTTGACTGGAATATCGACAGCAACGATTGGCGCTACAAAATGAATTCTGCTCGCGTCGTTGAAACCGTCTTGCACCAAGCGAGCGCCTTAGCCAAACAAAAAGAACCCCTTGTCATTTTGATGCACGAACGAAAAAACACCCTAGAAGCACTCCCAGCCATTATTGATGCCTTGAAAAAAAACGGCTACAGCTTCCAAGCTTACAAAGAAAACACGCCATTTAAACTGAATTTCAGAGAGCGCTAGGGCAAAAGCGCATTTGCACGAGGTGAAACGAATGAAAAAAATTATCCACGGGTTAGCATTAATCCTCTTAACGATCCTGTTTGTTTGGATCTCCGCCCAGTTTGTTTCAAGCAGCGATTTCAGACAAGCAGAATCCACCTTTTATTTTATAATTGAGCAAATAAAAAAATAAGGCTTGAGTGTCTTTTAATGGACGCTCAAGCCTTATTTTCATTCATTAAACAGCCGTATAAGCACCGTCTACCACAAGAATCGTACCTGAAACAAACGACGCTTCGTCACTTGCCAAGAAAGCCACACAATTTGCTACTTCTTCTGGTTTTCCTAAGCGACCCATTGGGTGAAGCGAAATCAATTCATCACGTGCTTTTCCTTGAGCTGCTTCAATGAGCGGGGTATCAATGTAGCCTGGTCCAACCGCGTTAACCCGGATTCCATGTTCCGCATAAGTTGCGCCAAGCGTTTGCGTTAACAATTTAACGCCACCTTTTGCAGAAGCATACGCCGTTACGCCTCGTTTCCCAGCAAGACTGTGAATCGAACCCGCATTTACAACTGAACCCCCATGACCTTGTTTCATCATTTGTTCAATCGCATATTTATCCGACAAAAAGACACCATTTAAATTAATATCAATCGTTTTTTTCCATTGATCGTATGGAAGTTGGTCAATATCCGCATCATTAGCAATCCCTGCATTCGCGAACATAATATCCAGTTTCCCAAAAGATTCTACCGTTTTTTCAATCATTTGTTTAATATCTTCTTCACTCGTTACATCCGTTTTTACAAAAATCGCTTCATAACCAGTATCACGCAATTCTTGTGCAAGTTCTTCGCCTTTATCCGAGAAATCAGCAATCACTACTTTCGCCCCTTCGCGAACAAAACGTTCAACCGTTGCTTTACCAATTCCACTTGCACCACCTGTAACAATTGCTACCTTGTCTTTTAGTCTCATGACCATTCTCTCCTTCAGTTTAAAATATTTGCGCTTACATATTAAGTATACGCCCATTTCAAGACGATAAACAATCGTTTTGCTCGCTCCCATTCTCTTGACTAAAATCAAAAAGAGCGTTTATAAATTCACATTTGTGGTAAAATAAAGCCAAACAACTATATAAAGGGAGCTATATGAATGAATACAACCAAAAAAAGGAAATTACTACCCAATGATATGACCATCATTGACACTCACCAAGCGAGAAAAGCTGTTTTCGCAACGGGACTCGGAAACGCGATGGAATGGTTCGATTTCGGAATTTATTCCTACCTTGCCGTCACAATCGGGAAAGTTTTCTTCCCAGAAATGGAAGGAACGCTGCAGCTCGTTTACACCTTCGCCACCTTCGCGATTGCCTTTATTATGCGGCCAATCGGCGGCTTCGTTTTCGGAGCACTTGGAGATCGTTTAGGCAGGAAACGCGTGTTGACCATTACGATCCTGATGATGGCTTTTTCAACGCTTTGCATTGGCTTGATCCCAAGCTATCAGTCTATTGGCCTAACCGCCTCATTCCTGTTACTCGCTGCGCGCCTTGTCCAAGGTTTTTCAACCGGCGGTGAATATTCAGGCGCAATGACATACATAGCAGAATCCGCGCCCGATAAAAAGCGTGGCATTCTAGGAAGTGGACTTGAAGTCGGAACCCTATCTGGTTACATTGCCGGAAGCGGACTCGTTACACTTCTAACCTTTATCTTAGGCGACCAGGGAATGGTCGATTGGGGATGGCGAATTCCTTTCTTCATTGCTGCCCCACTTGGTTTGATTGGCTTTTACTTACGAACAAACCTAGATGAAACCCAAGCGTTCCAAGAAATTCAAGAATCCGAACAAGACCAAAACGAAACAGAAGAACAGCCAACCTTCAAAGATATCTTTCTTTATTTCAAAAAAGAATTGTTCTTGTGCATCGTCATCGTTGCTTTTTTCAACATCACAAACTACATGCTCTTATCGTACATGCCATCTCATTTGAATTCCGTTTTGGGCTATGAAAACTCCAAATCGCTCTTACTCATTTTGGTCGTCATGGTGCTCATGATCCCAATCGTCATTTTAATGGGGCACTTAAGCGATAAGTTTGGCAACAAAATCATCACACAAATTGGGCTTGTCGGCTTGATTCTATTTGCCATCCCAGCTTTCTTACTTTTGCGTGATGATAACACCCTAACCGTGTTCCTAGGATTGCTCCTTCTAGCCCTGTGCCTCTCTTGCTTTGAAGGAACCGTGCCATCCATGTTACCAACCTTATTTTTCACAGATGTACGTTACCGGGCATTATCCGTTTCGTTCAACGTATCCGTATCCATATTCGGCGGAACAACACCAATGATCGCCTCTTTCTTGATCGATAAGACTCACAACAATTTGATGCCCGCCTTTTATCTTGTTCTCGTTGGGCTAATCGGCATGATCGTCTTCACGCTCATGTTCAAACAAACATCCGGAAAATCACTCCGAGGCTCACTTCCAGCCGTAGAAACAAAAGCAGAAGCTAAAAAAATGGTGAACAATCCTAAAAAAGCGCTTTGGTGGCGCAAAGAAGCCAAAGAATTGCGTAAAAAAAGCCAAGAAGAAGATAAATAATTGCTTACAAAAAAACAAGCTTTCAAAAACGAAAATCCGTTTTTGAAAGCTTGTTTTTTAGTGATTCCATTAAATCAATTAACCATTTTTCTTCACAAATTCCGACTTCAATTTCATTGCACCAAAGCCGTCAATCTTACAATCAATATTATGATCGCCTTCTACAAGGCGGATATTTTTCACTTTCGTACCGATTTTAAGTGCAGATGAACTTCCTTTCACCTTCAAATCCTTGACAACCGTTACAGAATCTCCATCAGTAAGTACCGCACCGTTTGCATCACGCACAACTAGTTCTTCTTGCGCACTCGCTTCTTCTCTCGGGCTCCATTCAAAACCGCATTCCGGACAAATCAAAAGCTCTCGATCCTCATACGTATAAGTTGATTTACACTCTGGGCAATTTGGTAAGTTTGACATTTATCATCTTCCTCCATTCATGAATTACCTCTATTATAGCCCATCTGTATATTTTTTCACAGGAATTTTTTAAGCTGCTACTTAACAAAACAACCAAGACCCGATATAATAAACAAAGAGTCTTTTATCTTATCAAGTTAATTTAGAAAGAGAGTGTTCTTAATGGGCCGTAAATGGGCAAATATTAAAGAAAAAAAAGCGTCAAAAGATACAAATAACAGCCGAATCTATGCAAAATTCGGGATCGAAATTTATGTAGCAGCTAAACAAGGCGAACCAGATCCTCATGCAAACCAAAAATTGCGTTTCGTCATTGAACGATCGAAAACCTACAACGTCCCTAAACACATCATTGATCGTGCTATTGAAAAAGCCAAAGGAACAGGCGATGAAAACTATTCCGAATTACGCTACGAAGGTTTCGGACCAAATGGATCCATGGTGATCGTTGATGCCTTGACGAACAATGTAAACCGGACAGCCTCTGATGTACGTGCCGCTTACAGTAAAAATGGTGGTAACATGGGCGTAAGTGGAGCCGTCTCTTACATGTTCGACAACACAGCCGTTTTTGGCGTCGCAGGTAAAAGCGCGGATGACCTACTTGAAATCCTGATGGAAGCTGACGTAGACGTACGCGATATTCTTGACGAGGACGACCAAGCGATCATTTATGCCGAGCCAAGCGATTTCCACCAAGTACAAGAAGCACTGAAAGCTGCAGGAATCGACGAGTTTAGCATTGCTGAAATTGAAATGCTTCCTCAAAACGAAGTTACACTTGACGGAGACGATTTGGTTAAATTCGAAAAAATGATTGATGCCCTTGAAGATCTTGAAGACGTTCAAAAAGTCTATCATAACGTGGACTTGTCCGCCGAATAAAGCGCAAAAAAAGAGACTTGCTCAAGTCTCTTTTTTTGCTTGCAGATAAGCCTTTGCTTCTTGATTTACTTGTTTTAAATCTACGTTTTGTTTTCTAGCTGCAAAAATACAGCCGCAGTAACATTGTCTGTAAATATCATATTCCTCGCACATCTCAACGGACCGCTTGTAGCCGCCTTTTTTCTTAAAATCACTTGGGAGATAGCGCACATCATAAAGCTGTTGCACTTCCGCACCAATCGAATTAATTAGCGAACTATTTTTGTGCGGGCTAATCGTGAGCGCACTGCCAAAATAATCAGCACCCAGTTCCTTAGCTTTTAGCGCTGCTTGATCGAGTCGCATCTGAAAACAAGCGGAACAGCGTAAGCTGCCTTCAGGCTCATCTTCAAGCCCCTTAACAGCACACAAGAATTCCTGCGGTCGGTAAGCTTCCGCAATAAATTCAACATGCTGCCCCGTCTGATTATTAAAAGCCTCAACGAAATCCGCTTGCACTTGTTTACGTCGTTCAAATTCAAGGCGCGGGTGAATATTCGAATTAGCAAAATAAAGCGTCACATCCGCATACTGCGTCAAATATTCGAGCGTATACGTGCTGCACGGCGCACAGCAGCTATGTAGCAAAATTTTCGGGCGGACATTTTCTTCCTTCCACGAATGAATCATTTTTTCTAACAAACGATCATAATTGATTTTTTGATCCGGCTGCATTTTTTCAAGTAGTTCCATCAAATCAGGCATCAACATCTTCAAAAATTCCTTCTTTCATTTCATTTGCTGTAATTTTGCTAACGTTGGATTCGTATCACAAAGAATATCCAAGTTGCGCCAAATCTTATCAGGTGGAAAATCCCACCATTTGAGCTCAAGCAAGTAAGCAACAATCTCATCATCAAAACGCGCTCGAATTTGACGAGCTGGGTTCCCACCAACAATCATGTAAGGCGGGACATCCTTTGTCACGACAGAACTGGCCGCAATAATCGCTCCGTCTCCGATCGTAATCCCCGGCATAATCGTAACATTTTGTCCAATCCAAACATCATTTCCAATCACCGTATCCCCTTTAAAAGGCAGATCCGCTAAACTAGGCGTTGCTTTCTCCAAACCATGCCCCAAAATATTAAATGGATATGTTGTCACAGAATCCATCCGATGATTCGCACCATTCATAATAAAACGAATTCCCTTAGCAATCGCACAAAACTTCCCGATCACAAGCTTATCAGAAAGAAAGTCATACAAATGCTCGACATGATCCTCAAAGTCTTCCGGATTTTCCGGATCATCATAATACGAATAATTCCCGACAATGATATTCGGATTTTTCACACAGTTTTTAATAAAAACAAGCGACGGAATAGCTTCATTCGGATAAAGCGCATCTGGATTTGGTCCAAGCATGTGACGTCAACTCCTTTGATTAGAATTGCTTTTAAGTATACCACACTTTCAAATGCCACTAAAGCTTGCGCAAGTGCTGCTTCAAAAGGCGAAGCGCTTTATCCGGATACCGCTCAGACAAAAGCCCCATCATCTGGAGCACATAATCCTGATCCAAAAATAGCGTCGGACTTTCCGGCAAAAGCCGCCTCGTATCCATTCGGTCCGTCGCCGCTAGAAGCACACGATTCGGGTTAATACTATGCGTTAACACCCCGCCAGTTCCAATAACCGCCTTCAAATAACGCAAATCCTTCCCCGTTTGTTCAAACACATAACGAGTGGGCGTAGCCACCTTTTTCAAGAAACCCGAGTGTCGCTCTACCGCCTTTTGAATCGCACTACTCGCAATCGCATCGTCCAAATGGCGCTCTGCCTCACTTTGTGGGATAAAATCCGGATGCGCCTCCCGAAATAAGCAACCCTCCCGAATTAAAGAAGCATCCCCCTTGAAGTACCTTGCAATCTCAGACTCCCCAACCGCTTGATACAAGCTGTACGCCGAGTAGCGCATCCCAAGATCCCCTTCAACCGTTCGTTTCAAAACAGGTTCCGCAAGCCCCGTTAAAATGATATCCGCTTCCTTCACAGCTTGCTGTTTACCGACCGAGTGAACATCCGTTGTCGCCCCGCCGACATCCACCACCATCAATTCGCCAAGTCCAGCTTCCCGTTTCGTGCCATATGCAAGTAGTTCAGCCGCCTTCAAAACAGCAGTGGGAGTTGGCAAAACAATCCGCCCGATCCGCTCAGAAACCGCTTCAAACCCGTTTGCTTCCACAATCTTTTTCATGAAAATTTCACGTAACACTTTGCGCACGGGTTCCGTCACTAAAACGCCTGCTTTCGGCATCACATTTTCAGTAAAATAATACTCGAGATGAGATTCCTTCAAAATGTGCTCAATTTCTGTATTGGCTCGCTTATTCCCTGCCACAACAAGCGCTACATTTCGCTCGAGTTCAGTTAGCTTTTTGGCATTTTGTATAATATAAGATTGATTGCCGCCATCCGTGCCACCCGCAAGTAGAATTGCATCAGGTTCAAGCTCCGCCATTTCCTGCAAATCTTGATCCGTAATAAGCGGAGCATAAACTTTTAAAATGCGCGCTCCCGCTCCTAAAACCGCTCGTTTCGCAGCTTCCGTTGTCAAACTTTGCGTAAGTCCAATCACGATCAACCTAAAGCCACCACGTGCAGAAGAACACGCTAAACGCTCTTTAAAATCCATTTTCCCAATTTGTTGTTCCATTTTTGCGAGCGCTCGTAAATAACCAGCTTGAATATCCGTTTGCACCGTTGTTTCACTTTGTGTCGCCGCAAGAATGGCTGGACGATCCAAATCCACTGCAACCAGTTTTGTAAACGTACTCCCAAAATCAATCAATAAAATCGGCTGCATTTTTCTCTCTCCTCTCCAAAAAAGCGCCGGTTCCTCGCCCGGCGCTTCCTCTAAAAAACCACTTATTTAACTTGCAGCTCAAGCGAAACAACTTGTTCCACAGCTTCCACCAAACGCCCGCTTATAAGAACTTCTGTCGCTTTTTCTAGCTCGTCATAAATCTCGATGTCGCGGTCATTTTCAATGAAGTCCGAACTCTTACGGAACACATCATACGCCGCTTGTGTACCCTTGCCGAGCTTCCCAGCTTGTTTTTCATCAAAGTCTAGTGCTTGGCAAGCAGCCATAATTTCAGTTGCAACAACACGCCGTGAGTTGTTCACAATGTCACGAGCTTTCCGAGCCGCAATCGTCCCCATGCTGACAAAATCTTCTTGGTTTTCACAAGATGGAATCGAGTCAACACTTGCCGGATGCGCGAGCACTTTATTTTCCGAAACCAGCGCAGCCGCCGCATATTGCGTAATCATGAAACCAGAGTTAAGCCCTGGATGTTTAACAAGAAACGAAGGAAGTCCACTTAACGAGTGATTGACGAGGCGTTCCACCCGCCGTTCAGAAACATTACCGATTTCTGATGCGGCAATACCAAGAAAATCAAAAGGTTGCGCAAGCGGTTCCCCGTGGAAGTTCCCGCCTGAAATGACCTTCCCGCTCTCCGTTACAATCGGATTATCCGTTGCCGAATTAATTTCAATCTCCACTTTTGCTTTTACATAGCTAACACTATCTTTATTCGCTCCATGGATTTGTGGGATACAACGCAGCGTATACGGATCTTGAACACGTTCAGTTGAAGCATGCACCACTTTTGTACTGCCTGCCACCAAATTCCGCATATTTTGTGCAGTTGCCAGTTGTCCGTATTGTGGACGAATCCGGTGAAGTGCTTCGTCAAACACATCGACAATCCCATTATGGGCTTCAAGTGACAACGCCCCAGCAATATCAGATAGCTTAACGAGCTCAACCGCATCATAAGTAGCAAGCGCTCCAATCGCCGTCAAAACGGTTGTACCATTGATGAGCGCAAGACCTTCTTTGGCTGCCAAGTGGATCGTGTCGATTCCTGCCTTCTGCATCGCTTCTTTCCCTGAAAGCAGTTCGCCTGAAACGTAAGCGCGGCCAAGACCAAGCATTGGTAAAACCATGTGCGCAAGCGGAGCCAAATCTCCAGAAGCCCCAAGCGAACCTTTCTCCGGAATAAACGGTACCACGTCTTTATTGAGCATCGCTAGTAAAGTTTCCACCGTGCTGAGTCGTATTCCGGAGCAGCCTTTCACTAGTGAATTAATGCGAATCAACATTGTAGCGCGAACTTCTTTACGTGAAAGTGGATCTCCAAAACCGCTCGAATGCGTTCTAATCAAGTTTTCTTGCAATTCACTTGCATCTTCTGGCGGAATGCTAACGCTTACAAGAGAACCAAAACCAGTCGTTACCCCATAAGTTACGCGGTTGTTTGCGATAATATCATCAATGATCTCACGTGATTTTTTCACTGCTTCGATAGCTTCTGCTGAAATTTTTACTGGCCAACCTTCTCTTGCAACACCTACAACATCATCCAAAGTTAAATCATTTCCTGTTAAAATTACTTCTTTCGTCATTTTTTCACACCTCTTCATGTTTTAATTAACTAGTCTTCCACTTTTTCACTTTGTCGTCCTTTTTTCCCGTACATGACAAAATAAAGAATACTCGTGATACAAATAGCACCAATTGTAAAGATAATATTGCTCAAGCTTGAAGATGATATAATCCAAAGACTGACGATAACACTTAAAACCGCAATAAAAGGTCCGAAACGCAGTTTGAATCCTGGATCTTCGAGTCCTTTTTTGCGCAGTGCAATAACAGAAAGTGCAGTTGGAATATATTGAATAAACCTCATCAACACACTCAATTGAGCTAATTGTTCAAACGAACCACTCATAACTAGAAGTACGGCTAATACACCAGAAACGACAATCGAAAAAATCGGTGCTTCATGCTTATTTTTTTTCGCAAAAACTTTTGGTAAAAGGCCATCCTCAGCAATTGAACACGCATAACGAGGAATCATCATCGAATCTCCTGTGTTTAAGCCACCTACTGAAATCAAAGCACCAATTGTAATGATAAACCCTCCAACTGGACCAATTATTTTAGTAAACGCATCTTGCACAGGCGTATCCGTGCTCAAAATCCCATTTCCAAGTTGAGCAATCGTTCCGGCAATAATCAAGAAATAAAGCAAGGATACAATGATGATCGACGTAATAATCGCTTTTGGAACGTTCTTCTTAGGGTTTCTCATTTCGCCAGCAACAACTGGTAATGCTTCAAATCCAATAAAGGCATAGAAAACCACTAGTGCAGATGAGCTCATTCCTTGTAGGAAGTTTTTCCCCGGTTCAAGTTGAACAAATGGTGTAAAGTTACCCGCATTAATCCCGCCTTTAATGAAGAAAATAGCAATCACAACAAAGGCAACGATTGGAATTAATTTTGCAATTGTAATCGTAATCGTAAAAATTTTAGACGTCTTCACACCGAAGCTGTTAATTATTGAAAGTAAAACAATCAATACAATAGCAATCCACATTTCAAAAGGCTTAAATGATGGAACAAGTGCAACGAACAAGCGCGCAAATCCAGCTGCCATTGCCCCCCATGCAATAACGGTAACCGCCCAGCCAAGCACGCCGACATTAAATCCGACAAAATCTCCAAAAGCCGCTTTCGAATATTGAAAAGCTCCGCCATTTTTATCAAAATAGCCTGCGACTTCTGCAAAGCAAAGTGCTAAAAGTAATACCAACAATACATCTACTAACATTGCAACTAAAGATGCTGGTCCAAGTCCTTCATAAATGGTTCTGGGTAATAAGAAGATTCCTGAACCAATCACGGCATTGATTCCATACAATGTCGCTCCACTCAAACTGAATTTCGACTTTTCATTTGACGTTTGTGTAGCCATTTTCTGTCCCCTCTCACTATGACGGGCATGACTATACACGTTTTCGTATCATCTTTTTATATTGCTGATTTTTGCTTCGATCGCAATAATGTCAGAAGAAGAATATGTATTTGCAACAGGCTGCATCGTCATTTGGTTAACAGCTTGAAGAAATAGGCTGTCCCCTTTCCTTAGCACGACAACTTGACCGTCTGAAAAACGAATCTGCATCTCTTCGACCAAAGAGTAGTAAAAATAATCCGCCCCTTTTTCCACTTCATATTTTTCTTCCGGTTTTATCAAAGATAATGATCCGGTATAGGTAGGTGTATAAATTAAATTAAAATCTGTACATTGCCCGTAACTTATTGTAGTCTCTGCCCCACTAAAGCTATCTTGTTCAAAAACAGAAAGTTTTACTTCTCGTTTTCGCGTAGCATTTTCGTGAATCAGATCAATCTCACCATCTAGAATCATAAGTTCTCGCCAATAAGAAGACAAGGAGGTAAAAGTCGAAGTTGGTAAATTAACAGTCGCCGTTGAAATCCGGTACATAAAATCACGTTCTTCATACAGCGCTTTTTCCGGCCAAATCAAAAGTTCTGTTGTCGTTCCACCAGGCCAAATGCTCTTTTTATACTCCGATTTCCGCTTAATTACCATCTCCACGACCTTTCCCTCCTTCTTCATTTTTACTTAGAATAAACCAGAAATCACACCATTATCGTCCACTTGAATGTTTTCAGCAGCTGGAACCTTCGGAAGTCCCGGCATTGTCATAATGGCTCCCGTAAGCGCTACAACGAACCCAGCACCCGCAGAAATCTTAACGTCTTTGATTGTGATCGTAAAGCCTTCCGGACGGCCAATCTTTTTCGCATCATCTGAGAATGAATATTGCGTTTTCGCCATACAAATTGGCAAATGTCCGTAACCCATTTCTTCGATGTGTTTTAATTCTTTTCGAGCAGCTGGTGTAAGTTCAATCCCTTTTCCGCCATAAACTTTCGTTACGATTTTTTCCAATTTTTGTTCAAGCGAATCTTCATCGTCATAAACAAATTGGAAATGATTAGGTTCTTCCGCAAGACGAACGACTTCTTTTGCAAGTTCAACTCCCCCGTCACCACCATTTGCCCAAACATCTGAAAGGACAACATTCGCACCATATTTTTGGCAAGCATCTTCAACCGCTTTCAGCTCAGCATCTGTATCTGTAGGGAACTTATTAATCGCAACCACTGCAGGAAGCCCATAAACATTTTGGATATTCTCAAGGTGTTTTTCTAAGTTCGGCATTCCTTTTACAACTGCATCCACATTTTCAGTGCCCAGATCTTTTTTCTCAACACCACCATGCATCTTAAGCGCACGAACCGTTGCCACAAGAACAGCTGCATCAGGTTTCAAGCCAGATTTGCGACATTTAATGTCAATGAATTTTTCGGCACCGAGATCTGCACCAAATCCAGCTTCTGTTACTACGTAATCGGCATATTTCATCGCTGTTTTCGTAGCGAGTACACTATTACAACCATGTGCGATATTGGCAAACGGACCGCCATGGATAAAGGCTGGCGTATGTTCTAAAGTTTGTACAAGGTTAGGCTTGATCGCATCTTTTAATAGCGCAGCCATTGCCCCATCTGCTTTTAAATCTCCTGCTGTAACCGGATCATTATCACGTGTATAGCCAATAATAATTCGTTTTAATTTTTCTTTTAAATCCCGAATATCATTTGCAAGACAAAGGATAGCCATTACTTCAGAAGCAACCGTAATATCAAATCCATCCTCACGTGGAACACCTTGCGCTTTTCCGCCAAGTCCGTTCACAATATGACGAAGCTGACGATCATTCATATCAACGACCCGTTTCCAAGTAATTCTGCGATTATCAATTCCAAGCTTGTTTCCTTGTTGGATATGGTTGTCAATTAAAGCCGCAAGTAAATTATTGGCCGCACCAATTGCATGGAAATCTCCCGTAAAATGTAGATTGATATCTTCCATTGGTACAACTTGTGCATAGCCCCCGCCAGCTGCTCCACCTTTCACACCAAAAACTGGCCCAAGAGAAGGCTCACGCAAAGCGCTGATCGCTTTCTTTCCGATTTTACGAAGTCCGTCACTAAGACCTACAGAAGTCGTTGTTTTCCCTTCACCAGCTGGGGTTGGGGTGATCGCTGTAACCAAAATCAATTTTGCTTTGCTGTTTTCTAAGTTGTCTACGGCTACTTTAGCTTTGTAGTTCCCGTAAAGTTCAAGTTCTGATTTTTCAATTCCTACTTCTTTTGCAACCTCTTCAATTGGTAATTTTTCACTTTTATGAGCAATTTCAATATCTGAAAGTGTCATGCTGAAAACTCCTTTTTTACACGATTTCTAAAATCGCTTGATAAATTTCATCGGCTCTATCACAGCTTGCTTGTAGTAATGCTTCTCCATCTTGTTTATATTTTGCAACAAAAGCTTCATCTTTAATTCCTGAAAGGTTGATTAAGACGTTTAACCAAGCTCCTTGTATCCCAGATTTAAGATTGAGCGCCGCAACACCCAAATCACTGGCAGCATTAACGTTCGATTTCCCAACTGCTTTTCCCGTAATAGTAATCGCCTTGCTCGCTAACACCATGATGTCGTAAGGAGCTTCAGCAGCTAATTTAAGCGCTTTTTGCATCGCTTCTTTGCGCGCCGCTTTTTCTTCCTCCGTTTCTTTCGGCATTGAAAAGACAGCTGAAACTTGATTAAACGCTTCTGTATCTTTATCAATCGCTTCAAGTAAAGCTTGATTCACTTCCGTTGCTTCTTTTAATACTTGTTTCATCAACTCATCGTATTCAGCGTATTTCTTTTTACCAATTGTTAATTGCGCAACCATCATCGTAAGCGCCGAACCCACACTTGCAGCAAGCGCTGAAGCAGAACCACCACCTGGAGCAGGTGCGTCTGAGCCAAGCACGTCTACGAATTCCGTAATTCCCATATCAACTAATTTCATCTTGCACTCCCCTAACCTAGTAAATGATTTTCTAGAATTTGTTTTTTCTCATCAAAGTCTTCAATTTGCAAATAATATTCGGCACAATCAATTAATGCTTTTGCAGGAGTAAGACCAATCACTTCACTACCAATAATACCTACACCATAACGTTTGGCTTCAAAGCGAATCGTTTCAAAAGTCCGGTAAAGTGGTGTTCCTTCATAGTTCACCATATTCATAGACACTTGTGCAATGTTGCGATCTTCAAGTAAAAGCCCGATTCCTTTACAATATTTAAATCCGCCACTTGAACCACGAACCACTTTCGCGATTTTCTTCGCAATTTCCACGTTATCCGTATCCAAGTTTACATTAAATGCTACAAGAGGCATCCGCGCCCCAACGGCTGTAATCCCAGCTTTCGGATGAATCTTACGTTCCCCGTAATCAGGCGCCCATTCTGGTTCCTTTAATTTTTCCGGCATTCCTTCGAATTGACCCTTACGAACTTTCGCTAAATTCTTCCGGTCCGGCGTTGCTGCAGATTCTTCATAAAGGAAAATCGGAATCGAAAGTTCACGATTGATACGCTCCGCCACTTTTTTCGAAATCTCGATGCACTCTTCCATTGTGACATCTTTAACGGGAACAAAAGGAACCACGTCCGTTGCTCCCATCCGCGGATGCTCACCATGTTGCTTTGTCATATCAATTTTTTCGCTTGCAAATTTCACAAGTTGAAAAGCTACCTCTTGAATTCCATTTTCATCTCCAACCAGTGTAAATACACTGCGGTTATGACTCGGATCTGATGAATGGTCAAGCAAGGAAACACCAGGAATACTCGTTGCTGTTTTGACTAAGCCATCAATCACTTCTTGGTTTTGACCTTCACTAAAATTGGGAATACATTCAACTAATTTTGCCATGGTTTCATTATCTCCTTTTTAAATCATTTGACGATTCTTAACTACAAGTTCGCCTTTTTTATACACATCCGTTACAAGGTTTGTCGCAAAGAAATAAAGAGGATAATCAATATTTGGTGCATCAAACAGTGTAATATCTGCCAATTTGCCTTCATCCAGACTTCCGATCGAATCTCCGCGATCCACCACATAAGCCGCGTTGATTGTCACCGCATTGAAAACTTCAATCGGCGTTAATTTGTCCGCAAAACAGCCTAGTTGCATAATAAATTGCATGTTCGCTGTCGGACAACTACCTGGATTACTATCTGTCGAAAGAGTGATTGCCATATCGTGATCCAACATTTTCCGAGCTGGCGCGTACGTATCCTCCATCAAACTGAACGTTGTTGCTGGAAGCAAGTTCCCGATCACATTTGCTTGGCTAAGTTTGTCAATATCTTCGTCTGTAATCACCATCAAATGCTCAGCACTCGTTGCACCCAGATCAGCTGCCACACTCACGCCACCGATCGATTCGATTTCATCCGCATGGATCCGCAATTTAAAACCTTGTTTTTTCGCAGCACTCAATAATTTTCGTGACTGTTCAGCCGTGAAAACACCTGATTCACAGAACACATCGCAAAATTCTGCCAGATTTTCTGCTTTTACCTTTGGAAGCATCTCTTCGATGATTAAATCAATAAACCCATCAGGATTATCACGATATTCTTCTGGAATCGCATGTGCCGCCATAAAAGTTGAAATAATATCGACCGGCAAACGATGATCGAGTTCGTGAGCCACCTTCATCTGCTTTTCTTCCGTTTCCCAGTCTAGACCATAACCACTTTTAGCTTCAACCGTTGTCACACCATGTACAAGCATGTGTTCAAGGAGCTTAGCCGTCTTCTCATAAAGCTCCGTAAAGCTAGCAGCGCGAGTGGCTTTCACCGTACTTAGAATACCACCGCCTTCTTTCAAAATATCCAAATAAGCGACACCGTTCAATTTTTTAGCAAACTCATTTTCACGCGTCCCCCCGTACACAAGATGAGTGTGCGAGTCAATTAAACCAGGAGAAGCCGTTTTTCCAGTGCAGTCAACTATTTTCGTGTGCTCTCCTATGAGAGAAACTGGGGGATTCCCTTCAGCTACGCGCAAGATTTTTCCTTCACGAATCGCGATAAAGCCTTGTCGAATGATGTTCGCTTCACCCATTTCGCTTCCCCGCAAAGCTCTTCCTTTGTCAATTGGACAAAAGATTTGATTTAAATTTGTTAGGATCTTATCAGCAATCATCAGTATCCGCCTTTCATTTTACATATTTCGAAACTGCTTCACGAATCGCTTTATCATCCGTCAAATACGGAATCGTGATGTGATCCGTTCCTTGTTTTTCCTCATTGAAGGCAATGGAAGTTTCCATCGAATGTTCATTTCTAGCCCAGTTCCGTCTTGCAACACCGCCCATAACGTCCCAAGAAATCGCCGAACGAATAATATCATCAACTAATTCACTGCCATCCAGTACGAGCCCAAAACCGCCATTCACTGACTTACCAATCCCAGTTCCGCCACCGTTATGAAGGGCAATCAAGCTCATTCCACGTGCCGCATTCCCCGCATAACACTGAACAGCCATATCCGCAGTAACATTGCTACCATCACGAATATTAGAAGTTTCGCGGAATGGTGAATCCGTCCCAGAAACATCATGGTGATCGCGGCCAATCATGACAGGACCAATCTTCCCTTCGCGGACAAGTTCATTAAATTTGAGCGCGACATCAATCCGCCCTTGCGCATCTTGATAAAGAATCCTTGCTTCCGTCCCAACTACCAATTGGTTCTTCTCCGCATCACGAATCCAGTTATAATTATCCCGATCTTGATAACGTCTTTCCGGATTAATTGCTTCCATCGCTGCATGGTCTGTTGCCACCAAGTCTTCATGTTTGCCACTCAAGCAAACCCAGCGGAATGGACCATATCCGTAATCAAACAACATCGGTCCCATAATATCTTCTACATAAGACGGCCAGATAAATCCATCCTTATCATCCCGTCCATTTTTCGAGATCTCCATCACACCTGCATCAAAAATGGCTTTCATGAACGAGTTTCCGTAGTCAAAGAAGTAAGTACCTTGGTCAACCAAATGTTTAATCGCGTTAAAATGCCGCACTAGCGTCTTGTTGATCAATTCTTGGAATTTAGGCTGATCTTCTTTAAGTAGCCGTGTCCGTTCCTCAAAAGTGACGCCAACTGGACAGTACCCACCATTATAGGCATTATGACAAGAAGTTTGGTCACTTAAAAGATCCACATGCACTTTATGTTCGTCTACATATTCCAATAAATCCACAATATTTCCGTGATAAGCAATCGACATAGCTTCTTTTTTCGCCATAGATTCTTGGGCTAATTTTACAGCCTCTTCTGGAGTCTGAGCTAGCTTCGAAATCCAGCCTTGTTCAAGCCGCGTATCAATCCGCGACTGATCCACTTCAGCAACAATCGCTACCGCATTCGCAATCTCAGCCGCTTTTCCTTGCGCACCACTCATGCCACCAAGGCCAGAAGAAATAAATAACTTCCCAGCTAAATCACCGTCATCTGGAACCCCCAGTTTCAAGCGTCCAGCATTTAAAAGCGTGTTAAACGTTCCATGAACAATTCCTTGCGGTCCGATATACATCCAACCACCAGCAGTCATTTGTCCATAATTCGTAACGCTCATTTCCTCAGCAATTTCCCAGTCATCTAAATTATCATATTCCCCAATAAGTAAGCCATTCGTGATGATAACACGTGGAGAATCCTTTTTAGATTTGAACAAACCAACCGGGTGGCCTGATTCCACTACAAGCGTCTGTTCATCCGTCATCACTTCCAGATACTTCTTGATCAAGCGATATTGCAACCAGTTTTGGCAAACCTGCCCCGTTTCTCCGTAAGTAACCAGTTCATACGGATAAAGCGCAACATCAAAATCGAGGTTGTTATCAATCATCACTTGCATCGCTTTTGCTGCAGTAGAATTTCCTTTGTACTCATCAATTGGTTTCCCGTAAAGCTTTCCTTCAGGGCGCCATCTATACGCATAAATTCGTCCGCGCGTTGTCAGTTCTTCTAAAAACTCAGGGATTACTTGTTCATGAAATCTTTCAGGGACGTAGCGTAAAGCATTCTTAAGCGCAATTTCCGTTTGTTCTTTTGTAAGCCGAAATCCGCGATCAGGTGCCCGTCTAATTCCTTCAGCAAAAGAAGGCATTTCTGGCAAAATATCATCTAACTTAATGGTCATCGATTTTGCAATTGCATCATTCTTTATCATGTTGACATACATTCCCTTCTAAACATTTCTCCGCTTTCTCGTTCCAAGCCTTTCCTCAGTTTTTATGACTCCGCTCCTTTCTCTTTTCATAGAACAAAAAAACGCGACATTATAATTAAGCGCTTTCTTTTTTGTTGAACAAACCGTTGATATCGCTGGATTTAATCGTTGATAGCATCAAAAACCCAAAGAAGATTCACAGCAAAAACCCTTTCGTTCTTTACCAAGATAAAGAACATTTTTCATTTCAAGAAACCGCTTACATTACGCCCTAACTATATCCGATTGTGAACCATTTGTCAATACAAATTCTTTACATATTTATGAAGTTGTCAATACGACTCATATTGTGTATGATTGAGTAGATAACCATTACTAGGGGGAAATAAGTTTGTACATTACACTTGACCAAAAAGACTACAAAACCATTGAATGGAGTGGCGGCGATTCCATTGAAATCCTAATTTTCCCTTACGACCGCTCATTCCAAAACAAAGATTTCGATCTACGCATTTCGCGCACCAAATTATACCAAAAAGAATCGCGCTTCACCGACCTTCCCGGTTACACACGGGACCTAATCAGCCTACACGGTCACGTCACATTATACCACCAAGAAAATTCGACCGAACGCATCGTTAAAATGGCCCCATTCAAGCTTGACCATTTTAACGGCAGCGCCAAAACGACCAGCCTAGGTTCCGGTGAAGACTTCAATTTTATTTACCGAGATGAACTCGCGACAAAAATCGAAATTCTCCATCAAAACCAGACTAAAAATTTTCTGATTGAGCCTTACTCATTCCAGCTGATCCATGCGATTTCCGACTTAATTGAAATCCAAATTGAGCCTGAGAATGACTATTTACGCGACGAGTTGGTATTAAAAAAAGGCGATAGCTTACTTGTTTTCAATGAAACCGCCAAGTTCACATTCCAAAATGCTTCCATTGCATCAAACAGCGAGCTAGCCATTTTATGTACCTTTGATACCTTACACAATCGCGAATACTATCAAAGCTTTGTGGATGGCATTCTACGCGACCATCCCCAAGTCTAACAACGCCAATTCTTCCTTGCTTCATTAGGGATTGGCGTTTTTTGATAAGCCTAATATTCCAGATTTCCATTTTAGAATTTTTTTAAACGCATTCACCTACTAGCTCCAAAAATTCTTGGCGCTTTTTATCAGAAACTCCATTAATTTGACCCAAATGAAGCCAATTTCTGTTTTTAATCCCCAAACTTTTTAATGTCGTATTCATAAACACGCCAGCTACCGCGTTTCCACTGAAGTACTTCAAATACCATTTAGGTGAAGTAGACGTTGTAATCACTAGTGCCTCTGCAATATGTGACATCTTTCCTTTAATTCCTCGTGGTGTATCAACATAAGAGAATTCCTTCAGCATCACTTTATCCAAAAATCCTTTAATGATGCTTGGCACATCATTCCACCAAACAGGAAAAATGAAAATCAGTTTTTCAGCGCCCATCATTTAGAAATTGTCAATGAAAAAATGAAATTTTTTAGCTAGATTTTAATTGTTAAGTTTAACTATCTGCCTCAAGTGAAGGCAAGGCTATAATAAAAAAAGCAACCCCACACTTTATAAAGTGTGGGGTTGCTTTTTGATACCGGCGGCCGAGGTCGAAGCGGCACGTCCTCAACGGACACTGAATTTTGAGTACCATAGCTATTGATTTTATTAGATTGTCTAAACCACAAAATCGCATATTAATGCAATCAAACCCACAATAACATAATGGGATTATAAAAAAATGGATACTTTGTGGAAACTATCATTAATCTATCATTGAAACTAACTAGAATAACATACCTCTAAAATTCAGGCGCTCTTCCTAAAAACGAACGTGTAGGTTTTGGAACCAGTCAGAATAACATACCTCTAAAACTCATCACTTTTAGCGCCGTCTCCGCCAACCGTTTTGGAACCAGTCAGAATAACATACCTCTAAAACCTCGGAAGTTTTTCCGATATTTCGTAATCGCAGTACTCGTTCCTAGCAGAACTTCCATTCTGATGGTTCCTTATATTCTGAATCACTCTCTATTATGATAAGACTTTACTACTTAAAATACAAGTGATTCTTTTTTCATGCACTCTAATAAACTTAAACCGCTGATTAAGAGTTACAAGATTTATTATTTATATCTCTAATCTTTACAAATACTATAATCAGTTTGTGAATTTTAGCTTATTTTCCTATAATTCTTATACGTTCAGGATTTTTTTAAGTCCTTATTATATTGTCTACTGTAATTAAACGCAGAACTTTATGACACAACAAATTACTCACTTTTAATCGTCAAATCTTTTCTCTCCTCAACGATTTGTACATCCTCTTTAGAAATCCATTTTTCATAAAAATATTTATCCGTTCGCTCAAAATTTAATTTCTTAGCTAACTCAGCGTTATCAGTACCTATACATACATTCCCTTTTATTATCTTAGTCCTAACAGGGAATGTATAACCTTCATATTTTGCTCTTGGTTCTATAAAATAAAAATTAGTTAAATCCGCTTTACTAATTTCCTTTTCATAAATACCCTCATCATATTTATCAAATCCAACTTCTGCACTATCACTTAATAAAAATGTTTTCCTGTTCCCATCCCTTAAAATAACTTTATATTCCTTGCCATTAATATTTGTATAGTAACCCGATTTCAATATATTTTTACTCCATTCTCAACATGATAAAGCTTAACTTTAATACTATTAATACGAGTTTTTCTCCTATTCATCTTTCTTGTGTAGGTAAATATTTAGATAAATCAATAGGGTCTTTAACAGCGATTATTTCAACCTTTCTTTGTTTTCTAGCCAAACTTTGTTGTTTTTTTAAGATAAAAGTTTATTAATATCTTCTCGTAAAGATCTTTTCACATCAAAGTCTTTTAAAGACTCCGTTAATTTTTTTTCTAATGTAACTGAATTCATATTGGCTACTTTAAAATGATTTTGAAATTCGGCAAACAACTCTTCATAATCAATTGATTCAACTGTCTCGGGCAAGTATTCATCACCTTGATATTTATAAGCGCAATAAATCGTAAATAACAATGCATCCGCTACACATACCCACACATCTAAATTTTCCTCGTTCTCAGGAAATTGCATCAAAGTTAATACACCTGTATCCTCTAAATTTTCTAAATAAAAATATAAATCATCAGCTTCAACATTTTTTTCTATTACCCACTGCCAACAACTATCTAATGCCGCAATGATATATTTATAACTTTTTGATTGTTTTAATCTAGGTGTAATTGTATCGCAAAGACCTAAAAAATATACTGCTTTCGCCTCAGTCTGAAGCTTTTTCCAATCTTGGAACATTCTAATGCATCTCCTTACTTTATATATTTTCCATTCTTAATGATAAAGTTTAATCTTCCATTCGGTTTTATACCGTCTACTGTTTCAGATGTAACTTTGATAGTAAGATTAGGATATCTTTCGCTGAATTGCTTGAATATCCCTGCTGGCACATCGGGGTTGTTAAGTCCCTGAATACACGTCGGACATACACCTTTCGGGTTAGATTGGTGTATGTTAAAAGTTCCTGAAATATCTTCTGCTTTTTTTCCCGAAGACTCAACTGCACTTATAAAATCGTTCAAAACTCCTTCTTCGGCATGTCGTGTTGCACTAGCAATTTTGCCAGGTGATTTTATTGGTCTATCTGGCATGAATACATCTAAATCAGGAAGACCAGCCTCTTGTCTTACTTTTGGAGAGCCACCTTTAAAAGTTACATTTTCTAAACCTTTTACATCTGATTTACCTACCGCTATAGTGTCAGTCTTAGGTACATTCCACTCTTTCCGTAAAGCTTCTAATTCTGCTTTTCCAACGCCTATCTTACTTTCAACTTCCCCAATTATATCATCTGCTCCGCGTCCTCCGCCATTCAAATTCAGGTCATACTTTTGTAAAACCTCTTTCATTTTCTCCGTAGCGTTGCTTACTCGAGATGTTCCGCCTGCTGGAAGTGCGCCAAATCCATCCGCCGCAAGTTGTCGTCTTGAATTTAGATTCAAATTATTTTTGAAGTTACCGGCAACTTCCCCGACTTTATCCAACCCTTTAGTGGTTCGTTCAACGCCTGTATGTATGCCTTCCTTAACGGTTGTTTTTAAGCTATTAATCCGTGTTAAGGCACTTTTTTGCCCTAGCTTGAGGAAGTCATCCGCTTTCGATGGAATGCTTTTCACGCCGCGCAAAAGATTATCGCTTAAACTGGCAAGCTTGGTGCCTGATCGAATGGCTTGTGTACCGCCTGAAAAAGCCTTCATTCCTGGCACAATATCCAACAGCGAAAAGGCTCCACGCATCGCTCTTTCTGATGTATCCAGTTCGCGACCCGTTAACCAATCTTTCCCACTCACTGCCGCACTCATTTCTAAACCACCATAAGCCAAACCCAACGCAAGTCCCGCTGGTGGACAGAAAATACTTACGCCAACAATCGCCACCGTTGCCACAACATTCACCCAAAACTCTTTTTTCTGCTGTTCGTCTTTGATAGAAGTATACTCAAAGGCTCGTGAGTTCAACATGGCACTTCTAAACTCTTTTTGGCTCACATCTTGATCTTTGTTCTGCCTTTTCCATTCCTCATACTGGAGTTTCATTTGATCAGCATAATAATTATCCCCACTAAACAAATCGTCTAAACTAACTTCCTTTTTGGGCACCTCAATTTGTTCTTGTGTGTAACTATTCGCATAGCTCGTGACGGTTGTTGTCGCACCAATCCGATTTTTCGTTGTGAATTTTGAAGCATCTAAATCCCGCATGCCTTCTACAAATTTATCCAACGCCTCGTAAAATGGTTGATCAATCGTATCTTCTACAAGGTTTCCCGCTTCTCCTGCAAAGTCGTGTAAGACCTCAAAGTCTTCATAGAGTTCTTGAAGTTTGTGCTTGTTATCGGTGTGAGAAAAAGAGATCGCGCCATCTGCATCCAATCTCGCAATATCCTTTTCCACTTCTTCTAAATTTTTCGAGACGTCCTTTAAACTGTCTATGGCCCCTTTTCCCCAAACGCCTTTTCCAATGAGGCTTCCGATGCTTTTTTCTGCTTTTTCAAAATCATCTTCCTGATAATGAACATCTTTCACCAATTGCATTCACCCACCTCGTAAAATATATTTTAGAAAGATAAATAATCTTCTTTAAATGTTTCATTTCTTTTCCTTGCGGAATAAGTTTCGATATTGTTGAATTTCTCAGATACAATGGATGTATGGAAAGGATCCATCGGGAATTTGCTATCACCCCCTGTAGCTTGATCTACGATAGATAGTCTGTTGCCCGAGCCATTGTTATCCCTACCAACACACTAGCTGTTTCGATTGTGCTTTGGACTTCTGGCTAGTAGACCAGAAGGCAGCTTCCAAAAAACAATCCCTGTATTCTTTTAGGCGAGGTTGTGGTTACACAATGAGCTTCTGGGAAATCCCACAGTATCGAAGCAATTTCCAAATA
>NZ_JAATJW010000032.1 GCF_011800755.1 Listeria valentina
GTGTCTGCTTATATTTACTCATATAATGTTAATTTAATGAAAAGGAGAATACAGATGTTTGGATTTGGTAACAAAGATATTGGCATTGATCTTGGAACGGCAAATACGCTTGTATATATGAAAGGGAAGAGCATTGTATTGCGTGAACCTTCTGTCGTTGCTATGAAAAAAGATACCCAAGAAATCGTTGCTGTCGGCAGCGAAGCGAAAAACATGATCGGTCGTACACCTGGAAATATCATTGCCATTCGTCCTATGAAAGATGGCGTAATAGCTGATTATGACACAACAGCCGCAATGATGAAATACTACATTCAAAAAGCGAGCAAAGGGCTCGGAGCGAGTAAACCTCGTGTTATGATCTGTGTTCCCTCTGGAATTACGGGAGTAGAAAAGCGCGCTGTAACTGATGCAACTCGCCAGGCAGGAGCAAAGGAAGCATACACGATTGAAGAACCATTTGCAGCAGCAATCGGAGCTGGACTTCCAGTTTGGGATCCAACAGGTAGCATGGTTGTTGATATCGGTGGTGGAACAACAGAAGTGGCTGTTATTTCTCTAGGTGGAATCGTAACAAGTCGTTCTGTTCGTACAGCAGGTGATGATATGGATGATGCTATTATTAATTATATCCGCAAAAAATATAATCTTCTTGTCGGAGATCGTACAGCAGAAATGATTAAAATGGAAATTGGATCAGCCGATCCAGCCAATCTTGATCTTACACCATTTGGTATTCGCGGCCGTGACCTTGTGACTGGCCTACCAAAAACAATTGAAGTAACTCCTCAAGAAGTTAGCCACGCGCTTTCCGATACCATCGCAGCTATTATTGATGCTGTGAAAAGTACATTAGAAAACACTCCGCCAGAATTATCTGCCGATATTATGGATAAAGGAATTGTACTTACCGGGGGCGGTGCACTACTTAGAAATTTAGATTCTGTAATTTCTGAAGAAACAAAGATGCCTGTAATCATTGCTGATGAACCGCTTGACTGTGTGGCAATTGGTACCGGTAAATCGCTTGAAAACATGGATCTTTATAAAAAGAAAAAAATGAACTAAATGGACACTCATTTATTTCAGACGAACTGGAGATCGTTAGCTGTTAATCGAAAAAAAGAGGACGAACGAGATGAGGTGTTCTTATGCCACAGTTTTTCCTGAATAAACGTTTGATTGTCTTGCTCATTTCAATCATTGTTCTTGTTGCACTTGTCGGTTTTTCACTTCGCGACAGAGAAAATGCATCATGGCCAGAACAATTTGTAAAAGATGTTGTAGGGTTTGGTGAAAATATTGTTTCAAAACCGGCAACCTATGTGTCTAATCTGGTAGATGGAGCTAAAGACCTCAAAAATACGTATACGGAAAATGCAAAATTAAAAAAACGCTTAGACGGGGTAGCACAACTTGAAAGTGAAGTAGCTGACCTTAAAAAAGAAAATAAAGATCTGAAAGATTCACTGAATATCAAAGACAGCATTCGTGACTATAACCCGATTAATGCTATGGTTATTTCTAGAAATCCTTCTAATTGGAATGAGCAAGTTGAAATTGATAAAGGATCGCGTGATGGTGTAAAACCTGATATGGCAGTCATTACTGCTGGTGGTCTTATTGGTCGAATCACGAGTACTGGAGCGAAGTCTTCAACGGTCGAACTTTTAACTTCCAATGATACAAGAAACCGGGTTTCTGCTATGGTTCAAGGAAAGAATAATGCATACGGGATTATTAATGGCTATGACAATGACACAGACTTGCTAGAATTAAAACAACTTCCTTATGACATGAAATTTTCAAAAGGACAAAAAATAGTTACTTCTGGTCTGGGTGGGAAATTCCCTGCTGGTATTTTTGTTGGGACTATTGAAAAAGTAGAAACGGACAAAATGGGACTTTCACAAACTGCTTACATTAAAACCGGCGCTGATATGTATGATATGAATCATATTATTATTTTACAACGTACGGCTGAAACTTCATCTACTTCTGATGATACAGGTGAAACGGATACATCCTCTTCGACTGGAGGAAATTAATCATGAATGTAAAGAAAACCATTTGGCTTCCTCTAATCATGATTATAACTTTCATACTAGAGGGTGTTATTAGCCTCGTATTTGCTAAGCCACTTTTTGGTGAGAGCAGAATGTTTGTTCCGCATTTTTTACTGGTTTTACTCATTTTAATGACCGCTTTTTATCGTAGAAATCCAACGCTTGTTTACGCTTTTATCATTGGGCTTACTTTTGATATTTACTATACGGGAATCATGGGGATTTACTTTGCTTTGTTCCCTTGTATTGTCTATATTACGGATAAGCTCCTCAAAGTATTGCAAAATGGCATTGTTTTAGTTGGTTTAATAACGGTATTTAATGTTATTTTGACAGAGTCGCTTGTTTACGCATTTTATTTACTTATTGATTCGACTTCAATGGATATTGCAACTTTTGTTGATAAACGACTTTGGACGACGATTCTTTTGAACTTTGCTTTTTACTTAGTTGTCTTTTTCCCGTTTCGACATTTCCTTGTAAAATTGAAAAAGTCGGAAAATCATTTGTAAAAAACAGCTTGAATCGCTTGGGTTTTAAAGAGCAGCTTACAATTGTTTGCTGTTTAAAGCGATTGGGCTGTTTTTTCTATATAAAGCGATTTTTTTCTGGTATAATAAAAATTGGCGCTAATATATGGAACAATCTACTCTGGGCGCGGTGATGAGGTGAAAACTGGATGAAGAAAAATGTGCAAATTAAAGGAACAAAGAATGGTATTCAAATCGTGCTAAAAGATACAGCAAGCATTGAAGAACTCGAAACCGAACTGATTGCACTTTTGAAAGATCAAAAAGCTGCACCTTATTCAGGCGAAAAACTTCCGGTTCAAGTTCAAATTGGAAACCGGCTATTTTCGGAAGAAGAAGAGAGCAGAATTGAAAAAATTATTAAAGAACAGAGCCAAATGGAGATCAATGCTTTCTATAGTGATGTTATGACTAAAGAAGAAGCCAAAAAATGGAAAGAACAAGACCAAATTTTTTCACTTGCGACGATTGTGCGCTCTGGGCAAGTTATTCAAGTTTCTGGCGATCTGCTTTTAATTGGGGATATCAATCCGGGAGGACAAATCCGCTCAAGTGGGAATATTTTTGTAATAGGTTCAATCAAGGGAATTGTTCATGCCGGTTTTGAGGGTGATGAGAAAGCAGTTGTTGCTGGAAAATTCCTTTATCCGTCGCAAATTCGGATTGCAGATCAATCATTCGGCTTTGATAGTGAAGACTATAAAAACATTGAAGATACTGAGCTGTTTTCTGCTTATATCAATGATGAAAACAAGCTAGTTGTTGACGATGTACATACAATCAGGAAAATCAGACCTGAAATTACAAATTTTGAGGGAGGACGATAAAAGATGGGTGAAGCAATTGTTATCACTTCTGGAAAAGGCGGAGTTGGGAAAACTACTTCGACTGCTAATCTTGGAACTGCGCTTGCGCTTCAAGGCAAAAAAGTTTGCTTAGTAGATATGGATATCGGCCTCCGTAATCTTGATGTTGTTCTTGGACTCGAAAATCGAATCATTTATGATTTAGTAGATGTCGTTGAAGGACGGTGTAAAATTCATCAAGCTTTAATTAAAGATAAACGTTTTGACGATTTATTGTTTTTACTTCCTGCTGCGCAAACTACAGATAAATCTGCTGTTACGGCTGAACAAATGAGAGAATTAATCAGCGAACTGAGACCGGATTATGACTTCATTTTAATTGATTCACCGGCTGGTATTGAAACAGGCTATAAAAATGCCGTTGCTGGTGCGGATCGTGCTATAGTAGTTACCACACCAGAAATCTCAGCTGTTCGGGATGCAGACCGGATTATTGGTCTTTTAGAACAAGAGGAGATTGAACCTCCCAAACTTGTTATTAACCGAATTCGTACACAGATGATGCAAAATGGAGATGTAATGGATATTGATGAAATCACATCCCACTTATCCATTGAACTTCTTGGTATTATTATTGACGATGATGAAGTCATTCGTTCGTCAAATAACGGTAATCCTGTTGTAATGCTTCCAAATAGCCGAGCTTCTCAAGGATATCGAAATATTGCTAGAAGGCTACTTGGTGAGTCTATTCCACTTATGTCAATTGAACAGCCAAGAAAAGGCTTTTTCCAGCGTCTTAAGCAATTATTTAGTAGAAACTAGCAAAAAGCCTTCACTTATCTGTGGAGGCTTTTTTACGAAGGAGATTTGTTAGTTATGCGGCAAATACTGGTCAATACGCAAACAACAGAAAAACGTGTGGCTGTTTTAAATGGGAGAAAGGTAATTGATGCAAGAATTTTCCGACCTATAAAAACAGTACAGCCTGGACAAATTTATTTAGCACAAATTGAAAAAATTGATCGAAAAATTCGGGCTTGCTTTGTCTCGCTTGGAACTGAGAAAGCTTTTCTTCATCTGGATGATATCCCAGAAATGGTAGTGAAGCACCAAGGGGCAAGGCTTTTGGTCGAAGTGACTCGAACCGGAACAAAAACAAAGCTACCACTTGTCACTGGAATGGTCGAAGTTTCTGGTGAAACGCTAGTTTATATTTACGGAAAGTCGTACATTTCTGTTTCTAAACGGATTTCAGATGATCAGAGGCAGAATCTTATAAAGACGATAAAACCTCATTTGGAAAAAGCGGAAGCGGTTATTCTTCGCTCGCGAGCGGAAACAAGTTCGACGGAGTCGATCCTTGCCGAACTAGCGGAGAAGAGGCAATTTCTCGCAGATTTGCGTTTCTTGAGTAATAAAAGAAAAAAACCTGGGCTTTTGGTTGATCAAAGCGATGCATTCCTCCAGCAAGTAAAGCGCTTTAAAGAACACTATGGCATCAGTGAAGTGATTTCAGACGGTGCTTTTGAGCTTGCTACAAGTCGGTCAAATACGCGGACGCTATTTGCTGATTACGGAGTCGAATCTGAGCTTGATAAATGTTTGCAAGAACTGGTGCATGTTGAAAGTGGAGCATCGCTTGTTATTGAAAAAACGGAAGCAATGTGGGTGATCGATGTGAATTCAGGGCACTTTTCGAGCACTTCTGATAAACCGGAGACCATTTTTCGTGTTAATCAGTCGGTTTTACCTGAGATTTTAAGGCAGATGCGTCTTCGTCAAGCAAGTGGATTTATCGTAATCGATTTTATCGGTGGAATGACAGAGACTCAACATTTAATGCTAGAGACAGAAATGGAAAAGCTTGTCCAAGAAGAGCTTATGACGACACAAATTGTAGGGTTTTCAAAATCTGGTTTAATGCAGCTCACCCGCAAGAAAAAAGAGGTCTCCTTTGAGGAACTAGTTACAGAAACTTGCCCTTCTTGTTTTGGAACGGGACATATCAAAACTGCTGTTTCCGTTGCGTATGAATTGGAGCGCGAGTTAAATGCTTTAAATGATGTGGAACAAGCTGTCATTGTCGTAACAGAAGCTGTTTTAGATCAATTTTTAGAACTTGAAACAACTTTTAATTGCCAAATCGACTGGGAAATTGCAGAGGAACCTGTTCCATTTTACCAAATTCGACGTGTTTTTTCTTAAAAGAAGTACGCAGGAGTGATTGACAGTGCGCGGTGCATATGCTATGATTTTAATGTTATGTTTGTAGCGCACCACGCTACAACCGCTCAGATCTGGGTCAAGTGTTCGTTTTTAGAACCCCCTGTGACGGCGAGTCTTAGTATATGAGGAGGTGCAAATATGTACGCAATTATTGAAACAGGTGGGAAACAAATCAAAGTAGAAGCTGGTCAAGAGATCTATGTTGAGAAATTAGCAGGTGAAGTTGGCGATGTGGTTACTTTTGATAAAGTTCTTTTTGTTGGTGGCGATGCTGCAAAAGTTGGAACTCCTTTTGTTGAAGGAGCAACGGTTACAGCAAAAGTTGAAAAACAAGGTCGTGCCAAGAAACTTACGGTTTTCAAATACAAACCGAAAAAGAACTACCACAAAAAACAAGGTCATCGTCAACCTTATACAAAATTAACAGTTGATGCAATCAATGCTTAATTTGAAGGGACGAAAAAATGATTTACGTAAATGTTGATAAAAAAAATGGATTGATTACTTCTTTTACAATGGACGGACATGCTGATTTTGCCGAAAGAGGCAGTGATCTTGTCTGTGCTGGAGCTTCTTCAATTGCTTATGGAATGGTCAATGCGATTTCAGAAGCAGAAGGGTTTGAGCCAGTTGTGGAGGAGGATGAAGGCTATCTTCACTATTCCGTTCCAGCTGAATTCATAAAAAAAGAGACGGTTCAAATTTTATTAACAGGAATGGTGAATCAATTCCGATCACTAGCGTACAGCTATCCTGATCATATTAAAATTAACTCCAAATAGGAGGTGTATGTCATGTTAAAATTTGATATTCAACATTTTGCCCACAAAAAAGGCGGTGGTTCCACTTCCAATGGTCGTGATTCAGAATCAAAACGTCTTGGTGCAAAACGTGCTGACGGTCAGTTCGTAACTGGTGGTTCAATCCTTTATCGTCAACGCGGTACGAAGATTTATCCAGGAACAAACGTTGGACGTGGTGGCGATGATACGCTTTTCGCTAAAATTGACGGCGTTGTGCGTTTTGAACGCATGGGACGCGATAAGAAAAAAGTTAGCGTTTATCCTGAAGCGCAAGAAGCTTAAAGTTAAAGCTGGGACCTTTTGGTCTCAGCTTTTTTTGTGAAAAAAATAACTAGAGATGAATTTATCCTTGAAAAATAATGGGTTTCCTACATTTGGTTTGTGAAAAAATTGCATACTATTTTATTGACAGCGTTTACTTATTATGTTTTAATGAAATCAAGTTAATGAATTTGTCAGGAGAAGAGATGACGACCAAAACGGCAGCATAAGTTTATGCGCCTTTGTTTTGTTCGTCATTCTTTTTTTGAATAAAAAAGTTTGACGTCTCCCAAATTGAGGAATAATGAAGGGAACGTTCTTACAAAAATCAAAAGGAGTTGTTGGTCCATGATTGATACAAGTTTGGGGATTCAATTTTTGGGTGAATTAATTGGCACAGCCGTTCTTGTTCTTTTGGGTGGCGGCGTTGTGGCCGGAGTTTCTTTAAAATTTTCAAAAGCAGAAAATGCCGGTTGGGTTTTAGTGGCCTTTGCTTGGGGATTTGCTGTTACGATGGGAATTTATGTTTCCGGTTTCATGAGTATGGCTCATCTTAATCCAGCAGTTACACTCGGGATGGCACTAGCAGAAACATTTCCATGGAATTATGTATTGCCTTATATTATTGCTCAGTTTATTGGTGCATTTATCGGGGCAACGCTTGTGTGGCTTCATTATTATCCACACTGGAAAGCAACAGAAGACAAGGCTGCAAAACTTGGTGTTTTCTCTACAGCACCCGCTATTCGTCACTATACATCAAACGTGTTCGGAGAAGCGCTTGGAACTTTTATTTTAGTATTTGGTCTTATGGCATTTGGTGCTAATAAATTCTCGGATGGCTTGAATCCAATTGCAGTAGGGATACTAATTATTGTTATCGGGATGAGTCTTGGGGGAACAACAGGTTATGCAATTAACCCTGCACGGGACCTTGGCCCTCGGATTGCTCACTTTATTTGGCCAATCGCAGGAAAAGGTGGATCAGACTGGAGCTATTCATGGGTACCAGTAATTGGACCTTTTGCAGGCGGTGCACTTGGTGCGTTATCTTATAACGCAATTGTTAACAAAGATATCGGGATGTGGTTCTGGCTTGTACTCGTATTCTTCATTCTCGTTTTAATTTTATCGACGATGCTCGATAAGAAAAAACAACTTGTTTAGCATGAGTGATATAAAAAGGAATTTGTTTAAGGAGGAAATGTGATTATGGATAAAAAATATATCTTAGCGTTAGACCAAGGAACAACAAGTTCGCGTGCAATGATTATTGATGGTGACGGAGATGTAATTGGCGTTGAACAACAAGAATTTGAACAAATTTTTCCGCATCCTGGTTGGGTTGAGCACAATGCGAATGACATTTGGGCATCTATTCTAGCTGTTATTTCCGGTGTACTTATTAAAACGAATATTGAAACGAACCAAATTGCTGGGATTGGTATCACGAACCAACGTGAAACGACAGTTGTTTGGGATAAAGAAACAGGGAAACCCATTTATAATGCGATCGTTTGGCAATCACGTCAAACTGATGAAATTTGTCGTAAGCTTCGTGAAGCAGGTAAGGAAGACATGATTCGTGAAAAAACAGGACTATTAATTGATCCTTATTTTGCTGGAACAAAAATTCGTTGGATTTTGGATCATGTTGATGGAGCTCAAAAACGTGCTGAAAATGGCGAGTTGCTATTTGGGACGATTGATAGCTGGCTCGTTTGGAAATTAACGGGTGGGAAAGCACATATTACTGATTATTCTAATGCTTCTCGTACTTTACTTTATAATATTTATGATTTAAAGTGGGATGATGATTTGCTTGAAATGCTAAATGTTCCAAAAGCTATGCTTCCTGATGTAAGACCTTCTTCGGAAGTTTATGAAACAACGGCACCTTACCATTTCTTCGGGGAAGAAGTTCCTGTTGCGGGGATCGCCGGGGACCAACAAGCAGCTTTATTTGGTCAAGGCTGTTTCGAAAGTGGAATGGCAAAAAATACCTATGGCACTGGCTGTTTCTTGCTTATGAATACAGGTGAAAAAGCTGTTCGTTCTGAAAATGGGCTATTGACGACTCTTGCTTGGGGACTTGACGGAAAAGTGAACTATGCGCTTGAAGGAAGTATCTTCGTTGCTGGATCAGCTATTCAGTGGTTACGTGACGGTCTCCGGATGGTTCGTAAATCAAGCGATTCTGAGGGATATGCTGAAAAAATCGAGTCAACTGATGGCGTTTACGTCGTTCCTGCATTTGTTGGTCTTGGCGCTCCTTACTGGGATTCTGATGTAAGGGGAGCTGTTTTTGGGATCACTCGCGGAACTGAAAAAGAACATTTCATTCGAGCTACACTTGAGTCTCTAGCTTATCAAACTCGTGATGTGCTTCATGCGATGGAGCAAGATTCCAAAATAGAATTGAAAGCACTTCGTGTAGATGGTGGGGCTTCTGCAAATGATTTTCTAATGCAATTCCAAGCAGATATTTTAGATGTTCCTGTTGAACGTCCAGAAAACTTAGAAACAACAGTTCTTGGTGCAGCTTACTTGGCTGGTCTTGCTGTCGGGGTTTGGGAAGATAAAAATGAAATTGTTAAAAACTGGAAGTTAAATAAACAATTTGATGTTCAAATGGATGATGATACGCGTGAAACTCTTTATAAAGGTTGGCATAAAGCGGTTAAAGCGGCTCAAGCATTTGAATAAATGCCAAAAACTACAAAAAAGTGTTTTAGACGATAAAAAAGTCTAAAACACTTTTTTTATTTGTTTTGAAGTAATTTTCAGAATGAAAAGGGCAGCAAATTGTGAAAAGAAGATTCAAAATGTGCCAAACAGACTTAAAATTTCTTGAGAAAATCGCTTGCGGAATCAGGGTTTATTGTTATAATGAAAGATAAGACTTTGATAGAACGGAGATTGAACATGTTTGTAGATCGAGTGAAAATAGATGTAAAAGCCGGTAATGGTGGCGATGGAATGGTGGCTTTTCGTCGTGAAAAGTTTGTTCCAAATGGTGGCCCAGCCGGTGGAGATGGCGGAAAAGGAGCGGATGTCGTTTTTCAAGTTGACGAAGGTTTGCGCACACTCATTGATTTTCGTTATAAGCGAAAATTTAAAGCTCCGCACGGTGAAAATGGTATGAGCAAAAGCATGCACGGACGAGGTGCGAATGATTTAGTCGTAATGGTTCCACCTGGTACAGTTGTTAAAGACTTAGAAACAGGGGAAATCCTTGCTGATCTTGTCGCAGACGGACAGCGTGCTATAATCGCAAAAGGCGGTCGTGGGGGTCGAGGTAACAAACGATTTGCAACGCCTGCTAATCCTGCTCCTGAGCTTTCTGAAAACGGGGAGCCAGGTGTTGAGCGCAAGGTTCAACTGGAATTAAAAGTATTGGCCGATGTCGGCCTTGTTGGTTTCCCAAGCGTTGGTAAATCCACACTGTTGTCGATCGTTTCTGCTGCTCGTCCTAAAATTGCTGCTTATCACTTTACAACGCTTGTTCCAAACCTAGGTATGGTGGATGTTGGAGATGGCCGTAGTTTCGTGATGGCGGATTTACCGGGACTTATTGAAGGGGCAAGCCAAGGTGTTGGACTCGGACACCAATTTTTACGTCATATTGAACGGACACGCGTGATTGTTCATGTGATTGATATGTCAGGCTCTGAAGGAAGAGATCCTTACGAAGATTATTTAACTATTAATAAAGAGCTTGAGGCTTATAATCTGCGTTTGATGGAACGCCCACAAATCATCGTAGCAAATAAAATGGATATGCCAGAAGCCGATGAAGCACTTCAAGCTTTTTCGGAAAAAGTCGGCGCAGAAGTACCGATTTATCCGATTTCTGCTTTAACACAAAGTGGTCTCAAACCGCTGCTAATCAAAATTGCCGATGAACTGGAAGAGACTCCTGAATTCCCACTTGAAGAAGTACTGGAACAAGAAGAACAAAATACAGTTCTTTATAAATTCCATGCTGAGGAACCTGAATTTGAAATCACACGTGATTCGGATGGTGCCTTTGTGCTTAGTGGAGAAAAAATTGAGCGTTTATTTGCAATGACGAATTTTGAACGCGATGCTTCGATCAATCGTTTTGCTCGTCAATTGCGGGCAATGGGTGTAGATGAAGCACTTAGAAAACGTGGAGCCGAAGACGGTGACACTGTTCGATTATTAGATTTTGAATTTGAATTTCAAGAATAAGAGGAGGGAGGACTGGAAATTTTTTCAAGTGTTTTGGAGAAGTTTCTTGACCTCTTTTTCATTTTAAAGGAGCTTGTTGTAAAAATGAATATTGCTTACTTGGGGCCAGTGGCTTCTTTTACTCATAGTGCAGCTCAATATGCCTTCCCAGATGAAAACCTTGTGCCTCTTGGTGCCATTCCAGACGCCATTATGGCAATTCAAAAAGGAGAAGTAGATGCAGCTGTTGTTCCCATTGAAAACACAATTGAAGGCGGTGTCAATATCACGCTTGACTACTTATTTCACTTTGCAGATGTCCCTATTCAAGCGGAGATCGTTCTTCCGATCGCCCAACATGTAATGGTTCATCCTAAAAACAAACCGGTATGGAAATCCGCTCAAAAAGTGCTTAGTCACCCGCAAGGGCTTGCCCAGTGTGCGAAGTTTTTGCAAGATCACTTGTATGGGGTGGAACAAATTGCAACGCCTTCCACAGCTTATGCGGCAAAATGGATTAAAGAGCATCCAGATGAGCTTGCTGCAGCGATTGCGCCTGAAATGGCTGCTACTGAATATGGTCTTCATGTTGTACAAAATAACGCACAAGATATTGAGCTCAATCAAACGAGGTTTGCGGTATTGAGTCGGAAGGAGCTAAAACTCTCGCTTCCTGCTGAAGAAGAAAAAACGTCAATCAGTGTGATCTTACCCAACAACCTTCCAGGTGCTTTACATAAGGTTCTTTCAGCTTTTGCTTGGCGAGATATCGATTTGAGCAAAATTGAATCTCGTCCGCTAAAAACATCTCTTGGCGAATATTTCTTTTTAATTGATCTTTATTCTTCTAAAAAAACAGAACTTGTGCAAAATGCACTTTCGGAAATCGCTTTACTAGGTGGAGAGACAAAAGTTCTCGGCACTTATCATGTTTTTCGAATTTTAACGAGCAGCGGAGAGGAATGAGGCTTTATGAAAATAGAAAAGATTACACTTGGTAAAATAAAGAAAGAAAATTATGATCAAGTTCGAAAAATCTATCAACAAGGAATCGATACAGGAAATGCTAGTTTTCAAAAAGTAGCACTGGATTTTAAAAATTTTGATACGAAATATTTAGCGACTTGTAGGTTAGCGGCTCTTGAGGAAGATACGGATAAAGTACTTGGATGGGCCGCGCTTTTGCCAGTTTCCACAATGGATAGCTATCGCGGGGTGGCAGAGTTAAGTCTTTATGTGGCTGAAGAAGCACGCGGGCGCGGTGTTGGAAAATTTTTAATGGAACAGTTGATTGAAGCAAGTGAAAAAGCTGGCTTTTGGACGTTACAATCCCTTATTTTCCCAGAGAATGAAGGTAGTCTTGCTTTGCATCATGCTTTTGGGTTTAAAACACTTTGTATTCATGAATTGCTTGGTGAAATGGACGGAGTTTTTCGGGATGTGGCACGTCTTGAACGTCGCAGTTCTAAATTTTGATGCGGAATCTAAATTTGTTATAGAATGGAGTAAGGAAAAGAATGAAAATTTTATTTATTGGGGATGTTGTCGGTTCTCCTGGAAGAGACATGGTAACAGAATATCTCCCTAAGTTAAAACAAAAATATAAACCTACAATGACCATTATTAATGGGGAAAATTCTGCAGCTGGCCGAGGGATTACGGAAAAGATTTATAAAGGTTTTTTAGAACTCGGTGCAAATGCGGTAACCCTTGGAAACCACGGTTTTGATAATCGAGATATTTTTGAATTTATTGAGGATGCCAAATATTTAGCACGTCCAGCAAATTTTCCTGAAGGAACGCCAGGACAAGGTCTAGTTTATGTGAAGTCCAATCAATATTTGCTTGCTGTGATTAATTTGCAAGGACGGACGTTTATGGGGCAAGACTTGCGTGATCCTTTTGAAACTGTAGATGAACTTGTGGATCAAGCTCGTGAAAAAACGCCGCTTATTTTCGTTGATTTTCATGCGGAAACGACTAGCGAAAAGCAAGCGATGGGGTGGCACTTGGATGGTCGTGTGACGGGAGTTGTTGGGACGCATACGCATGTGCAAACGGCGGACAATCGGATTTTGCCTGAAGGAACGGCTTATTTGACGGATGCCGGGATGACGGGACCTTATGATGCGATTCTTGGGATGGAACGTGAAGCAGTTTTAAGGCGTTTTAAAACGCAATTGCCTACTCGGTTTGAGGTGCCTAAATCTGGTCGGACGGTGCTTTCTGGATGTCTGATTACGTTGAACGAGGATACGGGGAAAGCTACGCAGATTGACCGGATTTTAATTAATGACGATCATCCGTTTTATGAATGAAGGGGGACGAATTTTTGATGACGAGCCGGGAAGAAATTATGCGAAAAGCAGCGGAACTTCGGGATGCGCTTCAGGAAACGGAAGAAATTGCCTTTTATAAAAGGGCGGAAGAAACGATTGATGCCAATTCCAAAGTGCAAGAAAAAATAGCGGAAATCAAGCTGCTTCAAAAGCAGTCTGTGAATTTAGAGCACTATGGGAAATTTGAAGCAATGAAAGAGACGGAAGCGGAAATTGAGCGTTTGAAGCAAGAAATTGATGATTTACCGGTTGTGCGCGACTTTAGGCGCGCGCAAGTGGATGCGAATGATCTTTTGCAGTCCATTACGCGTGAAATTGATCAAAATGTTACGCGGAAATTGGAGATGGAAGAGTAAATCAGGCTGTTTTTTTCACAGGAAAGCTGTTTTTAGGTATGTTATAATGTATGGAAGAGTTAAATTGCTGGAAATAGGGGATGAGTGGACAAAATGGTTGAATACACACCAATGATGAAACAATATTTGGCGATTAAAGAAAATTACCAAGATGCTTTTTTATTCTTTCGTCTAGGCGATTTTTATGAGATGTTTTTTGACGATGCGTTAAAGGCGTCGCAAATCCTTGAAATTACGCTCACTGGTAGAGAAGGAGGCGGAACTGAACGCATTCCTATGTGCGGTGTTCCTTATCACTCTGCTAGCGGCTATATTGATACATTGATCGAAAAAGGTTATAAAGTAGCGATTTGCGAACAAGTCGAAGATCCTAAAACTACTAAAGGGATGGTCAAGCGCGAAGTCGTGCAATTGATTTCTCCTGGAACTGTAATGGACGAGAAGGGGCTAAAAGAAAAAGAAAATAATTATATTGCCGCTTTTTATGTCTATGAAGACAAAGAGTTTGGTTTTGCCTATTCGGATTTATCGACTGGGGAACTTAAATCAACGGTGCTCGAGCTTCAAGATGACCGGCTTATAAACGAACTATCGACTCTTGCCGCAAAGGAAGTAGTGACGCGTTCTAATGATGCTAGTTTTATTTCGGATGCGGTTCGTGAACAGCTCGGACTTGTTGTTTCTCTCCATGATGAAATTGAAGCAACTGCTGAAAGCGAAAAATTACTTGATCGTAGTATTGCTCTTTCTGAGCGAAAAGCGGTCACACTTTTGCTCCATTATTTGACTGAAACGCAAAAACGTGATTTAGGTCATTTACAAAAAGCAATTCACTATGAAACAAGTCAATATATGAAAATGGATTATTATTCGAAGCGTAACCTCGAACTTTCTGAGTCAATTCGGGGGAAAGGGCGATCTGGTACTTTGCTATGGTTATTAGATCAAACCAAAACAGCGATGGGCGGTCGCCTCTTAAAGCAATGGATCGACCGTCCGCTGATTGATCGTGAAATGATCGAAACTCGTCAAGCAGACGTGGAGGAGCTAATGAAGCATTTCTTTGAGCGCGTGGAATTAGCTGAAAATCTAAAAAATGTGTATGATTTAGAACGTTTATCTGGTCGGGTAGCTTATGGGAATGTAAATGCAAGGGATCTTGTCCAGTTGCGCAATTCATTATTCCAAATTCCGAAAATCAAAGCAAATCTTGGTTCACTTTCAGGTGCTGATAATTTGAATCAACTTGGCGAAAAACTAGATCCTTGCGAAGAACTGGCCGATTTATTGGAACAAGCTATTATTGATTCTCCGCCACTTTCTATTCGAGAAGGCGGGATTATTAAAGATGGCTATAACGGGCAACTTGATGAATACCGTGATGCGAGCCGGAATGGGAAAACTTGGATTGCGGAATTAGAGCAAAAAGAACGCGAAATTACCGGGATTAAATCACTTAAAGTTGGATTTAATCGTGTATTTGGATATTACATTGAAGTGACCCGTGCGAATACGCATTTGCTTGAAGATGGTCGGTATGAACGAAAACAAACTTTAACGAATGCTGAGCGTTTCATCACACCGGAGTTAAAGGAAAAAGAGCGCTTGATTCTAGATGCGGAAGAAAAATCTGTGGAGCTTGAATACCAATTGTTTACAGAAGTTCGTGAACAAGTAAAAGCTTACATTGATCGCTTGCAAAAGCTAGCCAAGGCCATTAGCGAAATTGATTGTCTACAAAGTTTTGCCGAAGTGAGTGAACGGAATCATTTTGTAAAGCCTACGCTAAGTGAAGATGGGACGCTCGCGATTACGGAAGGACGCCACCCGGTTGTTGAACGTGTCATGGGGTCGCAAAGTTATGTCGCGAATGATTGTAATATGTCGGAAGACCGCGAAATTCTTTTAATCACTGGGCCAAACATGTCGGGTAAAAGCACATATATGAGGCAAGTAGCTTTAACGGCGATTTGTGCGCAAGTCGGGTGTTTTGTTCCTGCAAAAGAAGCGATTTTACCTGTTTTTGACCGTGTGTTTACGCGTATTGGGGCTGCAGATGACTTGATCGCGGGGCAAAGTACCTTTATGGTGGAAATGCTTGAGGCAAGGAATGCGATTGTTCACGCAACGAAAAACAGCTTGATTTTGTTTGATGAAATTGGTCGTGGAACGGCTACGTACGACGGGATGGCGCTTGCACAGGCGATCATCGAATATATTCATGAAAATGTACAAGCAAAAACGCTATTTTCTACGCATTATCACGAACTAACAGTGCTTGACAGGGAGCTTCCACATTTAGAAAATGTTCATGTAAGTGCGATTGAGGAAAATGGCAAAGTTGTTTTCCTTCACAAAATTAAAGATGGTCCAGCTGATAAGAGCTACGGAATTCATGTGGCTGAACTTGCTCGGTTACCGAAAGCTTTAATCAAACGTGCGGGTGAAATTTTAAAAACTCTTGAAACAGGAGAGAAAAAATTACCTGTCTCAACTCCTGTAGCACTTGAGCAAGAGGAAGAAAGCGTTATTGTGCGAGAAACAGCACAAGAGCTCGAATCGGATGACATGCAATTACCTCTTTTTGAGATTGAAGAAAAACCTAAACAAGCAGTAGCAAGAAGAAGTGACGTGGAACAAGAAATCAAGAAACTAAATTTGATGCAAATGACGCCACTTGATGCGATGAACAAATTATTTGAATTGCAAAGCAAACTGCATTAAAGGATGTGATAAGTTGTGGCACAGATTATCGAATTAACGGATAACCTCTCCAATAAAATTGCCGCGGGTGAAGTTGTTGAGCGGCCAGCTTCTGTCATTAAAGAACTTGTGGAAAATGCGATTGATGCGAAAAGCACGATTATTGATGTGCTGATTGAAGAAGCTGGCATGACTAAAATGACAGTGATTGATAACGGGGTTGGGATTGAGCCAGAAGATGTCTCAACGGCCTTTAAACGGCACGCTACAAGTAAAATCAAAACCGAAAAAGATCTGTTTCGTGTTCACACACTTGGTTTTCGTGGCGAGGCACTTCCAAGTATCGCTTCTGTTGCTAAAGTAAAATTAACTACCTCTGCAGGAGACACTGGAACAACCATTGTGATCGAAGGCGGAAAAGAAATTGAAAAGCATAGTGATTCCGCTCGACGCGGGACAGAAATTACGGTTACGGATTTGTTTTACAATACGCCAGCACGGTTGAAGTATTTAAAAACATTGCCAACTGAGCTTGGAAATATCACGGATGTTATGAACCGTTTAGCTTTGTCGCATCCAAATATTAGCTTTCGTCTATCCCACAACGGGAAATCTCTCCTTTCAACAAGTGGGAACGGTGACTTGCGTCAAGTTATCGCAGCGATTTATGGTGTTCAAATTGCTAAGAAAACTGTACCCGCTCAAGGAGAATCGCTTGATTTTAAAATTAGCGGTTATGCGGTTCTTCCAGAAGTCAATCGTTCGAATCGAAACTATATCTCGACGATTATTAACGGACGCTATATTAAAAATTTCGCCCTTGTCAAAGCGATTTTAAATGGCTATCATACGCTTCTTCCTATTGGACGTTTTCCGATCATTGTTCTTGAGATCGAAATGGATCCAATCATTGTCGATGTGAACGTACATCCTGCAAAACTTGAAGTCCGCTTAAGCAAGGAGAAAGAACTCGGTGAACTTATTTCAGAAGCACTTAAAGAAGCGTTTCATAAGTTGCAGTTAATTCCAGACGGAGCTATTTCTAAGCGAGAAAAGCTTCAATCTGAACAATTGCAAATGTCATTTGATTCAAATAAACCAAGTGAAGCGAAAGAATCGACTTTTTCAAATGAAGAAGCACCAAAAAATGAACCGCCTACTTTGTTTGAAAAACCTTCTGTTCCAGAATATATTTCTCCTGAAGAAGAGAAGTTTGATTCTGAAACTGTCATTGAAGAAGAAACGATCCGTTATGAAGTGAGTGACAGCGCACCTGTTGCAGAAGAAAGAAAGGTGCGCATCCCTAAGATGTATCCAATCGGTCAAATGCACGCTACTTATATTCTTGCTCAAAATGAAGAAGGTTTGTATATTATTGATCAGCACGCTGCTCAAGAGCGGATCAAATATGAGTTTTTCCGTGAAAAAATTGGTGAAGTAAGTCGTGAATTACAAGAATTGCTTGTCCCAATTGTGCTTGAGTTTTCAAATGATGAATATGTGAGACTTATAGAACAACGCGAAAAACTTGAAGAAGTCGGCGTTTTTATGGAGCCCTTTGGCCAAAATAGTTTTATTATCCGAGCTCATCCTACATGGTTTCCAAAGGGAGAAGAAGAGGAAACTTTACGTGAAATTGTTGACGAAGCACTTCACGAACCCAATGTAAGCATTCATAAGCTTCGTGAAGATACAGCAATTATGATGAGTTGTAAAAAATCCATCAAAGCCAATCATTATTTAACAATGCAAGATATGGAAGCACTTCTGGATACGTTGCGTGAAGCTAGTGACCCATTTACTTGCCCGCATGGTCGGCCTGTAATTATCAAATATACGACGTATGAACTTGAAAAAATGTTCAAACGGGTGATGTAAACAAAAGGGGAGCGAACAGCTATATGACAGAATTGTTTGCTGGACAGCGAATTATTCCTGCCGCACATAATCAAAAAGATATTGAAAAAATTGCCGAATTAAAAAATAGTGGAAATTATATGGTTATGCTTGAAACGCATGTTGCTCAGCTTAAATCACTCGTGAGTTTTGCTTCTTCGACTGGGAAAAAGGTGTTGCTTCATGCAGACTTAATCAATGGACTAAAAAACGATGACTATGCGGTTGATTTTATCTGTCAGGAAATTCGACCAGCAGGCATTATTTCTACTCGTGGAAATGTGATTTTAAAAGCAAAACAACATAAAGTGCTAGCTATCCAGCGTTTATTCATGATTGATTCCAGTGCCTATACAAAAGGAAAAGCGCTCATTCAAAAGGTACAACCAGATGCGATTGAACTTTTACCTGGGATTCTTCCGGATCAAATCGAAAAAATGATTCATGAAGTGCACATTCCAGTAATTGCTGGTGGATTAATCGAGCGAGAAGAGCAGGTAAAACAAGTACTTCAAGCCGGTGCGACAGCGATTACTACTTCTGACAAGAAACTTTGGTTAGGCGAGTGCAATTGAATATGGAATCAAAAGGATGCTTCTCTAATAGGAGGCATCCTTTTTCGTACAAAGACAGTTCATGCGATCTCCTTCGTGTTTTATAACATAATCCAACTTTTTTAGTAGTACAGTCCTAGACATTTATCTTTGATTCTATTCCTGTAACTAAGCCTTTGGTAGCGTTTTAAATTTTTTATTAAAAACTGTAGTATTTTTCTAGGAATATGTTAAGATAACAGTAGAAGGTTTCCTTTAAATAAGTAAGTTCATTAATGCACAAAAAATCATATTAATTTCAATCATTAAATTTTTGAAAGGAAGAGCAGAATGGAAAAAGTTATCGGACATGTTCATTCAACGGAAACAATGGGGACTGTAGATGGGCCTGGTGTTCGTTTTATTGTTTTTCTGCAAGGCTGTTTACTGCGTTGTCAGTTTTGTCATAATCCTGATACTTGGAAAATTGGAATTGGAAATGAGCGTACTGCTCAAGAGGTTTTCGATGAGGCGATTAAATATAAAGAATTTTGGGATGCAACTGGTGGCGGAATCACCGTAAGTGGAGGAGAGCCACTGTTACAAGTTGACTTCTTAATTGAATTGTTTACGCTTTGTAAAGAAGCTGGCGTGCATACAACCATTGACAGTTGTGGTGGCTGTTTCACAAGAGAGCCTGAATTTATTCAAAAACTAGATCAATTAATGGAGCTAACGGATTTAATTTTGCTTGACATTAAACAAATGAATCCAGAAAAGCACCTTAAACTAACGAGTAGACCGAATGCACCAATTCTTGATTTCGCCCACTATTTACGGGACAAAAATCAGCCTATCTGGATTCGCCATGTGCTTATCCCAACAAAAACTGATGATCCTACCGATTTACATGCGCTTCATGATTTTATTACAACTCTTCCAAATGTGAAACGCGTAGAAGTGCTTCCTTACCATACAATGGGAGTTTACAAATGGGAAAAACTTGGAATACGCTACCCACTGGAAGGGATTGAAACGCCAGATAAGGAAACCGTTGATATGGCAAATGAAATTTTAAAAACTAAATCTTATCTATAAATCAAAAAATGCTTCCGTATGAATTTTTACGGAAGCATTTTTTATTTATCTAACAAGCTTAAACACCAATTTTTTTCGGTTAATGTTAATTGATATTTTCGTTGATAAATTTGATAGGGCATATTCGATTGTTTTTCATCTGAAGAAGCTAGTCCGAGCGTTTCTTGAATCGCCACTAAGGTTTTTTCTGTTTCCTGAAGCTGTTCTTCAAGATAGCGGATCCGTTCTTTTAGTAGTTCATTCGTTCGCTTTGGATTTAGCCAGTCTAGTTGTAGTTTGATGATAAATTCATCACGTGAAACTGGAACTCTAATTGCTGTTTTCGACCATTCTCGCAAAAGCTCTATTCCTTCAATTGTAATCGCGTAGATTTTTTTATTAGGCTTTCTTTCTTGAAATTGTGTTGTAGAAACGAGATACCCATTTTCTTCTAGTTTCGCTAGCATGGGATAAATTTGACTATGGTGGGTATTTTGCATAATTTTTAAGCGATAAGCTAAATCATACCCACTTGAAGCTTCACGTGCAATCATTTCAAGTAATGTATAGCCTAATAAATTGATTGATCCAGTCACGAAGTTCACTCCCTTAGCTGGTGATTTCCTCTACATTTTAACCGATATTGAATCGAAATGCAATATTTACATAAGTAACTTTTTACATATGTAAATATTGACATATAAAATATTTTGGCATAGAATAGAAAGGTCGATAAATTAGGGAAAGAAGTGGACTTTATTTATGTTAACTGAAAAACAAAAAGCAGCTGGCAAATGGATTACGGCAGCTGCATCATTACTCGCATTTATGGGGATTGGGATTGTTGATCCTATTTTACCAAGCATTGCTGAAAGTATCGGGGCAACACACTCGCAGGTCGAACTTTTATTTACTTCTTATATTTTTGTAATGGCCATCATGATGATTCCAATTGGAATTGTGGCTAGCAAAATTGGAGATAAACAACTGATTGTAGCAGGACTTGCGATTGTCACTGTCTTCGCGCTGCTTTGCGGGTTTTCAAATAGTATTACCGGACTTGCTATATTTCGTGCAGGCTGGGGCTTCGGGAATTCGATGTTCCTTGCAACAGCAATGACAATGTTAATCGCATTATCGCATACGCCTTCACACGCAATTGGACTTTATGAGTCAGCGATGGGACTTGGAATGGCATTTGGACCGCTTCTAGGTGGAGTTCTAGGAAATCTGTCTTGGCGTTATCCATTTTTTGCTACGGCTACATTAATTTTCATCGCTTGCTTACTCGTATTATTTAAAGTGAAAGCACCTGCCAAGGAAAAAAGTAGTTCAAAAAAAGAAGTACCAATTAAACAAATGCTACATCTGTTCACTTATAAGCCGTTTCTTCAAATCGCAACGAGCGGTATGTTTTATTATTATTGTTTCTTCACCATTTTAGCTTACTCACCACTTGTCCTTGGCTTATCTGCCATTCAAATCGGCTTTGTCTTTTTTGCTTGGGGACTTTGTCTTGCACTTGGATCGGCTAAAATCGCTCACAGCTTAGAGGGGCGTTTCAATTCAAAACACGTGCTTAAGTTCACACTGGCTTCTTGTGCGGTTATTTTAGTCCTTCTTGGAGTTATCCCTATCTTATGGGTACGAATCACTTTGATCATTCTCTCCGGGCTTATTCTTGGGATAAACAATGCCTTATTTACAACAACTGTTATGGAGCACTCTCCTTATACAAGAAGCGTGACGAGTGGTGCTTATAACTTTGTTCGCTGGCTCGGAGCTGCATTTGCACCACTTTTGTCAGGGCTCATCAGTGAAATGTTTGGAACAAGCTATCCTTTCATCGTTGCTGCTGTTTTAGCTGTCATTGGTATGGCTTTACTTTTCTTAAAAATCATTCCTGAGCATCAATCAAAAACAGTAGAAGTCACAGAATAAAGTTTAAATACACTTCCTTATTATGAGGAGGTGTATTTTTATGCTTAAAAATCCGATTTAGTCAGAATAATTATCTAAAAAAAGTGGCCATTGCCGACGGACTAATTCTTGCTTCAGTATCAACGAATATGCTTGCAAGTGAAGCAAACGAAGAAAGAGTGAAGCTAATCAAGAGTGATCGATTTAAATTTCAAAAATATATTCATCCTTTATAATATTTTAATAACTAACAAAAAGGGTTTTGTTCAAATGAGCAAGACCCTTTTTGTTTTGTCAAAATCCCTATTTTATTACAAAATAAAAAGAGAAAAAGTTGTTTAGATAGGTCCGTTAAGAAATCTTTTTGCATTGTGCTCAATCACTATATTTGTGATTTTTTCTATGATAAGATACATATATAGCAAGAAACTACGCAAAAAAGGGGGGAGAAAATGCTAAAAGAACGAATTAATTTCTTGATAGACAAAAAGGGAATGACTCGAAAAGAGCTTGTGAGTGGGTTGATCACTTTGCCACATTTTTCTAATATTTTAACGGGACGATATATCCTTGCTGAAGATTTGGCAGCAAGTTTTGCTAAAAAGTTAGATGTCTCAACGGACTATTTACTAAAAGCAGAAGATGTTTCGAACCATATTTTAAAAGGGACAGATGAAATTGTGAACCAGATGATCGCCTTTTCTGATATCGATGAGACTTATGTAGCCACACTTCCTAGAGAATCTGATGCTCTTGTGTTTGAATTAGCTTCAAAGCTTATGACAGCATGTTTCTATCAATCTATGAACGACCAAGACAAGTATAACGATTTACATATGAATTACTTGAACTTCTATTTAAAAGAGTTTCCGGATAGAGAAATTAAGCAATTGCCAGCACCTTTAAAAAAAGCTTTTTATTTTTATAAGATGCAAGTTCTAAGATCTAAAACCGAGTATGAAACGGCTAATGCTTATTGTCAGCAATTACTTCCACTACTCACTGAAAACTTAGAAGCTTGGATTGCTGTTAAAAAAATCGAAATCGAAATTCTCCTTACTCTGAAAAGATTTGAACTAGCGAAAAAGCAGCTAAATGAAGCTTTACACCAAATACAGCTAAAAAACTTTAAAGCGCATCTTCCGAGTCTTTATATTTTACAAAGTAATTATTATTTTTATTTGGGACTCTATGAAGAAGCAATTATTAGCTTATCAAAGGCAGAAGAAAATCTTCTATATTTAGATCATGCACATATTGGGGATTATCAAGTGATGATTTTTAATAATCGCATCGTTATGCTGATTAAAACGAAGCAACTAATGGAAGCGAAAAAAGAAAGTGAACGTTTTAATGCCTTTTTACAACGACAGACACACATTGAAAAGACATTTTTTACGCTTATTCTGCTTTATCAGGCAGATATTGCACTTTTAGAAAAACAATTCGATCAGTTGTCTTCACTCATTCAGATGCTTGAACATGCTCCGAGAACGGATGATCAAACATACGCCTTGCATTTTTACAAAGCACAACTGGCACTTGAACAAAAGAAATATGAATTTGCGCAGGAGCAAGCAGAATCTTGCATTAATTATTTCGAACATAATCCAATTGTTGAACGTTTAGTTGCTTTATATGAAGTATTGGGCATTTGCGCCGAACAAAAGAGGCAATACAAAAAGTCTTCAGATATGTATAAAAAAATCGTGCAATTATTAAAAGAAAGTTAGGTGGATGAAACAATGAAAAATATTTCTCGTATCCTATGGTCACTTGGTTTTATTGTAATTTTTGGAACTATTATGTATTTAATCTTTTTCCGAGACACGACTAGCGTCGACTTCTTTGATAACTCAATATTCCGGATTGGCATTTACGGAGGAATTGGGCTACTTGTTATCAGTTCTATTTTATCATTTGTCGGCATCGGCAATTCACGAGTGAAAAATGGGGAAGCGGCACTTGGAATTATTCGCAGCCTGACCCAAACGGGGACTTATATCAATCAACAACCACAAGTTGAAATGCAAGTAGAAGTCATCAAAAAGTCAGGGGAAAGCTTTCAGTCTAGTTTAAAAGCCATTATTCCGCTTACACAGCTTTCTGCATTAGAGATTGGCGCTCCGATTCCTGTTGTAACGAATGAACAGCAAAAGGTAGCTCTTCCGAAAGCAGGAGATCAGGCGCTTACCCAGGAAGAGATGCAAGAGTTGTTTGAAGAGTTTGCTGTAAAAACAGGGATGATGGATGCTGAAGCACTTAAAATTAGCAAAGAAGGCATCACAAGTTATGCGACTGTCATTGGGATGCGTCCAGAAAATAGCATGTCAGATGCTAAGGTGAATGTTTGGTTAGACCTCGAAGTAGTCTTAAAAGATCAGACCACACAGTCGGTTTCCACTAAAAAAACAGTACTACAAGAAGCTTTAGACCAAGTTCAGCCTGGTAAGGTCATTGAGGTTATTTACTTGGAGCACGACCCAGAAAAACTGGTGATCAAAACAAAAAATGTGGCAGGAACGGTTTTTAATGCAGCGCTAAATGGCAAATAGAAGAAACAACCAGCAGGCATAAAGCTTGCTGGTTGTTCTATTCTCAAGTATAATGTTTATCGCCTTCATGAGTCTAGAGTCAAGCGTTTTACTTTGGAGCGTGTTAGAATAAAATGGAGCTTAACTGCTTGGTATTCGTAGTTTCCTAAAGTAAAAGCAGACCATGAAATCATCGATAAGGGAGATAATAATTGAAATGACCTATGCACTTGAAATAAAAGATTTAAAAAAAGTATATGCCACTGGCGTCAAAGCCCTACGCGGAATTAATTTAAACGTAGAAGAAGGGGACTTTTACGCGCTTCTTGGACCAAACGGAGCTGGAAAATCGACCACAATTGGAATTATCACATCATTAGTCAATAAAACCTCTGGTCAAGTCAAAGTTTTTGGTTATGACCTTGATAAAGACTTGGTTCGAATGAAGCAACAAATTGGGTTAGTCCCGCAAGAATTTAACTTCAATCCCTTTGAGACGGTCCAACAAATTGTTGTTAATCAAGCGGGTTATTATGGCGTTTCACGCAAAGAAGCTATAAAGCGCAGTGAAAAATACTTAAAACAATCCAATTTATGGGAAAAGCGCCATGTTCGCGCTCGAATGCTCTCTGGCGGAATGAAACGGCGATTGATGATTGCAAGGGCGCTGATGCACGAACCCCGTTTACTTATTCTTGATGAACCAACGGCTGGAGTAGATATCGAGTTAAGGCGTGAAATGTGGGAGTTTTTACGTGAATTAAATGCCAGTGGAACGACGATTATTTTAACAACACATTACCTAGAAGAAGCAGAAATGCTTTGTCGGAATATCGGGATTATCCAGTCTGGTGAGCTTGTAGAAAACACGAGTATGAAATCTCTTCTTGCAAAGCTTCAATTTGAAACTTTCATTTTTGATTTAGCCCCTTATGACGCAAAACCAGAAATTAACGGCTACAAGAGCTATTTTGAAGATGAACTAACCTTGGCGATTGAAGTTGAGCGTGATCAAGGCGTAAATGAAATCTTTGAACAGTTGACAGATCAAGGGATTAAAGTCCTTTCCTTGCGAAATAAGTCAAACCGATTAGAAGAGCTGTTCTTGAAAATCACAGAAGAAGAACACCGAGTGGGGGAGAAAAATGTTTAGTCTTTATTTTACGGCTTTAAAAAGTCTCGCAGTAAAAGAAACGAACCGTTATTTACGAATTTGGGTGCAAACACTGGTGCCTCCTGTGATTACAACTTCCTTATACTTCGTGATTTTCGGAAATTTAATTGGAAAGCGAATTGGGGAAATCGGCGGGTTTTCCTACATGGAATTTATTGTTCCTGGGCTTATCATGATGTCCGTTATTACAAGTTCATACGCCAATGTTTCGTCATCCTTTTTCTCGCAAAAATTCCAAAAAAATATTGAAGAATTATTAGTTGCTCCTGTTCCAACACATGTAATTATCTGGGGCTTTGTAATCGGCGGTATGGGAAGAAGTATTTTAGTAGGAGCTCTTGTAACACTCATTTCGCTATTCTTCGTTCCACTACATGTTTTTTCTTGGACAATTATCATTATTACGTTATTAATGACTTCCATTCTATTTTCTTTAGCAGGATTACTAAATGGGATTTTTGCTCAGTCTTATGATGATGTTTCAATTGTTCCAACTTTTGTTTTGCAACCACTAACTTATCTGGGTGGGGTTTTCTATGCCATTTCGATGTTACCGCCATTCTGGCAAGTTGTTTCGAAGATTAATCCAATCGTTTATATGATCTCAGGATTTAGATACGGCTTTCTTGGAACAACGGATATGTCAACGGTTGTCTCCATGCTAATTCTCGTTCTTTTCATTGCAGTTCTTTACTCGCTTTGCTGGTACTTAATTAGCAAGGGACGTGGACTAAGAAGCTAAGCTCGGATGAAAATAGTTTAGACAGTGAATTTTAAAAGTATGTTTACGATTTACCAAACAGAATCGTTGGATGAAGCCATTTAAAATGGCCATTCTAGCGATTCTGTTTTTCTATGCGAGACATACTGACTGTCAATATATTTTCAAAACAAGCTGATAGAAAGTAAGAATAGTGCAGAATCAACTCGGTTTTTATTTTCTGAATAGCAGACTACATATTCTTGCCATAATTGCAATTTCTTCAAGAATTAAACTTAAAAGCTCCAATAAATCTCTTTTTTCATTTTATCGCTTATTCTTCTAATGAATTGATCATTTCTTGTAATCTAAGTATGGCATTTTCTACTCGCTGTGTGACTTCTTCATTCCAAAAACGGTTTCCACCAGATAATTCATTAATTAAGTTAAAGATAGATACTGCGTCTGAAACTGGTATAAAGCTATTCAATCTCCACTCCGCAAGATGCTCGCCAACATAGTTTGTAATCTCGGCAAAGATTCGTTCATTAAAAGTGTTATAGTAACGTAATTCGGCCAACAATCCGTTTTCTCCCATAATCATATTAGAAAAACTCATTTTTATGCCACCTCCAAGACTTCTAATTTTTTCTTTTATGGAGATTATATCAAAAATGCTTTCTTATTATAAACCAAAAGACAATTGACGGACGCTCGGATTGATGGATTCAGCTACAGGGATGGCCACGGTGAAACGCTTTGATACGTTAGATAAAGGGCTAGAAGCAATGGGCGTTACTTGCATAATCGAATTGTATAAAGGATGGACTCAATACGATTGAAAAACTGGGTAATGTCTATGCGTTGATTGGCGTTTCCAATGATCCGAATAATCTCAATGTAAATCGGATTCCAACGGTCACAGGGATTGCTGAAAAATTTGGAGGACTGACAAAATGTTAGTATTTTATTAAGATAAATAATATTTAATGTTATAGAAAAATAAAAGTGAGGGAAGGCAACAGCTTATCCCTTACTTAAATCTTAATTTTCCTAGTTTACATAATATATATT
>NZ_JAATJW010000033.1 GCF_011800755.1 Listeria valentina
CTTTTTCCATTTTTATAGAAAAAAACGCCCATCCCTCTTCTTTCTCATGGAGGGATGGGCGTTTTTCGACAGTCTGAAAGGAATCCCGTATTTGGGATTCCTTTTTTACTTATTTTTTCTTGCGCATAAAATAAAATGGTTCAACTGGTTCATCAACAACCATTTTGATTGTCATCATCGCATTTTTGGCACGATCAATAGATTCACCATCTTCATCCCAAATCTCCCGTACAACTTGCTTAAAACCTGTATCACTTGGACCATAAAACTCGATTTCATCCCCCACGCCAAAATTATTTCGCTGTTGGAGTGTTGCTAACTTCGTTTCTGGATCATAAGCAAGCACTTGAGCTGCAAAGGCATATTGAGGAATTTTTCGTGTTTTCCCGAATAGCTGCTCATCTTCTGTTGGTTCTTGGTAAAAGAAGCCCGTTGAAAGTTCTCGTTGTGCCACTTTCCAAAGTTCATCTTCCCAAGCAGGATCAAATTCAAAGTTTTCCGGATCCGCACAATACGCATCTACAACTTTGCGGTACAAACTAGCCACCGTTGATACATAATGAATCGACTTCATTCGACCTTCAATTTTCAAACTATCCACACCAGCATCCACCATATCAGGAATATAGCGAATCATTGATAAATCAACAGCGCTCATCGAGAATGGTTCTTCATCTGCGTCCACTAAGTTCTGCGCTATGCCACGGTCCATTTCAAATAAATCATATTTCCAGCGACAACTTTGCGCGCAACCACCCCTGTTCGCATCTCGGTTCGCCATATGGTTTGAGAGCGTGCAACGTCCCGAATAAGAAATACACATCGCGCCATGAATAAAAGCTTCCATTTCGATATCTGTTTTCTCACCGATTTCACGAATTTCTTCCATGCTCACTTCACGAGCCAGTACAACCCGCTCAAGCCCACGCTTTTTCCAAAATTCAAGCGTTTTATAGTTCGTAGCAGAGGCTTGTGTCGATAAATGCACAGGAAGTCCTGGTGCACTATCAAAACAAATTTGAATAAGTGCAGGATCCGAAACAATAACAGCATCAATTCCAATCTCACGTAACGTTAAAAAGAATTCCCCTGCTCCTTCTGTATCGCCTTCATGGGCCACCATGTTAGCAGCTACATAAACCTTAGCATCGTGTTCATGAGCAAATGAAACACCTTCAATCATTTCCTCATAGCTAAAATTACCTGCACGCGAACGAAGCCCAAAAGCCTGTCCGCCAATATAAACAGCATCCGCCCCATAGCGAATGGCAATTTTTAATTTCTCTAAATTCCCTGCTGGCGCAAGCACCTCAGGTTTTTTCGTGATTGTTTTCACTGATATGTCCCCCTTACTTGACCTCATCTGGATCTTTCAAATAAAATCCTGCATTCATGTTTCGCGTACTTGGCGCAAGTTCTGCTAAATGATTCACAAAGGTTTCCGCAACAAAATCACCTGCTTCAAGCGCTTCCTTTGCTTCGACAAATAACTTCGCGATCGCAACAAAATCCGCTCCGTGCATCAAAATCCCATCCAATTTCCAAGTTGTTAATCCTGCATCAAAAAGTTCTTTTAGATAAGGCATCATCGAAATATCTTCGGAACTAAAAATATGCGTACCATTTTCATCTTCGTAAATCGGCATCATACTCTCTGAATCATTTGGTTCGCGAAGATAGAGACCACGTTCCTTGCTTGCATCTTCATTCAGTTCCACAATGTGATAATAGTTCGTCACAAGTTTGCGCTTTGACTGATGGATACAAGTCGGCCCGTAAACAAGCACTTCCACAGGCGAATCTAGCTTTTGGCTAATTTCAAACAGTTCAGGTCTTGTTAATTCCCGAGCAAGAACCGCTCCAATCGCTCCTTGTTTCACCCAAAAATCAATTTGTTCAGCACTTGTCACAAAAGTTTGCGCATCGTACACATAAGGTAAGTCAAGTTCAAGTTCTTCTAGTGTTAAAATAACCCCAGGGTCTCCGCAGGCGATTTTATCCACCTTCATTTCAGCAAGCGCCTTTAAAAATTCAGGGAGCTCGTCGAAATGCTCATTGTGCATGAGTCCGTTGACCGGAACTAAAATTTCCTTTTGATAAGCATGTGCGAGTTTCGTTAGCTCTTCTAGTTCAGAAAGACTAAACGAAGTGGGCAGTCTAAGTCCAAAACGACTGTTTCCCGCATAAAGCGTATCAATCCCGGCGCGAAGCAAATTTTCGGCTTGCAGTGCTGATTCTGCTGTCGCAATAATTTCCATTTAATTTTCCTCATTTCTCCTTTAGGCTTACTGAAATAATGTATCACAACTTCACGCTTGCATCAATATCCCTTAATAAAAAAAGCCCAGTTTAGCATGCTAAACTGGGCTTTTATTTATTCAGTTTTCTCTTCATCTGACGAATCAGATTCGATCCGCAAGAGTTTCATGATCGGCCTATAATTTTGTCCGATTAAGCCAAGTGACTCAATCAGAACCTCAACGAGCAGTAATAAAATGGCCATAAGTAAAACGGAACCCCAAACCGTCGACATCGTGAAAATAAAGGAAAAAAGTGAGAAAAGTGCGGAAATCGCATAAATTAAAAGCACAGTTTGACGATGAGTAAATCCAAGCCCCATCAGTTGATGATGGATATGTGACTTATCTGCCATAGCAAGTGGCTGTTTAGTGACCATCCGACGAATGATCGCAATGATCGTATCAGAAATCGGAACGCCAAGAATTAAAATAGGGACAATGAGCGAAATAAAAGTAACATTCTTAAAGCCCATCACTGAAAGCACAGAAATCGAAAAGCCTAAAAATAGAGCTCCTGTGTCTCCCATAAAAATTTTAGCTGGATTAAAGTTAAACGGTAGGAACCCAAGTGTTGCGGCAATTAAAAGCGCTGAAAGCATGATTACAACCGGATCTGACATGATAAAAGCCATCCCTAAAATGGTAATCAGTGCAATTGTGGAAACACCAGCGGCTAAACCATCTAGTCCGTCAATTAAGTTTACAGCATTCGTAATCGCGACAATCCATAAGATCGTAAGCGGGATGCTAAACACGCCAAAATGTAATTCCCCACCAAATGGTAAATTGACAAATTCAATGGTAATGCCACCCCAAAAAACAATAATAAAAGCGGCCACAACCTGACCTAAAAGTTTATATCGCGCTTTGATTTCAAACAAGTCATCAATAAATCCCGTAAGCATCATCATCGTTCCAGAAATAAAAATCGGCCAAAGTATCATTTTATCGATTGGCAGTAAAAAAAGACCTGTACTGAAACTTATATAAATGGCTAGACCACCAAGACTTGGTATTGGTTTCACGTTTACCCGTCTTTTATCTGGCTTATCCGTCACGTCAAAATAAAGGGCTACCTGACGAATAAACGGTGTTAAAATCAAAGAAGCCAGAAGACAAATAATCAATATGGGTAAAATCAAGTGAGGCCCCTCCTTTTTCTCTATCGCTTTATTCAATAATTAATTATACTTTCTTTCAAATTGAAAAACAATGAAAATCCTGTTTCTTGTTTGTTCTTTTAAAATTTCTTTAAGATTAAACGTATCCTCCAAAAATTTGTGTCTATTTTTTTACGATTTTTATAAATTGCTGACGAAAGCGTAAAAGTAGTATAAAATGGTAATGTAAATATGCAGGAAAGGATGACAAATTTGCGAACAGAAAATAGAAAACGTAAAAAGAAAAGAAAAGGTCTTAAAATCTTTCTGCTCATTTTACTTGTAATTGTTTTGTTGATTGTTGGCTACTTAGGCTTTGCTTACTGGAAAACGACTTCGACATTTAATAAAATTCATACTCCAATTAGTGGAAAGGAAAATACATCTGTTGCACTTGATAAGAAGCAACCCTTCTCCGTTTTAATTCTCGGGGTAGACGAACGGGAGGGCGACAAGGGACGTTCCGATACATTGATTGCAGCTACTGTAAATGGAAAAACAAATAAAATTCAAATGCTGAGTATACCACGGGATACAAAAACTCTTATTCCCGGATACGATTCTAACCCACACAAAATTAACGCCGCTTATGCGTATGGTGGCGTGAAGATGGCAGATGCGACAGCTACTGAATTTTTAAATGGCATTCCGTTTAACTACTACATCAAAATTAACATGGAAGGATTCCGCGACCTTGTAGATGCCGTTGGTGGCATTGAAGTTACAAACGATAAAGAAGGGCTAAACCTTAAAGGAAAATCCTTTAAAAAAGGAAAAATCAGCCTAAATGGCGAAGATGCATTAGCGTATGTTCGAATTCGGAAATCCGATGCAGAAGGTGACTTTGGACGTCAAAAACGCCAACAACAAGTCATGTCAGCTATTGCTGAAAAAGCGCTTAGCACAGGAATCATTTGGCGCTTTGATGGCATTTTAAATGCAATTGGTGATAACATTCAAACCGACTTCACGATGACAGACATCACGAGAATTGCGAAAAACTACCGCGGAGCTCTTTCTAATGTTGAAAACCTTCAAGTCAAAGGATCTGGAAGTCAAGAATCAGGTGGACCTTGGTACTTCGTTGTTTCAGACTCTGAACGTGCTCGTCTTCATGACGAACTGGAGAAAAACTTAAACTAACAAAAACGCCAAAACCTTCACGGTTTTGGCGTTTTTTCTAATTAAATCATCATTATTTAACTTTAGCGACAAACTGAAAGCGACTTCCCACATACTGGGAACGCGTAAACTCAAATGGTCGACCATCATCAAGCGCTGTGATTTGTCGTAGCTTCATGACAGGAGAACCCAGTTTCACATCTAAGAACGGCGCTACTTTTTCAGAAACAAGCGCTGCTTCCATCACTTGCTCCGCATCACCGATTTTCCGTCCAAGTTTTATCTCAATCGCATTGTACAAGGAATCCATAATATCCTCTTTTGTTAGAAGAGACGCAATTTGTTCGGGAATTGCAGCTACTTCAAACAAGATGGGGACTTGATCCCCATAACGAATCCGTTCAATTTTCATGACATTGCTATTTTCGCTAAGATTCAGCGCATCTTGCTCTTGAATGCTTGCTGGACGAATTCCATATGAAACAATCCGCGTTGAAGGAACTTTTCCTTCTTGAAGCATTAAGTTCGTGAAACTTGTCACCGCCTCAAGTCGTTCAGTCAGCTTCTTTTCCGCAATGAATGTTCCCGCACCGACGCGTCGCTGCAAAATCCCATCATCCACTAACCCTTGAATCGCTTGGCGCACAGTCATCCGGCTTACATGAAACATTTCAGCAAGTTGTCTTTCGGCAGGAATGGACGACCCGATTTTCCATGTCCCCGCTTCAATTTTTTGCTTGATTTCCGCCTGAATTTGCATGTAAATTGGAATACCTGATTTTTTATCGATCATTTTTCAGCCCTCATTTTTACAGAAGTGAAGCCGCCTCATTATCCACAATAATTGTCACGTCTGGGTGATTTTGAAGTGCAGAAGCAGGGCAATCCTCCGAAACAGGTCCATTTACCGTGGCTTTGATTGCTTCTGCTTTGCTTTTCCCAAAAGCAAGCAAGATAATTTTCTTAGCATTCATAATGGATTTAATCCCCATTGAATACGCATGTGTCGGCACATCTTCTTCTTTTTCAAAATAAACTTTGTTGGCTTCACGTGTTGATTCCGTAAGAAGCACTTTATGTGTCAACGAATCAAACGGCGTTCCTGGTTCATTAAAACCAATATGTCCGTTTGTTCCAATTCCAAGAATTTGAATATCCACCGGATGCTCATTTAAAATTTCTTCATAACGGCTGCATTCTGCTTCCGCATCTTCTGCAAGACCGTCCGGTAAATAGCTTTCCTTAAATTTCTTTTTCGAGAAAAGCAAATCATTCATATAGTAATGATAACTGTTTGGATCGCTCGCTGCAAGACCTACATATTCATCTAGGTTAACAGTTGTAATCTCACTCGTATCTACATCGCTTTTAATAAATTCCGCATAAAGCGTTTCGGGTGTGCTTCCAGTTGCAAGTCCAAGGGTACTCACTTTCCCAGCTTTAATTGCAGATTCGATGATTTGAAGACCTTCTTTTGATCCACTTAATTTGTCTTCTACTTTGATAAGTTGCATGTCGTTTTTCCTCTCATTTCACTCAATATTTTTGACCGTACGAATACGTAGCGGTAATTTGTAAATCTTGATCTAAAATGTTGAAGTCAGCATCTTTCCCTGCTTCTAGGCTACCTTTTGAAGTAAGTCCGAACTCTGTTGCTTGGTTCACTGAACTCATCAAAACAGCCTCTTCAATTGTGCAACCCGTAAATTCGATCGTATTACGAAAAGCATCATCGTAAGTTAAAACACTTCCAGCAAGTGTTCCATCTTCTAAACGTGCTTGTTTGTCTTTCACAATAACCGTTTGACCGCCAAGTTCAGATTTTCCTTCTGGCATTCCTTTAGCACGCATTGAATCCGTAATAAGAGAAATACCATGCGCACCTTTCATTTTGTAAGCCAATTTGACCATATCCCGATTAACGTGGATACCATCAACAATTAGTTCCGCTTCAATGCCGTCTTCTAAAAGCACATGTCCTGGAACACCTGGTTCGCGGTGCGTCATTCTATGACAAGCATTGTAAAGATGCGTTGCATGAGTGGCTTTACTTGTTTTCAAATGTTCGCGCACATCATTTGAGTGACCAATACTTGGTACAACACCTAGTTCATAGCATAAATTTTCAAACGCTGGAGAAGTTTCGTGTTCAGGAGCGTAAGTAACAAGCTTAATACGTCCGCCTGAAATCTCAAACCATTTCTTAAAGAGTTCCAAATCTGGTGCCATAATATATTCTTCCGGTTGTGCACCTTTAAAAACAGTGGATACAAATGGACCTTCCAAGTGAATCCCACCAATTAGCGGTTCATCTTGTGCCACTTCATTAATCACACGCAATGCTTTTTCGATGTTTTCTTTCGACTGTGTCATCGTCGTTGGGAAATAAGTAGTAATCCCTTCTTGAAGCATTCCACGAACTTGTTTTTTCAAGCCTTCTGGATCCGCATCCATTGCGTCGTGACCGTATCCACCATGTGAATGCACATCAATAAAGCCTGGAACAATTTTTTGTCCCTTCGTATCAATAACTTCTTCTCCACTTTCCGGTTTGAAGTTCACCATTTGACCAACTTCTTGAATTTGTTTATCAAAACGAATGTAAGCATTTTCGAGTACCAGTTTACCAGTGTAAATGGTTGCATTTGTTACCACTTTTATTGCCATCGTTACATGCCTCCTAAATTTAATCGGTCTATACCAATTATTATACCGCTTTTTTTGGAAAAAGCAACTCATCATTTCAATTTTACCCGAAGTTTGCGAAATTAATCAGAATTTTTATCAAGTGTTGAGCTTCAGCAATTTGAACACAGATGAACTATTCCAACTAATATTTTTTCATCTAGAAGCTCTAAAAAACATATATTGGGTCATTAAAATTCGGATCTTCCTCTATCATATATCCGATTAAGCTTGAGTCAATCCTACTCCCAATTATTCCCTTTACCCTACAGTTGGATAAGCTAAATAGACGTATTGCTAAACAATTTAAGAGATACTCTTATTCGACATTAGCGTTTCACAAAAAATTTGCTTTATTTCATAGAAATCTCACCTATAATGATTATCAGTTGCTGGATCAACTACTCTCGGAATTTACACTTAAAAAAACTGGCAGAAGGTTAAATTGAATTTTAGACACAAAAAAGCAGAACGATTTTTTCGTTCTGCTTTCTGCTTCAGCTGTTACTTTTCTTCTTTGTTTGGTGAATCTTCATTGTTACTGTCTTTCTCTAAAGGCGTTTCATTTTCTTCATCTGACTTAGATTGAGATTCTTTTTTGCCCGCTTCTTTTTCTAGCTGATCTAGTTTTTCATCCATTGAAGCACGATCTTTTTTCTTGAAGTTTTGTTTTTCTCGTTCGATTAAATCGTCTACCATCGAAGTGAAATCTTGTGTCTTTTCTTTAATGACTTCTTTGCTTTTCGTCGTTTTCTTTTCTAGTTCATCCATTAAATCATCAAATGACTGAGACAATTCTTTCGCCATATCCGCTTTTTTATTTGCCTCTTCAGCCAAATCGCGTTGCTTTTGAGCTTCATGGTAATCAGATACGCTACCCCAACTCATGTCATGAATGACTTTATCCATTTTTTGCGATGTTTCCTCGGCATTTTTTTCAGCCATTTCTGCTAGGTGTTGCGTTTTTAAGTTTTTCCATTTCAAACGCATTTCGTGCATCCGTAATTCTAATTCTTCAAGCCGTGTCGCCGCTTGATCGTAGTGTTCTTTCGTTGTCGCAAGTTGCTCTTCATATTGAGTCACTTCTTTTTGTGCAAAATCAGCTAGTTTCGTTTCACCCGCTTCATTCGCTACTTCAACTTGATGGCGACGCTTTTCAACGTAAACTTCCATTTCTTTATACTCTTTATAAAAAAGCGATTTTAATTCACGTTGTTTCTCCACCATGCGTTCAGCTTCTTTAATTTCGGCTTTTGTTTTGTCCATGTAATAACTAACGGAATTTCGTTTTTTTTCATTTCGTTCGTCTAGTTTCTTGCTTACATCTTTGTTCCACTCTTTTAACTTATCAAATAGATTTGCCATAATTGTCTCCTCCAAAAATTATTTATTATATGGGTAATCGAATGTATCATTTTCTTTGTAACGCTTGGATTTTTTGTTCTTAAATAAGAAATAAACAATCGCTGCAACAACGATCACTGCAATTGCACCTTTTAGATTAGAGAAAATCATAAGGGCACCAAGTGCGATCAGAATACTATAAAGTACTTTTTCTCCAACTGAGTTCGACTCGCGCAGTTTGTTATAGGAATAAAATCCAAGTACTGCACCGATTGTTGCGATAATCGCTGGCCAAAGTATGGTTAAAAGTAGTACAGCAAGGATAATAACTAGTAGCGCAATGATGAAACCTTTCATATCGTTTTCCTCCTTCTCTAACTATACCTTATGATAACGCAAAATCATAACCTTGATAACAAACTATAGAAGGAAGTTCGGGTAAGTCTTGAGGCCTATAAAAAAAAGATTGAGCAGTTGCTGCCCAATCTTCTTATTTTCCTTCTATTGCTTGTTCTTCATTTTCATAGTTAATGGCTGTCATGGCTCCCTCTGAAAACATGTTATCCGCTGCTAGTTCTGCTTCTTCATCCATTTCAGTTGATAGATAGCGACGTTTGATGTCTTCTACTGAACGAAATGGATCTATTTTGGCTTTACATTTTTTAGCTCCGACTATACTAGAAACTACAAGTGCGATTGTTGAAAAAAATAATATTTGTTTGGTTTTTCGTTGCAAAGCTATCTCCTCCTCACCATTCTCTTAATTTTTCCCCTTCTTAAAATGGATTAAACCCAAAATAGGTACTCAAGGGAGTCCCCTTGAGTACCTATTTTGATGATTCTTATCCTTTAATTTGATCTAGAGGAAGTTCGAGAGCTTTTGCAACTCGAATGCCGTATTCTGGGTCAGCTAAATAAAATTGACGTGTTTCGCGAATTTGGATTTCTTTTTTGGTGACTTGTCCGAGATTTTCTTTGATGGTTTCGATCAAACGATCTTTTTCTTCTGGGGTCATTAATCGGTATAGATCACCTGCTGCGGAATAGTAGTCTTCATTATAAGCATAATTCCCAGCTTTTCCTTCTAGCTCATCGCCGTGTATTTTTGCTTCCGGGTCTTCTACTGGGCCGTTAAAGCTGTTTGGCTCATAGTTGACGCTTCCGTCTTGACCGGACGCCATGAATCCATCACGTTCGTAGTTCTTCACATTGTTCAGTGGACGATTCACAGCAAGCTGTTCAAAGTTCGCTCCGAGACGATATCGTTGCGCGTCTTTATAGCCGAATAGTCGACCTTGGAGCAATTTGTCGGGGGACGCTTCGATGCCTGGAACAAGGTTAGCTGGTGAGAAAGCGAGTTGTTCCATTTCTTCAAAATTATTCGTTGGATTTTCATTGAGCGTCATTTTGCCGATTTCAATTAATGGATAATCTTTTTGCGAAACTACTTTTGTGACATCGAAAATATCGTGTTTATACTTTAAGCCCTCTTCATAGGGGAGGATTTGGGCGTAAAGCGTCCACGATGGATAATTTCCATCTTCAATTGCATTAAACAAATCATTCTGCAAGAAATCTAAATCTTTAATAAGCATTTGATCAGCCAATTCGTTTGACATGTTTTTAACACCTTGATCTGTTCTAAAGTGATATTTCACCCAGAACTGTTCGCCTTCTTTGTTGACCCATTTAAAGGTGTGGCTGCCATAACCGTGCATCGTCCGGTAACTTGCCGGGATCCCACGATCACCCATTAGGTAGGTCACCTGATGGACAGATTCAGGGGAAAGCGACCAGAAATCCCACTGCATATCAGGTGTCCGTCTATGAGTTCGCGGATCGCGTTTTTGAGAATGAATGAAATCTGGAAACTTGAGTGGATCATTCACAAAGAAAACAGGCGTGTTATTGCCGACGATGTCATAGTTCCCATCTTGTGTGTAAAATTTGACAGCAAAGCCACGAACGTCTCTGTAAGTATCTGGATAGCCGGCTTCACCTGCAACTTGGGAAAAGCGAACCATTAATGGTGTTTTTTTGCCCACTCCATTAAATAAATCAGCTGTCGTATAGGCACTCATATCATGTGTCAATTCAAATACACCTTTTGCGCCTGCTCCTTTTGCGTGCACAATTCGTTCGGGGATTCGTTCACGGTTAAAATGAGCTAGTTTTTCAAGCAAAGCATAATCCTGAATTAAAACTGGCCCACGTTTTCCTGCCGTTAAAGAATGTTCATTGTCCGCCCATGGCTGTCCTGCATTTGTTGTTAGTTTGTCTTGCACTTCCATCATCTCATTTCTTATTTTTTTAAATCAGAACGGTAATCACGCTGCCAATTACAATCAGTAACAATCCAAAAATTGTTTCTTTCAGTGCCCGTCCTGACTTAGATTCCTTCAAAATTACTATACCCCCGATTGTCGAAATAACAACATTTAATTGTGTAATAATATAGGCTGTCGCCACCCCATTTTTTTGCGCTGAAAATATATAAGCAAGTGCTGAGAGACCGAAAATCAGTCCGACGATCACGGCCTTCCAACTCTTTTCTTCTCGAAAGACTCGTTTATTGTTGATACAAGCATAAAGCACAGCACCGATAAACACGCCTAACATTTGTGGCAAAAAGATGGCTAAGCCAGAAGCGGATACGGCTTTTGGTAGTGCACTATAAACCCAGTAACCCAAACTCGTTGCAGCTAGAACGAAGATCCCTCGTTTTGTTTCTGTACGATTTTGTGTGTTATCTGAAACAGAAGTAAATAGTACGCCGATAATGAGTAACAAAATCGCAAGAAAGCCGATGATTTTGCTCAAAGCTCCTGGCCATTCGCCGAATAGAATCACACCAATGAGTGAAGTTCCAACTAGTTGAAATCCTGTCGAAATCGGCATGGTTTTCGATACGCCAATCAAACCAAAGGCATGATATTGTCCCGTTTGCCCCATTACCCAAAATAAGCCAGATAATAAACTCAGTATAAAGACATTTGTCGCAACAAGATGAGGTGAAAAGATTGCAGTTACAACAATGCCTGCAATGAGGGCACCAATACCGGTTCCAAAAATTTCGTTTGATGGCTTTCCGCCAATCTTGCGCAAAATAAGCGGTTGAATTCCCCAGCCGATAGCAGGAAGTAAAGCGATTAGTACATTCATTTAGTTATTCCCTCTCTCAGCCTTTTCCACCTTGGAACGCTGGATAAAGCGTCATTCCACCGTCAACGAAAAGTGTAATGCCTGTGACATAGCTTGATTCATCGGATGCTAGCCAAGCAGCAGCAGCGGACACTTCACTCGGATCTCCAATTCGCTGCATTGGTACCATGCTAGTTGTTGCTTCTAGTTGTTTGGGATCAGCAAACTTCTTAGCATTAATAGGTGTATTAACGGCGCCAGGTCCAATACTATTGATACGAATATCTTGCGCTGCATATTCCATCGCCACCGTTTCTGTGAAGAGCTTGACACCACCTTTTGAAGCCGCATAATGGGCAAATGTTGGCCAAGGAATTTGTTCGTGAACGGAAGACATGTTGATAATGTTTCCTTTTTTGTTATTTGTCACAAAGTAATTTAATGCGGCTTTGGTTCCTATAAATACACCTGTTAAATTGACATCAATAACTCTCTGCCAGTCTTCAAGTGGAAGTTCGTGGGTATTATGCTTGTTTTCCATTCCAGCGTTGTTAACCCAAATATCGATATCCCCAAATTGTTCAACAGCTGTATCAATTAGTTTTTGCACATCTGCTTCACTGCTGACATCTGCTTGAACGGCGATGCCTTCTCCGCCTGTTTCTTTTAATAGCTCAACAAGTTCTTGAGCTGCTTCTGGATGGGAATGATAATTAATGACAATTTTCATGCCTTCTTCTGCAAATCGCTTTGCAATGGCAGAACCAATTCCCATAGAGCTACCTGTGATAACAGCTACTTTACCTTTTAATTCTTGAAATACCATTTGTATTCTCCTAATCTCTTCGTCGTTTTTCTTGGCTGTGCAAGGTTTTTCATGCGTTTAAGTGAATTAAATTGCACGAAGTCCCTTCTTTTGTTTCTAGCCAGATTATTTTTTGTTTACCCATGCTGTTGAAAGATCCATGGCAGCACGAGCAGCTTTTGTTTGATCTAGTGTGTTAAGCATTACGAAATCGTGAATCATTCCTTGAAATTGTACTTGCGTTACGGGAACGCCCGCTTCGCGTAAATGACGGGCATACTCTTCACCTTCGTCACGAAGAACATCTGCTTCACCGTTTAAAATCATCGCAGGTGGCAAGCCTTGTAAATCTTCTTTTGTTGCGTGAAGTGGCGAGATTGTTTTAATTTTTGTATCTTGTCCAGCTGGAAGATATTTTTCCCAAAACCATTTCATCGCTTCTTTTGTTAAATAGTAATCTGTCTCAAATTGATTGTAAGATTCTGTGTCAAATGCGTGGTTCGTTACTGGGTAATAAAGCAGTTGCTTAGCAATTTTGGGACCTTTACGATCTTTAGCAAGCATTGTTAGGATGGTCGCCATATTTCCGCCAACGCTATCCCCTGCAATAACAATTCGGTTTGTGTCCCATGCTTCTTTTTGTGCATTTTCAGCAATTTTAAGAAGAACGGCATAGCATTGTTCAATCGCTACTGGATATTTAGCTTCTGGGGAGCGGTCATATTCTGGAACAAACACAACAGAATTAGTTCGAACCGCAAGTTCTCTTACAAGCTTATCATGCGTGTCCGCACTTCCAAGTACCCAGCCAGCCCCGTGAACATAAAGCATAACGGGAAGTGTTTCTGTGCTATTTTGCGGTTTTACAATGCGTACGTTGATTTTCCCATGCTCACCTAAATCCACTTCACGGTTCTCTATGTCAGCAGGTAATTTATCAACAGGTTGTTTTTGCACCGTTTCAAGTACATTCCTTGCTTCATCTACAGGTAGTTGATACAAAAAAGGTGGTTTTTCATTCGCGATGCAAAAATTAAGTGCTTCTTTTTCCAAGGAAATTCGTTTTACCATTTCTCATCCATCCAATCCTAATAAAATTTCATGCAAAGAGTTAATTGCTTGTCAAAAAGATTCTTGTTGCCATTTATCGATGAATTTCTAGTGAATCCCTCTGACTTTAAAGATTTACCCAGCGCTTCTCTTTTTTAATCCCATTTCTTAAGTCAAAAAAACGGTTTTCATATCGGGAAAGTTGGTGTTTTATTGAACCACTAAGGCTTTACTACGCTAATATTCTAAAATCTTTTATAAAAAAACAGCTTTTCCTTTCCTAAAACTAGGAAAAGAAAAGCTGTTTTTGGTTTCACTTTTTTAGAAGTTTGAAAAAGCATCTCGTTTTGGTTTGCGGGCCCAACACATAATTGCTGCAATAAGGAACAGCAGCGCCGGAACAAAACCAACAAGGAAAGTAGCCAAGATCACGACAATTCCTGCCAAGAGGAATAAAAAGCCAGCAAGCACTGGTTTCTTGTTTCCTACAATAAAAATGATTCCTAAGATGCTAAATAAAATTACCGCAACGAGCGCCACAATGAAAAAGATACTAAAGCCGTGCAGTGCATCGACAATGGAAGAAGCAGAAGGTGCATCATTCAGACTTACACCCGCATCATGTATGGCTTGTTCATACCTACCTGCAAAAATTTCATATCCCGATTCTGTCTTCGTTTTTGCCAAGAAATTAAATGAAACAATGGTCATTGCGACTTGCATGAAAAGCGCCAAAACTAGGCCGATCATGCTTAAAACAACTTCACCCGTTCGTTTAATCAAAAAGAATCCCTCCGATCTTATCTTTTTTCAGTATACTATTATTGGTTTCCGCTGCCAAGTCTTCTAATTAATAGATGCAGAATGGCTCAAATCCATGTATAATTGTAGCAGTACAATTCTTGGGAGGAATGAAAATAATCATGTTCAAGCGAATACTCTTTGCAGGAATTCTACCCTGTTTATGCGTTGTGATTGCGCTATTTGCACTTACGCAATTAAATGATTCGCACGAAGAAATGGAGAACCAGCAGATTCCTTCTGTTTTTATACATGGCTATAAAGGAACAGATCGTTCACTTCATGGTATGATTCGTCGTTTCGATCAGAAATATCACTGGGGAACGGATTCACTCGTTATCCGTGTCAGCGCATCTGGCAAGATAACAGAAAGCGGTCACTACCGAAAATCAGCGAAAAACCCATTAATTAATGTCGTTTTTGAAAATAATCGTGCAAGCTTAACGCAGCAAGCTCTCTGGACAAAAAAAGTGATGCTATTTTTAAAACAACAGCACGGCATTATGAAATTTAATGCTATTGGGCATTCGATGGGCGGTGGCGCGTTTATTTCTTATCTTGCGGCTTATGAAAAAAATGAAAACTATCCGCAAGTGAATAAAATCGTCTTTCTTGGCGTTCCGTTCTATCCGGAAGAATACATTAACGGTGAAGAATCGGTCACTTTAAAAAATGCACCGATGATCCATACGAAATTTGCTAAAAAAATGGCGAAAATACTGCCAAAAGACATTCAAATCATGATTGTTGGCGGCGATATACTTGATGGAACAGTAAGTGATGGTGGAACGGCAAGTGATGGTGTCGTTAGTTTATCAAGTGTGCTCTACGGAAAACAACTTTTTACGGAACAGCCACTTAAAGTTCACATCGTAAAAGGAAGAGAAGCCACGCATACGAACTTGCATGAGCTTCCGCAAATCGATGCTTATATTGGGCATTTTCTTTTTTCAAATTCAAAGTAAAGGATTGTGAGAAATGAAAAAATGGATCATTATTTTATTGGTTTTTGCAGTCTTTATAATTAGTTTTGGTTTTATTTTTACAGCGACTACTGAACACCGTGCAGCTGAAGAAAAGAAAGCGGCCAATCAAGTGAAAGCAAAAGAAAAAAAGAAAGCTAAACAATCTATTGAGATTGGAACACCCACTTTATTTGTTCATGGCTATGCTGGAACCAAAAATTCCCTTGGCCATATGATGAGTCGACTAGAGGAAGCGGACGGAGCTCATAAAGCGCTCACCATTACTGTAAAAAAAGATGGGACGCTTTCCGTTCACGGAAAATATGATAAATATACTAGACGCCCGCTAATTCAAGTTTTGTTTGAAGATAATAAAAGCTCGATGGTAAATCAAACAGAATGGCTTAAAACAGTTTGTGCTACTTTAAAGCGCGACTATCACATCTCCAGAATAAATGTCGTGGCCCATTCTATGGGTGGTGTCAGTTTCACCAACTATTTAGAAGAAACAAGCACTCAAAATGCTTATCCGATTACTGAAAAAGTGGTTTTAATCGGCTCTCCAATCAATGGGCTTGCAATCGGTGATAGCCGTTATAATCTTTCGGAAAACGGCCCAAAAACGGAAACTGAACGCTACGCAAACCTCTATAAAAACCGAGAAAAAATTGCTAAAACCGTTCAAGTTTACACGATTGCAGGCGATGTGCTAGATGGAACGGAAAGCGATGGCAGTGTTCCACTTGCAAGTGCACTATCTGCTAAATTCATTTTCCAAAACGTAGCGAGCTACAACGAAAAAGTGTTCAGCGGAAAAGCTGCTTCACACAGTAATTTGCACGAGAACGAGGAGATCGATCAAACCGTCTCTGAATTCCTTTGGGATTAACGAAAAAGACTGATCAATTTGTTAGCTTTTTTTAAACCTAACGAATCGATCAGTCTTTTCTTTATAAGTCTTGCATCAAGCGAACCATATCCCTACATTCCACTCCATTTTCAAAAATAGGTTCTGGATAGTGCCTTCGAAAGAAATCAAGATCCAGATGGGTCATTCGAAAGCCGCATTTGAGATACAAAGCAAGTGGGCCAAGAGAGGAATTGGCCGTTCCAACTTCTAGCGTTCGCATTCCTGCATCTTTAGCGCGCGTTAAAGCATCTCGAATCAGCATTCGCCCGTAACCTTGACCGCGGAACGCTTCGCGAACAGCCAGGTTAACCAGTTCCATTGTTCCGGGGCGCGTTTTTAAAAGTACGTAAACGCCGATTAAATGAGCAGGCGCTTCTTGGTCAAAGAGTGCGAAAACTTGGCCGCGTTCAAGGTAATCCTCCACATATTCTTGGTTAGGGTCAGCATCTAGTAATAAATCAAGCGGAAAGTCCTTTTTTAATTCAAGAATCTCCATTTTTCTTTTTCTTCCTTCCTCCAAAAAAGTTTTTGCGCGGGATCTCGCTCGTGCTACGCACATCAAGGACGTCGAGCAAGAAAACAAAAATAGGAATTCCAACAATTAGTCCCCAAACCCCGAAAAATTGCTCGGAGAAAATTAAAATGATAAAGGTATAAAACACAGGTAAGTCTGTTTTGGAGGACATCAATTTAGGATTTAAAATATATGTTTCGATTGCATGAACGACTACAACGGTCAGCAAAATGTAGAAAACATCTGTAAAGCCGCCAATGGAATACGCAATAATCGAAAGCGGGATACACGAAATGATCACGCCTGCAACGGGAATCATGCCTAAAATGAACACCATAATCGATAAGCTGAGTAACTGTGGAAAGTTCATCAAATAAAGAACGGCTGTCGTGATCAGCGTATTGACAAGTGCAATTAGGAGTTGCGCTTCAAGGACAACACCAAAAGTAGAAACAAATTTGCGCCCAAAATAAGCGACATCTTGGAATATAAAGCCTACTTTACTGGTTAGGAAACGAGCTGAAAATTGCGTAACGCGTTCCTTTTCTAAGGAGAAAAATAGACTTAAAATCAAGGCCATGAAAAAGGATAAGCCCAAAGAGCCAATTCCCGAAAGCGAGGCAATCAAAAATTCTACGCCTGATTGCAAATATTTTTCGATATTCGATTGTTTCAGCCACTCTACGATCCAGATGACTATTTGATTGTCACCTGGATGATTGTACATTTTAACGAGCAAAGTGACAAGTTGTGAAATTTGGTGAATTAAGATTGGCAAATAATGCACAATGGCAATATATAAAAAGGCCGCTACGGCCACATAAAGCACAATGACAATCAATTTTCTTGGCATTCGAATTCGTTTTAAAATGACGTTTTCAAGACGTGTCACGAGAAATGCGAAGATAAATGTTAAAAGTATTAAATCAATCATGCTGCGAACAAAGTATAAAACTAATCCGAGTAAAACAAACACAAGTACTCTTCGCAGCGTATCTTTCTTCAAGAGCCCACTCAGCCATTCCATTTTTTCTAACCCTCTTTCTATGTGTCTCTCCATTCTATCATATGAAAAGCTCAGTCCGCACTTTTTAACTAAATCCTATTTACTTCTTTTCTCATTTACGTTAAAATTGAACCTATCATCCTACCTTTAGAGAGGAGTTTTTTTATGTCTGCCCAGCTTGACCGGAAGCCACTTGCTGAACAAGTTTACGATCTACTGCTCAAAAAAATCACTTCTGGCGCTTGGCCACTGCGTAGCAAGATTCCCAGTGAAAAAAGTTTAATGGAAGAATTTGGCATTAGCCGAAATACACTTCGCGAAGCGATTCGCGCACTCGTCCACGTGGGTATTCTTGAAGTCAGGCAAGGAGTCGGAACGATCGTATTAGCAAACGATGAATGGAGCGCTAGTTTGCAGCGTCGAATCGCGAAATCCTCACTTGAAGAAATTTTTGAAGTACGACATGCGCTTGAAACAGAAATCGCTATTTTGGCCTGTAAAAGAAGAACGAGCGAGGATTTAGAAAGTTGTTTAAATCTGTCTAAACAGTGTATTGTGGCCGTCGAAAGTCAAGATATGGCAAAGTTTGTCAAAAGTGACATCGCTTTACATGAATCGATCGCAAAAGCTTCACATAATCGCTTACTTGTTGATTTATATCGGCGTTTGCTTGAAGAAATTGAGCTTTCCATTTACAACACCACCGTTTTTGAAACGCACTACACCTATGGACATACTGACTTACTTCAAGCCATCGAAGAGCGTGACACAGAACGTGCAAAACAAGAAGTGGCTCTCTATATTGCAGCTTATAAACAGAAATTAAAGTTAGAGGAGTAATAATAAGTGAATGAACAACCTGATTTATTAAATACTGAACTTGAAAAAGCAAGAAAACTAAAAATCTCTCTTGTATTAGGGATTATTTTTGTAGCAATCAATTTAAGAATGCCTATTACATCAATTAGCCCGTTGCTTGAACTTATTCGCAAGGATTTGCCAATTTCAAACACGCTTGCGGGTTTTTTAACCACCTTACCGTTGATTGCATTTGCGGTGATTTCCCCCTTTGTTTCCAAACTTAGTCGTAAGCTCGGTGTAGAACAACTCGTGTTTTATACTTTATTATTTCTAGTTTTTGGAAGCTTTATTCGTCCTTTTGGTGACAATCTCGCTTTTCTACTAACAGGGACGCTTTTGATTGGAATTGGGATTGCTGTTGGCAACGTTATTTTGCCGAGCATTATCAAAAAGGAATTTCCCTTCCAGCTTGGCCTTCTCACAGGCATTTACTCCATTTCCATGAATTTATTTGCAGCGATCGCCTCCGGGCTTAGCTTCCCGCTCGCAAATAATTTTAGACTAGGCTGGCGCGGAACGCTTTACGTCTTTTCTGCTTTCACCGTGCTCGCGCTTCTAATTTGGCTTTTCCAACTGAGCAAGAAACCAAAGAAAGTGGCTTCAACCAATTCGAAAAAGCCAGCTCACGCGCATCAAAGCGTTTGGAAATCGAAGCTTGCTTGGCAAATTGCTGTCGTGATGGGGGTTCAATCGGCCGTGTTTTATATCAATGTTGCTTGGCTTCCAGTCATCGTTCAAGATCGTGGTTTTACAGCAGCAGATGGGGGCTTCATGCTTTCGCTGATGCAATTTGGGATCATCCCGATCACCTTTATTGTTCCGATCATTGCTGGAAAAACAAAAGATCAGCGAGTTCTGATGAGCCTTGCCAGTTTTTTCATCTGCGGCGGGATTGTCGGCTTGATGCTCCCGATTGCTAACCTTGTTTACCTTTCGATCATTTCGATTATGCTTGGAGTCGGGGGCGGAATGGCCTTTAGCCTTTCCATGATGTTTTTCAGTTTGCGAACAAGCACACCGGAAGAAGCCGCAGAAACATCTGGGATGGCGCAATCGGTTGGCTACTTATTGGCCGCTTTTGGTCCCCTTCTTTTTGGATTCTTGCATGATGCGCTAGGCAACTTTGAAATTTCGCTTTTCATTTTGCTGGCGGCAGGCATTGGCTTGTTCCTAGCTGGTCTTGGCGCAGCCAAAGATCAAAAGCTATTTGGTTCTTCCCACTAACTCTAAACAAAATGACTTGAAGTCTCACTTAAAAGGAGGACTTCAAGTCATTTTTTTGATTTGCTAACCTTAAGTTTCTTGCTTTTAATATCATGATTTTGTTTGACGACTGCGACGGCCTAACAAGTAGACAACTACTAATAAAGTCAAGACAAGAATCGCGCCACCGATGATGTAATACATCGTGTAATCCTTCTCTAATTCTACCGCACGGTCATTGAACTTTTTCGCCTCTTTTCGTTCAATTTCAAAGTCTTTTGTCCACTTCCAAGTTTTATCTGAGGCTTTTAGTTGCATATGCAAGGTATATTTCCCTGGTTTAAACGGCTTATTGTCCCAACCGATTCCATAATTAAAATTCGAATTAGGAGCCATCCGTAAATGTTCTTTATTCGTTTCAAACAATGTCTTGTTATCGCCTTTTTTAGTCACATAAGCTTTAATTTCCATTTCAGGAACAATAAGCGCTGCCTTGTTCTGCACATTGGCTTTCAAGACATTTCGGAAATTCACTTGTGAAGGCTTTATTTCTCTTAAATCAAAACTTTCCTTTTGCTTTTCATCTGATTCCTGAAGAACAACTCCGACTACAAAAGCATATTTATTTTCAATTTGGACACCCGATGATTCTTTTTGTTTCGCATTTTTATGTTCTTTTTCTTTAAAATGAAGCCCTCCTAAAATAGCTCCTTTAAAACCATCTTTAGGCATTGTAAGGACCACTTGAACGCGCTTACTGCTTTGCTTTGGAATCGTTGTTTCTTTATCCGTTTCAGCAAGACTCGAAAATGGATATTTCAAAGTTTTATCAAATTTATGGCCTGTATAGCTATAATCTACAATCCCATTATCATTTGTAATTGCTGTATTAGCGCTTGTTTCAACAGTGACTTCTCGATCAGATGCGTTCGCAAGTTCCACTTCAATAATTTGCTTCTCGCCAGGACGCATTCGTAAATCAAAATACGTTTTCGTCTTATCCACTTGATTATCCGGCAACACCGCCGAAACTGAAAATGGCATACTTGTTGCCGCTTTTGCAGTCGATTGAAAAACACCGAAGGCAAGAAAAACGACCGCGAAAAATCCTACAATACCTATTATTTTCCTTTTCATTTAAGAACTCCTTTATCCAAAAAAAGAGGGAAAATAAGCTCCCTCTTTCTGTGTAATCATTTAATCTAGAGAATAAAAACTCATAGACCTGGTGTTGTTGGTCCTGCTGTAAGCGTCCAAGTTAGCGTTGACGTATAAGTTCCTTCTACTTTTTTAGTTTCTGCAGGAACATGTAATTTTACATTTTTATTTGTATCCGTTGCGCTTGTTCCTGATTCGTTTCCAAATGCAGCTGTCCATGTACCCATCCCTTGTTCTGCTTTCGCACCAACAACCGTTTGGTTAGAGTTCCCGACAACGATATTATCCATCACAGTTTCTGGTTTGAATTTCGAATCCATTGTCGAAGCAAGAGTTGTACCAGAAAGTGTCAATTCTGCGCCTTCTAAAACAGCATCACCATTTTTGAACTCGCTACCTGAAACTTCAAGTGTCCATCCGGCATTTTTACCTGAGTTATCCGTTACTTGCACAAAGTTAGGAACAAAACGGTCAGCACCAGTTGAATTCGTTCCTTTAGTGAACTTAGCGAAATAATCTTTAGCTTCCCCAGAAATTGTTTGTTCACCAAAATCAAGTGAAGAAGCAAAATCGATTCTAAGAGAACCTGTTGTTGGATCTGGAGTTTCTTCAGGAGTAAATTCATCGCCTGGGTTCGTTGGATCTGTTGGTTTTGTTGTTCCTGTTTCGTCAGATTTGAAATTTACTTTCGCGTTGCTATTTGTTGAAGCGGCGTTTACAGAATAAGCGGTTCCCCCAAGTAATAGTGAAAATCCTAGTGCACTCGCTGTAAGCATTTTTGTTTTTGTCATTGTCATTTGTTTTAGCTCCTCTTTTTTATCATTTTATTTATAGCTGATCATGCTGGGCTATCTGTTAATGTCCAAGTCAAAGTTGTTTCGTATTTGCCTTCGATTTTAGCTGTATCACCAGGAACCGTTAGAGAAATACTTTTCTTAGCTGCATCAAGATCAGAACCGAATTGGTTGAACCATGTACCCATCCCTTGGTTAGCACTTGCAATCATGACATCGCTTGCTGTACCTGCTGGCGTTAATGTCATCGCTTCCGCAGTTGGTGTGTTTGTAGCACTTTGATTGTTTGATTTAAGTGTTGGGTTTTCAAATTTCAAAACAGCTCCATCTAATTCAGAAGTTCCGTTTTTAAATTGTGCTTCTTGTTTAACAGTCAGTTTCCAACCAGCGTTTGATCCGCGGTTATCTGTAATTTGTACCATATTCGGACGATCAATAATCGTTCCACTTTCTTTGTCTTTTACTTGCTCAGGTAATGCATAGTAGACTTCTGTGCTCCCTGAAATCTTTTGTGTGCTGAAGTGGATATTTGAAATATAGTCGATACTTAGTGGCCCGTTTGTTGGAGTTACCGAATCTGGATCCATTGGGTCAACTGGTTTGTTAGTATCTGGATCTTGTGGCTCTACTGTTTCTGTGTTCTTTTCAAAAGAGATGTCTCCTTTAGAAGTTGTGATTCCTCCATCTCTCACAGCTTCCTCAGCATGTGCTGGAATAGCTACAAGTGAAAGTCCAGCTACTGCTGCCAAACTAGTTGCGGTTAATTTTATTGTCTTTTTCATGTTTAAAATACTCCTTTGTTTTTAAATTGGGAATCATGTAATTCCCAAGTTAATGTGGTTTTATACTTGCCTTGTTCCTTTGTTGCTTCTCCTGGCACGGTAACAGAAATAGCTGTTTCGGCTTCTTGATTATCTTTTCCAAACAAGCCGAGCCAAGTGCCAGCACCAGTTCCTTTCTTGGCTTGAATCAAAATACTGCTCTCTTTTCCTTCTGGATCAAGTGCAATTTCTTGAAACGCGGTTGGTGCATGTCTAGATTCCCCAGACACCATTTGAAGCTTGCTTAATTTTATTTCCGTTCCTTTCAGCTCATGTGTTCCATTTTGAAACTGACCATTTTGACGTAATACAAGTGTCCAGCCACTCAAAGTTCCTCGGTCGTCCGTTACTTGAACGAAATTCGGGACTTTTTCAAATTCCTTTTCGCCTGAATATTTAATTTGAATTAACGGTGCAAAATAAGTTTCTTCATCCCAGCTCCCTCTTTGTGCATTAAATTGAATATTGGGTACAAAGTCAAGACTTAGCGGACCTTTGATTTCTGTTGCTTTATTTTCATCTGCGAAATCTATTTCCTCGTTTGGATCATAAGGATGTTTAGGCAGTGTGATTACTTCATCTGGTGGTAAATAAAAGAGATCTGCTTTAGACTTTGTAACAGTTGCTGCTGCATTCTTCTCAAAGCCAAGAAAGCTAATCAATAAAAGAAGGCATCCCGAGAGGAATAAAAAAGGTTTTCTCATTCGTTTGTTTAACCAAATCGTCCCCCAAATCCCCGTAATCAGAAACCCGACTAAAACCCATATGAGCATTGACTGATCTCCAGTTTGAGGCAACTCTTTTGGCAACATTTGCTGACTTGATTGCCTTTTTCCTCCCGTTTCATTCCCACTTGCTTTATTCGCTTTATTTGTTTCCGAAGAATGCCCCTTTGGTTTATCATTCGTTATTTTAGGAGGTTTTGGGGGCATTTTTTCGCTAAAACTTAATCCGACATCCGTTGTGTAATTTACAGTTTCATTCGCATATGCCGAAGGTGGATTAAGAAAAAGCAAGCAACAAGAAAGGAACATCAAAATTGGTAAACTGTATTTTTTAAACACTACTTTTCCCTCCGTCCCTTTCTCATGGTGCATCTTCAAGTGTCCAAGTGATGCTTGCTTGGTAATCCATATCTGCATAAATTTCTCCAGGAATCGCTTCTAAGACAAGCCCACAACCATCTTCTTGCTTTAAATCAATCGTCGTTGTCCCTTGTTCTGCTTGCTTTTGGATAAAGATCGAAGCAGAAACTTGGCTAAGAGGTTGCTCGCTAATTTCCCCATTAGCACCTTTTGTTTTGTAAATTAAGTTGCCCGAAAATTCTTTTCCATTCGTGCCAGTAAGCGGGGAATCAAGTGTTGCTTTTAGCTGCCAATTTTTCACTGTACGTCGATCATCAGTAATTTTAAGTTGTGTGTGTTCTGTGGATTGTAATAATTGACGGTAAGTTTTTATCGTGCCACTGTAAGTAAGATTAGGCGGTACTTCTTCAAAAGACAAAGTATCTGATTTCATTGTTATCTTTACCTTTTTGGTGTATCCTCCCCACGAAATGCTAACTTCATACATTCCAGGAGTTGGAGAAACAGTCCCATTTACAAGGACATTATCTAGCGAAATCTTGTCACCAGTAGCATTCCAAACCTCTGTAGCAGAATCTTCTTTGATTTTTGTGGCTAATTGTGCCGTTGTTAGCGGTAAATCTGTACTGTACATCACAAAATCTTTCGCTCTGATGTATACATTGCCATTACCTGTCATGTATTCGTCTAAGATGAAAACAGGCACATTGATCAGCGTTTGGTTACCAGCCTTATCTTGAACTTTTACGACAGCTTGTTGAAAACCATATTTTGTCATATCTGGTGTTTGTTCATAGCTAAAGGTTAGATTATCGTCACCTGTTCCCGCATTATCTTGAATATTATCAAGTAATGAACGAGGATTATCCGGTAAAGAGTCTCCCTTATGAAGTTCTTGCTTCACAGCTTTAGCACTCGGTGGTGTTGTATCCACTACTTCAGCAAACTTAGAGTTTTCACTCACATTCCCAGCACTGTCTATACTCGTTGCATAATATTTTGTATAAGGAATAAGCGGCAACTGTCCCCATGGAACTGGAATAGAAAAATTCCCATCTGCATTAGCACGCCCCGACGCGATTTTTTGCTTCAGAGCATCGAAAATATCTACCGTCGAATTTGCTTCTGCTGTTCCAACAAAATTTTCATCATGATCTGTCAGTTTTTGAAACACTGGAGGATCAGGTGGTGTCGTATCTATAACAACTTCATCGAAGAGAACGGATCTCCCATAAAGCGTACTATAAATCGAAATCTTTTCTCCTGCTTTAAAATAGTTTCCAGCAGGTAATTTAAAGCGAAAATTCCCATCTTCGTCTGCTTTAACAGAATACAAAATGGAGTTTCTTGGATTATCACTTGGCAGGTCAGGTTTAGGAAGTGAGGTGCTTCCAGTAAACCATAGCATAGCTCCTGGATCAGCTTTCCCAATAATCGTTGAACTATGTTCATCGTTTGGATTATCTACTAATTGCTCAATTGTGAAATTCGGCTTGGACTCATCCATTAATCGTTGTGCTTTATCCAGTTCAGTTTGATATTTTTGCTTCAAAACAGGATCAAGTATTAAATGAATCTGTTCTTGAACATTATCAATATCTTTTTGAATAACCGAATAATTAAGTTTCGTATGTGTTTCATCTCGGAATAATTCCTCAATTCCTACACGTGCTTCCTCTACGCCCTGATCCAAATCAATAACAGACAGATCAGAAAAGGTTACATAAGTATATGTGCTATAAGGTTTGGCAGTTGCACGAATCGTTACCCTTTCTCCAGTGCCAGTAAAAGTCGTATGTTGAAACGCATTTTGATCTGAAACAGGTAAATTAGCACCTGGTGGAAGAAGTGAAACTCCTGCATTTAGATCCGTTGAATCTAAGACATCCATAGCAGATCTCCCTACAGGGTTGGAAGAGCCCGCGCCACTATAGCTACCTTTATAAGAAATTTGATACCTATGCCCAGCAATCGTATTAATACTTTGAGAAACGCCCACATCTCTCCCGGATGACGGAGTTCCATTCACGTAAATTTGAACTTTACTCGTCAAGCCAACCTTTGAAAATTTAATGCTCGCAAATCTGATGCTTCCATCATCTGTATGCATATCACCATTTTCGTCCACTCTTCTAGGTTCCCACAAAGAATTTGGACTCAAATAAATGGTAGACCAACCGCCATCATCAAGTTGGTTGTACAATGCAAGTAGATCTGAATCTGCATGTATCCTAATAAAGTAGACACCTTTTTTGATATACTAGTAAATAAATAGACACAAATGTCGAAAGGAC
>NZ_JAATJW010000034.1 GCF_011800755.1 Listeria valentina
TCCTAGATTTAATCTAGGAGAATATTTTTTATATTTCCTCTGTCTACTTGACAGAGAGTGGTTCATATTTTGCCCCGGGTTCTTTTTTTGTGAAAATCGGTCGATAAGCTTATTTTCTTTGGGCGCAAGTTATTGTACAATAAGGAACAAGAGTAATTTTCAGGAGGCCTAACATGAAGCCTGTTTTAGAAGCAAATAATATTAGAAAAGTATATGGAACACGAAGTAATTTTTACGCAGCAATTAATGATATTTCGCTTCAAGTTGAGCGGGGCGAGTTTGTGAGTGTGATGGGGCCATCAGGAGCCGGGAAAACGACGCTTCTCAATGTTTTATCGTCGATTGACAAGCCTTCCTCAGGGGAAGTTAAAATCAGTGGGACAGATCTTTTTAAGATGAAATCACGAGAACTAGCCGTTTTTCGTCGCGACAGGTTGGGATTCATTTTTCAAGATTATAATTTGCTTGAAACGATGTCGTTGAAAGATAACATTACGCTGCCGCTTTCGCTTAGCAAAATTTCTTCGCAAGAAACGGAAGAACGGTTTCAGCACATTGCGAAACAATTTGGGATTTATGATGTTCGAGATAAGTATCCAAATGAAGTGTCGGGCGGTCAAAAGCAACGTACAAGCGCGTGCAGGGCGCTCATTACGAACCCGGATTTAATTTTTGCTGACGAGCCGACGGGCGCGCTCGACTCAAAAGCGGCCACCAATCTGCTTGCAAATCTTGAACGGGTACGAACGGAAGAAGAAGCGACGATTCTGATGGTGACGCATGATGCCTTTGCCGCGAGTTATTCGAATCGGATTCTTTTTATTAAAGATGGGGAAATCTATCAAGAACTTATGAAAGGCGACTTAACGCGAAAACAATTTTTTCAAGAGATTTTAGCAGTTCTCGCGGAGCTTGGCGGTGAAACGGATGCTCGTGACTAAAATCGCCTTTACGAACATGTTTAAAAATTTTCAGTCGTATTTGCTTCACTTTGTTAGCATTTCAATGAGTATTTTGATTTTTTTCACCTTTATGTCGCTCGCGAATAATCCACTCATTCGAAAGATTTTCTTGCGCTGGGAAGTGATCGGATCATCCCTATTTTCTTCATCGGCTTTTATTCTCATTTTATTCGTCGCTTTTTTTATTTTTTATTCAAACAGCTATTTTTTAAAGCGACGCAAGCGCGAACTCGGACTTTATTCGTTGCTTGGTTTACGTAAGGGACAGGTTTGCGCTATTTTGGTGATCGAAAACTTGCTGGTTTATTTACTGGCTCTTATTGCAGGGATTGTGGCGGGAATTTTTTTCTCGAAGCTCTTTTCGATGTTGTTATTTTGGCTTGTCAATTTGCGAGTCAATACAGCGATTATCTTTTCGGGAAAAGCGATTATGGATACGATCCTAGTTTTCCTCGTAATCATGGCTTATACGTCACTCTATGCTTGCGGAATGGTTTTTCGTTATAGTTTGCTGCAGCTTTTTCAAAATAAAGACATGGAAAAAAGTGTGCCGCGTGGTTCTATTGCACTTACGATCATTGGTCTTTGTCTCATTGGTTTTGGTTATACGCTTGCTTTGCAAAATATTGAAGAATCGTTTCTTTGGCATAAATTGAGGCTTTTTCCAGGTTTATGCTTGATGTTATTATCGGTTGTGGCAGGAACTTGGCTTGTCATTCGTTTTTCTATGCCACTTGGCTTGCGCTTTTTTTACGGGCGCAAAAAAGTTCATTACTACGGCGCCAATTTGCTTACGATAACTTCACTACGTTACCGGCTAAAGCGGAATGCTAATACACTGGCGATGATTGCCGTTTTGAGTGCGATAACGCTTACGATCATTGGAGCAATTAGTAGTTTATACTCGGAAGCGATCCACGATGTGAAACGAGAAAACCCAAGCAGCTATCAGATTTTGAATTTGACGCCAAATAAGCAAAAAGAAGTAGATCGGATTATCCGCAGAAGCAGTGAAAATAAATTGCAGTATGCCACACAAAGTGCGTATCTGAATGTTCCAGTGAAAAATCCATTGAAACGAATGCCTTATGAGTTTTATGCGAATGAGGATCATTTCTCCATCATCTCTGAAAATGAATTTAATCGGTTGAATAAAATTGAAAGAAATCGTAATTTAAAGATTTCTGGCCTTAAAGACGGGGAAGGGGTTCTAATTGGGAGCGATATGACACGCCTTCCAACCAAACTCAAAAAACGTTTGCAAAATCATACTTTCTTTTTGCGTTCAGAGGATAAAGCGAAAGAATTGGAGAGTGTTCAATTTGTTGGTTTTCGTGAGTTTCCGCTTTTTAATACGGGTTTCGCGGACTTCAATGTTGTAGTAAATCAAAATGTTTATAATAAATTACTTACCGAGTTTCGACCGGAACAAGTTTTTATTTATGATGTTTCCGAAGTGGATCACTCTGAAAAGCTCGGCAATCGCATTCAACAAGCTGTCGAAGGAAAGGTGAGCATTTGGTCGAATAAGATTTCAAGCTACTTTTCTAATTACCGTATCGTTTCGATTTTAACGGGTGCGGTTTTGTTTGTCGGAGTCTTCATTGGGATTGTGTTTTTCCTCGCAACGGGCAGTATTATTTATTTCAAACAAGTGACGGATGCTTATTCAGAAGAGCCTGGATTTCGGATTCTATTTAAACTGGGGCTAACAGACCGAGAATTGCGCCAAATTATTGTAGGACAGATTGGCCCCGTCTTCATTGTGCCGCTTCTTTTCGGCATTTCGCATAGCATTATCGCGATGATTGGGTTGGCTAAAAATTTCGAGGTGGCGGTGAAACTACCTTTTATTATTGTAACGTCGATTTATTACGTTTTTTATGGTGTTTATTACTGGCTGACAGCAAATAATTACCGGAATATTGTATCGAGACACCGTCATGACTAGTCAAATGAATCAGAATCAGCTAAAATGGAACTATGGAGGGTCCAAAGAATGGTAAAAGTGTATATCGTAGAAGATGATGTTGTGATCCGTGATACGATTCAAAAGCACTTGAAAAAGTGGGGCTTTGAAATCGGAGTCGTAAGCGATTTTAACAATATTCTCAACGAATTTTTAGAATTTGAACCGCAACTTGTGATTTTGGACGTGAATTTGCCTTACTTTGATGGGTTTTACTGGTGCAATCAAATTCGTGAAGTATCGAATGTTCCGATCATTTTTCTTTCGTCGCGAAATTCGCGGATGGATCAAATTATGGGAATGAATATGGGCGCAGATTATTATATTGAAAAGCCGGTCGATTTGGATGTGCTTATGGCGAGGATCAATGCCTTGCTCAGAAGGACGTATTCTTATACAGAGCTTGAGGAGCCCAACGTTTTGGAATATCATAATGTGTTTTTGCACATTGATACCAACACACTTTCTTATTTGGAAGAAAAAATTGAGCTCACAAAAAATGAGTTTTTAATTTTATATGAATTGATGAAGCAAAAAGGAGCGATTGTCAGTCGGGATGAAATTATGCGTGTACTTTGGGAAGATGAAAGTTTCGTAGATGACAACACGCTGACTGTGAATATCGTTCGGATACGCAAAAAATTGGCAGAAATCGGCATCAAGGATTTTATCAAAACGAAAAAAGGACAAGGCTACATGATCGAGTGAAAGAAGGGAAGTGGGTTTTAGGAATGATTTCTTAAAATCTGACTTCCTGTTTTTATAAGGGAGGGGCTTTTTTGAAGATTTTAGTTTTCGGGGGAACACGTTTTTTTGGTAAACGACTTGTGGAACGGTTGATTGAAAGTGGGCATGAAGTGACTATTGCCACACGTGGAAAAACGCAAGACCCTTTTCAAAATCAAGTAAAACGGGTGATTCTTGACCGAAGAAAACGTGACGATTTATTCTTACTCGCATCATCGGAAACGTACGATGTGATTTATGATGACATTTGTTATTCACCACAAGATGCGCTTTATGCGATTGAGGCTTTTCAAAAAAGCAAACCTCGGCTGATTTTTGTTTCAACGCTTGCGGTTTATCCGAACAAGGGAAAAGCCCTCGTGGAAGCTGATTTTGACAGTGTCCACTATGAAATTGTCACGGGCGACCGAGAAGATTTTGATTACGGCGAAGGTAAAAAATTAGCGGAAGCGGTCTATGCGCAGAAAGCAGAATTTCCAGTCTTATCTGTGCGTTTTCCAGTTGTTTTAGGAAGCAAAGATTATACGAAACGCATTGAATTTCATTTGAAGCGAATCGAAGCCGGGACGGAAATCGGGATTCAAAATGAAGCGGCTGAAATCGGTTTTATCCATGCGGATGAAGCGGCGCGTTTTCTCGAATGGGCAGGAACCGCAAGCGAGGTGACCGGGCCGATCAATGCAACTTCAAATGGTCAAATAACCCTTGGTGATTTGATGCAGCTTTTTGCTGAAAAGCTCGGGAAAGAAGTGAAAATTGAGACGGTGACAGAAGATGAAGATGAATCTCCGTATGATTTGGAGGATTCGTACTTTCTTTCGAATGATTATGCGAAATCACTTGGCTTTCAGTTTGATGAACTTTCCGACTGGTTGCCAAATCTTGTAGAAGATGTTGTTCGCCAGAAAGACTATTAAAAGAAAGAAGGAACAGGATTTGCTGAGCTTTGATGAGAAAAGAAAAATTATTAATGGATTTGCGGCACTAGAAGAAAAACCCGTTTCGATGAAGCGCTATAATTATCACTATCCGGCAAGTAAGCGAGAAAAGACGGTACTTGTGAAGCATCTTCATCCGAATGGCAATGGCTTTGTTTATGCACCGTACCTGGAAGAAAGCGCTAAGTTGGATAAAGAAGGCTACGTAAATATCTATGATGTAACAGAAGCTGAGCTTATTCAGCTGATCGAGCAATCCCTCACGTATATGGATAGTGACGGAGGTGCTTATCAAGAAGGTGATACTTTCGTTTATCAAAATGACACGGGCGAACTTTTAAAGCTTGTTTTTGAAAATAAAATGTGGATCGTCTATGCTTATGACAACGTGGAAGCCGTTTTTAAATCGCTAGATCAAGCGGAAAGCTATCTTGCTGATGAAGGCTTTTTTGAAGAACAGGAATAAAGGAGAGAAAAATTTTGGAAACAGTTAGGAGTTTACGCGAACGGATTAATGTACTAAGTCATAAAGATCCTGCGGATGTAATTATTAAAAATGGTCGAATTGTCAATGTCTTCACAGCTGAAATTATCGAAGCGGATATCGCGATAAAAAATGGCTACATAGCAGGGATTGGTGAATTCCAAAAAGCAGAGAAAATCATTGATGCGAAAGGAAATTATATTGTACCTGGCTTTATTGATGCACACGTCCACGTGGAAAGTGCGATGGTTCCACCTAGTGAGATGGCACGTGTTCTTTTGCCGAATGGCGTGACGACAATCGTGACCGATCCGCATGAAATTGCCAATGTGGCAGGAGCACCCGGAATTGATTATATGCTTGAAGAAGCAAAAGGTTCGCCACTGGATATGTTTGTAATGCTCCCTTCTTCTGTACCGGCGACACCGTTTGAAAATAACGGTGCAACGCTTGATGCTGACAGCTTGCGAGCACTTTATAGTCGAGAAAATGTCATCGGGCTTGCAGAAGTGATGGATTTCCCTTCGGTAGCTTCTGGCGCTGAGGATATTTTACAAAAGATTATTGATGCCAAAACTCATGGCGGCCGAATTGACGGGCACGGAGCTGGCTTAACTCGCGAAAACTTGAACAATTATTTAGCAGCGGGCATCCGAACAGACCACGAAAGTACGACGGCCGAGGAAGCACTCGATCGCGTTCGTGCTGGCATGTTTGTGATGTTGCGTGAAGGGACTGTTGCGCGCGATTTATTAGCAACGCTACCTGCTGTGAACGATAAAAATTCCCATCGTTTTTGCTTCTGTACGGATGATAAACTGATTCCAGATCTTATTTCGGAAGGTTCGATTAACTATAACGTCAAGCTGGCGATCGAAAATGGGATCCCGCCAATAACGGCGATTCAAATGGCTACGATCAATGCGGCCGCGTGTCACAATTTGCTTTATCTCGGCGCTGTTGCGGCGGGATACCAAGCCGATCTCCTGTTTCTTGAAGAGCTTGAATCGGTTAAAATTACAAAAGTGATGAAACGCGGCGAAGTGGTAGTAAGCCAGGGCGAGCGTTTCGAAGGGGCTTTCCCGAAAAAAACGACGGCGTTTGCTTCCCCTGAAATTCGGCACTCGCTAAAAACTGAGGATTTGCGGCTAGAACTTCTAAGCGATCACGTTCGAGTTATCGGCATGTTACCGAACAGTTTATTTACTGAAAAACTAGAGGTTCAGCTTGACCGAATGAACGGGGAGTTCGTGCCAGATATAGCACGTGATCTTGCCAAGATGGTGGTTGTTGAGCGGCATAAAGGAACAGGAAATGTTGGCCTTGGTATTGTATCCGGATTCGGCCTTACGCGCGGGGCCTTTGCAACATCTGTCGCGCATGATTCGCATAATATCGTCGCAGTGGGGATGAACGATGCGGATATCGAGCTTGCGATACAGACGTTAACGGATGCGCGCGGTGGGATTGTTGTCGTAGCGGACGGAAAAGTGGAAGAAATTTTGCCGCTTCCGATTGCTGGCTTATTGAGCGACCAACCCTTTGAAGAAGTGGCGAGTTCTTTAAAAAGTCTAGAAAAAGCATTTGGCTCGATTAGTTCGGCTCATGGTTTTGATCCATTTTTGACACTTTCATTCTTAACGCTTCCGGTTATTCCTGAATATAAATTGACCGATCAAGGACTGTTTGACTTCGAAGCTTTTTCCTTTGTCCCGCTTGAAATTACTGATTAGTAAGGAGGGCTTGTGATGACCTTTTGGCGCTATGTGCGCGATAAACGCTTTTTTATTTTGTTTTTTGCCATTGTGATGTGCTTTATCGGACTTCTGATTTATATCGATCCAAATAGCAAACTTACGATTGGTAACATTATTTATTTGTACATGTTTGTGTTCTTGTTTCTCGTGGCGTATTTGATTCTCGGCTACAGTTTTAAATATCGCTACTGGAAAGAAATGAAAGATCTCGTTAACGGGGAAATTGAAGAAAATGTCATTGAACTATTACCCAAGCCACGTACGAGTGAGCAAGCTTTCTTTAATGAACTCATGCGAAAAAAACATAGGGAAGAGCAAAAGAAAATAAATGCGCTCGTCGATAAACAAGAAGAATATCATGATTTTATTCTTTACTGGGTTCATGAAGTGAAAACGCCTCTTGTGGCTAGCAAAATGTTGATCAAAAATCCGGATTTAAATGATACGAAAACGATTTTTGAAAAAGTGGACGGAGAACTTGATCGCGTGGATCAACTTGTGATGCAGGCTCTTTATTTCTCGCGACTTGATACCTTTGCAAAAGATTACTTCATTCAAGAGCAAAACCTAGGAACGATTGTCCGCGAAGCGATTAAGCGACATTCCAAATTTTTCATTTCCGAACATAAACGATTGGAACTGGGGGAAGTGGATGTGGATGTGCGGACGGATAGCAAGTGGCTTGGCTTTATACTCGATCAACTGTTTTCGAATGCGCTGAAATATACAGAAGAAGGTGGCGTGATTAAAGTTTGGTGCGATAAACCTTGCTCGAGTAACATGACCCATCTTCACATTCGCGATAACGGGAGAGGAATTAGCCAAGAAGATTTGCCACGTGTTTTTGAACAAGGCTTTACAGGGTCTACTGGAAGGCAAGAAAAAAAGGCGACTGGGATGGGGCTTTATTTGGCTAAACAAATGTCGAAAAAACTCGAGCATGCGCTTGAAATTCGTTCTGAAGAAGGCGTCTTCACGGAACTTATTTTGAAATTTGAACAAAAAGATGATTATTTGCTTGTCGCAAAAGAATGATGGAAACCGGATCCTTGCTAAACTTGACGGGATCCGGTTCCTTGTTTACAATATGGAGAAAAACAAACGAAGCGGAGGTTTTACTTATGACAGAAGAATTAATTGTTCGCGGTGCACCGGCTGAATATGTATCAAGCGTGGGAGCTTGGGATAAGCTTCCAGAACATTTACTGCGTCGGAATTTGAAGCGGGTACTGGTTTTGCACGGGAGTACCTCTTGGAAAGCTGCCGGGCATAAATTTCCAGACTTATCAAACTTTGAAACCGTTTTTGTGGAATACGGGGGTCAAGTAACCTACGAGGCAAGGGATGCTTTGAAGGAAAAAATCGAAGCCGAACAATTTGAAGCTATTGTAGCTGTTGGAGGCGGAAAGGTTACCGATTTAGCTAAGGCTGCCGCTTTTGTTTCTTGCGTACCGGTTTTGATTTTACCGACACTCGCGTCGACTTGTGCGGCTTATACGCCACTTAGTGTGATGTACACGGAAACGGGTGAGATGATTCAGTTTGATATTTTTCCCGTGAGCAATGCGCTTGTTTTGCTAGATCCGGCGATTATTCTCGACTCGCCAAAAGAGCTCCTCGTTGCCGGGATTGGGGACACGCTTGCGAAGTGGTACGAAGCGAACGTTGTGATCGCTGAGCTTCCTGAAAAGACGACAGCGATTGAAGTGGCAGCATTTGCCGCGCGAAAATGTCGGGATAATTTGCTGGAACTGAGCGAGGCGGCGCTACTTGAGATGGAGCGGCATGAACTTGGAACGGCTTTTGTGAAAGTGGTCGAAACGAATATTATGCTTGCTGGAATGGTGGGCGGTTTTGGCGATAAATACGGGCGAACAGCGGGGGCGCACTCCATCCATGATGCGCTGACTTTGCTTGAGAAGTCGCACGATGTCTTGCACGGGTTGAAAGTGGCCTATGGCATCTTGGTTCAGCTCGTAATTGAGGAGAAGTTTAGCGAGATTGATGCGCTTTTGCCTTTTTACAAGAAACTAGGGTTACCGGCTTCACTTGCTGAACTGGGGCTTTCAGAAGTTACAGAAACTGAATTGCTTCAAGTCGCGGATCGCGCTGCTCGTGAGGGTGAGATGATTCATTTGATGCCGCAAATGGTGACGCCAAATGTGGTTCGAGCAGCTATGAATGACCTTGAAGAGTATCGAGTCGAGGTGAAAGAAAGATGAGGATCCGAACGGAAGAAAAGGGCGACGAGAGGCTCATCAGGGTTTTGCTTGAAGACGCTTTCCCAAGCTCGCTTGAAGCGGATTTGGTGGAAAAGTTGCGGGAAACGAAGGCTTATTTGCCAAAACTCGCTCTCGTAGCGGAACTTGATTCTCATGAACTGGCAGGTTTTCTTTTGCTGACGAAAGCAAGTATTATCCAAGAAAAGCAAAATGTTGAGATTCTTGTTTTGGCACCACTTGCTGTTTTAACGCGTGAGCAGCACAATGGGATTGGTTCGAAATTGGTTGAAGCAGGAATAAGAGCAGCGCGAAAGGCTGGCTTTCGTGCCATTAGCGTTTTAGGGCATGCGGATTTTTATCCGCGTTTTGGTTTTCAAAAAGCTAAACTTTACGGGTTAGAAGCGCCTTTTCCTGTTGAAGAAGAAAATTTTATGGTGCTTGACTTCGGAGAAGAAAATTTTACGGGGCTAGCTGGAAAGTTGATGTATCCAGAACCATTTTTAGAGATTGAGTAAAGGACAAAGCGGAAACGCTTTGTCCTTTAGTTTGGGGAAAAGAAGTCGAGAATAAATTGGTAAAATAAAGCTTCGGATGGGGCGAGCTTTCGTTTTTTGGTTTTGATGATACCAACGGAGCGGTGTAGTTCTGAATCTGTGAAGGAAAGGCTTTTCGTGTTTTTGAAAACGGCTCCGTCTAGAATCATCGCGGGCAAGATGCTAATGCCCAGTCCAGCGCCAACAAGGCCTTGAATGGTATAGAAGTCTTGGCTGCTGAATGCAACTTCGGGCACAAAGCCTTTTTTCTGTGCAGCGGTAGTTACAATTTGATATAAATTAAAATCCTCGGGGTAAAGAATGAATTTTTCTTGCGCTAATTCTTTTAAGGAAACACTATTTTGGGCTGCGAGCGGGTGATTGGCTGGAACGATTAGTTTTAATTCTTCGTCGAAAAATCGTGTGGCGCTGAAGATTTCATTTTCTGCTTGAAGCGGGGAGAGAAAGGTTAAATCGAGCTCTCCTGACCGAATCATGGCTGTTAGTTCTGCATTCGAACCTTCGCGAAATTCATAAGTGATCTGCGGGTACTTTTCTCGAAATGCGCTGATAACAGAAGGAAGAACACGTGGTGCAAGGGAATTCGGGAGACCAAGTTGAACGGTTCCGATATCGGGATTAGAATATTCAGTTACGAGAGCTTCGGCTTTTTGAAGCTCATGTGTGGCGCGCTTCACTTGCTCGAGAAAGCTCGTGCCAATCGTAGTTAAGCGCATATTTCGACCGACACGTTCAAATAGTGAAACCCCAAGTTCTTCTTCGAGTTTCATGATTTGTCTGCTAACGGCTGATTGGGCTACGTGCAGATTGACGGACGCTTGCGTCATGTGCTCCACACGGGCTACTTCCATGAAATATTTTAATTGGCGTAGTTCCATTTTAATACTCCTATCATTCTCAAAAAGAGATAGTTTTATTCTATTATATATATTGTTTCGATAAATGAAAAGCGCTAAAATAGAAAATACCCCTTAAAATGGTGGTTTTAAACAAAAGTGTTAAATTTTCTATTAATTTAGTTTATTTATATAAATGGAAGAACTGAAGGAGGAATTTCAATGGAAAAGCTTGGAATGCCGGCGCCGCACGGTCTTTATGATCCACGAGAAGAACATGATGCTTGCGGAATTGGTTTTGTGGCGAATGTAGAGAATCACCCAAGCCATAAGATTGTGACAGATGGAATTCATATGCTTTGTAAGTTGAAGCATCGCGGCGGTGAAGTTGATGGAGATACGGGTGACGGGGCAGGAATTCTACTTGAAATTTCGGATTCTTTTTTTCGGAAAGTTTGTGGGGACGTAGGAATCTCACTTCCACCGCGTCATCATTATGCGGTCGGGATGCTCAATTTCCCGAAGTCTGAAGCAGAACGGAAAAGTTTGATGGAAAAGCTGATTCACTTGATCGAAGAAGCTGGGCAAACTTTCCTTGGCTTTCGCGCACTACCGACAGATTCAAGTCAAATCGGTGTAAAGGCTCGTGAAAAAGAGCCCGCGATTTATCAAGTTTTTATCAGGAAAGCAGCGGGTTTAACAGAACGCGAATTTGAGCGGGAGCTGTACGTGATCCGCCGACAAATTGAAAATTTTGCAAAAAACAATGCTGAAATCAAAGAAACATTTTATGTTCCGAGTTTATCGACACGCACGATTATTTATAAAGGGATGCTTACGCCAGAACAAATCAGCGCTTATTACCTAGACCTTGCAGATCTAGCGTACACGTCCGCGTTTGCGCTTGTTCATTCCCGTTTTTCAACCAACACTTTTCCAAGCTGGGAACGAGCACATCCGTACCGCTATTTAGTACACAACGGCGAAATCAATACACAGCGCGGCAATGTAAACTGGATGAAAGCACGGGAAAAACGAGTGAAAAGTTCACTTTTGCAAGAAAAACTCGAATTTGTTCGGCCGATCATTGACGAAAATGGCAGTGATTCCGCTACGCTCGATAATGCGCTTGAATTCCTAGTTCAAACTGGGCGCAGCTTGCCACATGCCGCGATGATGCTGATTCCAGAGCCGTGGGATAAAAACGAGCAACTTGCAGACTATAAGCGGGATTTTTATGCCTATCATGCGACGCTAATGGAGCCGTGGGACGGACCGACTTCGATTTCCTTTACAGATGGACGTGTCATCGGGACGATCCTCGACCGAAACGGGCTTCGACCAGCACGTTATTATGAAACTAAAGACCATACGATTATCTACTCTTCTGAAACGGGCGTGATTCCGGTTGAGCCAGATGAAATCATCAAAAAAGAAATCGTGGGCGCAGGAGAAATGCTTTTGATCGATCTTGAAAAAGGTCGAATCATTTCAGATGAGGAATTGAAGCAACAAATTATGCACGAAGCGCCTTATAAAGAATGGTTAGAGGAAAACTTAACAGACCTTAACGAATTAAGTGCAAGAGAAAACTTAGAGACTAACAAAAGGAATCACGATGAACTCATGAAGCTGCAACAAGCTTTTGGCTATACGCAAGATGAACTAAGTAAAATTTTGATTCCGATGGTTGTAGAAAAGAAAGACCCAACTGGTGCGATGGGTTATGATGCGCCACTTGCTGTTCTTTCGAATCGCCCACAACTTTTATTCCATTACTTCAAGCAACTGTTTGCCCAAGTGACGAATCCACCGATTGATGGGTTGCGAGAGCAAGCGGTTGTTTCAACGATGACACTGCTTGGCGATGAAGGGAATATTCTCGAGCCGAGCGGCGCCAATGCGAACAGAATTCGTTTAGCAACACCTGTGCTTTCTCGCTTAGAGTTTCAAGCACTTGAAAATCAAACGAAATTTGGTACGAAAACGACGGTGCTTCCGATTCTTTTCCGCGAAGACGAACGGGAGAAGCTGGACGAGGTTTTAGCAGCGCTTTTCGAACGAGCGAGAACGGCGATTGAAACGGAAGGCAGTTCTTTAATTGTTTTGACGGATGAAGGTGTGAGTGAAGAGTGGATGGGCATTCCGGCTCTTCTTGCGGCGAGCGGCTTGCATCACTATTTAACGCGACGCGGCTTACGAACGAAAGCAAGCATTATCGTGAAAACAGCAGAAGCGCGCGATGTGCATCATACGGCGCTTTTGATTGGCTACGGGGCGGATGCCGTTTTTCCTTACCTTGCGATCGAGCTTTTTCAAAGCCAAATTGAACGCGGTCGCATTAAAGGCTTTAGTCTCGAGGAAGCCGAAACGCGCTATCTTGAAGCGCTCACGGATGGACTTTTGAAAGTTATGTCGAAAATGGGGATTTCAACGGTGCAAAGTTACCGTGGTGCACAAATTTTTGAAGCCATTGGTCTTTCTAATCAAGTAATCGATCAGTACTTCACTGGAACGGCGAGTAAGCTTTCCGGAATTCCTCTTGCTGTGATTGCCGAAGAAGTTTGGCTGCGGCACCGCAAGGCTTTCAAGACGCAAGGAATCGCGAGCCAAACCCTTGATTCAGGTGGAGAATACCAATACCGCGCAAATGGTGGGGAATATCATGTATTTAACCCGCTTGCGATTCATTCCTTGCAGCGCGCAACACGTGAAAATGATCAAGAAGCTTACGATCTTTACCGAGACTTAATGGAAAACCATAATCAAGCGTTTTTGCGGGGACTTTTAAAGCTAGAAACGGGAAGAAAGCCTATCTCACTTGATGAGGTGGAGCCGGAAGAAAGTCTCTTCAAACGTTTTAAAACGGGTGCGATGAGCTATGGCTCGATTAGCCAAGAAGCGCATGAAGCGCTAGCTGTTGCGATGAACCGAATTGGCGGGAAGAGCAATAGCGGCGAAGGTGGAGAAAATCCAGCACGTTTTATCAAAAGTGCAAATGGTGATTCCAAACGAAGTGCCATCAAGCAAGTTGCTTCTGGCCGGTTCGGCGTTTCTAGCCACTATCTCGTGAACGCCTCGGAATTACAAATCAAGATGGCGCAAGGGGCAAAGCCCGGCGAAGGCGGGCATTTGCCAGGCGGGAAGGTCTATCCGTGGATTTCCAAAACGCGTGGTTCAACGACAGGAGTGGGGCTGATTTCACCGCCTCCACACCATGATATTTATTCGATCGAAGACCTTTCCCAGTTGATTTTCGACTTGAAAAATGCGAATCCGGCGGCTCGAGTTAGCGTCAAGTTAGTTTCAAAGACAGGTGTTGGTACGATTGCGGCTGGGGTTGCTAAAGGAAAAGCCGATGTGATTTCTGTAAGTGGCTATGAAGGCGGTACGGGAGCAGCTGCAAGAAGCAGTATCCGCCATGCGGGCTTACCTTGGGAAATCGGGCTTTCGGAAGTCCAGCAAACGCTCATCTTGAATGATTTACGCAATAAAGTGGTGCTTGAAACCGATGGCAAGTTGATGACAGGAAAAGATGTCTTAGTGGCGGCGATGCTTGGTGCAGAAGAATTTGGCTTTGCAACGGCTCCGCTTGTTACGTTAGGCTGTGTCATGATGCGCGTTTGTCACATGGATACTTGTCCGGTTGGTGTCGCGACACAAAATCCGGAACTGCGGAAAAAATTTACGGGTTCGGCAGATTATGTCGTTCAGTTCTTTACGTTTATCGCAAGGGAAATGCGGCAGTTAATGGCAAATCTTGGCGTAAGGAAGTTAGATGAAATTATTGGTCATAAAGAGTATCTCAAAGAAACAGCGCGAAAAGAGCAACACTGGAAAGCAAAATATCTCGATTTTTCCAATTTACTATACATGGATGCGTTTTACCAAGCAGCCGATCAATTTTGTACGAAAGGCCAAAACCATCAACTCGAAGAGACGTTGGACGAGCGTTTCTTGTTAAAAGCGGCTGAACCGGCGTTAACTTCGGGAGAAACGGTGGAACAAAGTTTCGCGATTCGCAACATCGACCGAGCGGTGGGCACGATAGTTGGTTCGGCCATCAGCAAGAAATACGGCCAAGCGGGGCTTCCGGACGACACGATTCGCTTCACATTTAGCGGGTCTGCCGGGCAAAGTTTTGGCGCCTTTGTTCCAAATGGGATGACGCTCCGCGTAGTCGGCGATGCCAATGATTATTTCGGGAAGGGGCTTTCCGGCGGGAAGCTTGCTGTCGTTCATGACGCGCGAACCCCGGTTGACCCGCACCTATCCGCGATCGCAGGAAATGTGGTGCTTTACGGGGCAACTGGCGGAGAGGCTTACCTTGCCGGAAAAGCAGGAGCGCGGTTTGCTGTCCGAAATAGTGGAGCGGAAGCGGTCGTTGAAGGAATTGGTGATAATGGTTGCGAATATATGACAGGTGGCGCGGTAGTCGTGCTAGGCGAAATTGGTGCGAACTTTGCTGCAGGAATGAGTGGCGGTGTCGCTTATCTTTACGCGGAAGACCTTGCGACGCTTGAAGGAAAGATCAATCCAGAACTGGTCAGTGTGCGAAGCGCGCTCACTGAAAGCGAAAAGCTTCGATTGCATGGTTTATTATTGCGCCATGAGCAGGCAACGGGAAGCGCGAAGGCACGCGAAATCTTGCTTGATTTTGAAGCGGAAGTAAATCACTTTGTATATGTGATACCGACTGAATATGAAGCTATGCGCACGCGGATTACGAATTTGACGGAACAACTAGGTGACGCTAGCGAAGCGGAACTCGCGGCTTTTTACGAAAGTACGAAGGAAAATGCGAAACAAGTTCATTAGGAAAGGAGCGAACGAAAATGGGAAAAGCGACTGGCTTTATGGAATATGATCGTATTGAAACGCCCGTCAGGAAACCAAAAGAACGGGTAAACGATTGGAACGAATATAGTTTGCCACTTGGTGAAGCAGAATTGACGATTCAAGCGGCTCGCTGCATGGATTGTGGCGTTCCGTTTTGTAGCATCGGGATGGAAATTAAAAATGGCGTTTCTGGCTGTCCGCTGCATAATTTGATTCCAGAATGGAATGATGCGGTTTATCGCGGGGACTGGAAGGAAGCGCTCGAGCTTTTGCTGAAAACGAATAATTTTCCCGAGTTCACGGGCCGCGTTTGCCCAGCTCCTTGTGAAGGAAGTTGTACGGTAGCGATTTCCGAGCCGGCAGTGGGGATTAAATCAATTGAAAAAGCAATTATTGACCGGGGATTTGCGGAAGGTTGGATCAAACCGAATCCGCCGAAAGTTCGGACGGAAAAGAAAATTGCTGTGATTGGTTCTGGACCTGCGGGCCTTGCTTGTGCCGATCAGCTCAATCAAGCGGGGCATAGGGTAACGGTGTTTGAAAAAAGCGACCGAATCGGCGGACTTTTGATGTACGGGATTCCGACGATGAAGCTTGATAAGGAAAGTGTTTTAAGGCGTGTTCAGTTGCTTGAAGCGGAAGGGATTCGTTTTGTGACGGGTGTCGACTGTGGGAAAGATATTCCGTATGAAGAGTTGAAGCGGGACTTTGATGCGATCGTTTTGGCAACAGGTGCTGGCAAGGCTCGTGAAGTGAAAGTTCCTGGTCGCGACGCAAAAGGGATTCACTTGGCGGTTCCTTATTTAACAGCGAGCATCCAAGATTTGCTTGCTGAGAAAAAAGAACAAACGCTTTCGGCGGCTGGAAAAAAAGTAATCATCATCGGAGGCGGTGACACGGGAGCGGATTGTGTTGCAACGGCGCTTCGCCAAGGGGCTAAATCGATTGTGCAGCTTGGAAGGCGAGGGAAGCCAGAGGAAGTGAGAGCGGCGAGTAACCCGTGGCCGGAATATCCGAATGTTTTTCAAATGGATTATGCGCATCAAGAAGCGGAAGCTGTGTATGGGATGGATCCGCGTGAATATTTGCTTAGTCCGGTTGGTTTTGTGAAAAATGCGGCGGGCGAACTGACGGGGATTCGGACGGTTGAAGTTGAGCGTGATGAAGAAACGAAGCGTTACCGTGAAGTGGCTGACTCGGAACGAATTTTTGATGCCGACTTGGTGCTGATTGCTGCAGGTTTTGAAGGAGCAGAAGACGCGGTTTTTGAAAACTTCAAGGTGAAGAAAACGGAGCGACAAACGATTGATGCTGCGAAAGGCTTTTACAGGACAAGCGAGGAAGGAATTTTTGCTTGTGGGGATGCCCGCTATGGACAAAGTCTTGTTGTAACGGCAATTGCAGAAGGTCGCGAGGCGGCACGGGAAGTCGATTTTTATTTGATGGGGGAAACCTTTTTACCGTGAGGCGGAGTCACTATAAAAGGAGAACGGGTGCTTGGAGGCGGAAGGCTTTTGGCATCCGTTTTTCTTGCGAGTAAAAATTTCTTTTTTAGGTTATACTAAAGAGGAAACGAATGATTGGGGGAGCGAAATATGCTAAAACTTGGAATTGTCGGGACAAATTGGATTACGGATTCTTTTATTGATGGGGCAATGCAATCTGGAAAGTGGGAACTGCGCGCGGTTTATTCACGAACTTTGGAAAAAGCGGCGGATTTTGCTGAAAAATACGGAGCGACGCAAGAACTCTTCACGGATATCGAGAGTATGGCGCTAAGTGATGCGATTGATGGGGTTTATATTGCTTCGCCTAATGCGCTTCATTTTGAACATGCGCTGCAATTTTTGAAGTCTGGCAAGCATGTGATTGTGGAAAAACCTATTTTTTCAACGGTAGATGAACTTTCCGAGGCGCATCAAGTCGCTCAGGAAAATGGAGTGTTTTTATTTGAAGCGGCGCGCCATATTCAAGAACCTAATTTTAAAATTTTACAAGAAAATCTTGGGAAAGTGGGCAAGATCCATGGTGCAACACTTGCCTATATGAAATATTCATCACGCTACGATCAAGTGCTTGAGGGGAAAGAACCGAATATTTTTTCTCTTCATTTTTCAGGAGGCTCACTTACGGATTTAGGTGTTTATCCGCTTTATTCGGCGGTGGCGCTCTTTGGTGAACCGAAAGCGGCACATTATTTTGCAACCAAGATGAGAACAGGTGTTGATGCGATGGGGCCTGTGATTTTAGAATATGGCGATTTTAACGTGACGATCATTCAAGGGAAAAATTCAACGTCCTTTTTGAATAGTGAGATTTACGGGGAAAAAGGAACGCTTTTGATTGAGCCGCTCACTTCGATCGAAAAATTGGAATTTCATGGTAATCACGACGAAGAAGTGCTCGAGCTTGCGAAACCAGTCGTTCAAAATGATATGCAATTTGAAGCGGCACGCTTTGCTGAAATTATTGAACAAAAGGATACAGCTGCGTATGAAGCATTACGAGATTTAAGCGTTAAGGTCTTAAGGATTTCGAATGAACTGCGCCATCAAAATGATATTTATTTCGACGCGGAAAAATAAGCAAACTTTGGTCGCTTTTCTTGAAAAAATCAAGTGAGGCGACTTATTTTATGGTATGATGTTTGAAGGATACAAGGAAAAGGAGTATACGCATGAAAGAGAATTTATTGGAGCACTGGCAGCAGGCTTTTACGGCAAATGGCTTTGAGGAGCCAACGGAGATTCAAACGGAACTTTACGGGGTGCTGAAAGCTGGAAGTGACGCGCTTGCGATTTCGCCAACTGGAACGGGAAAGACGGTCGCATATACGCTCCCGATCCTCGAAAAAATCGAAGCAAAGCCGGAACTGCAGTGGCTTGTTCTTGCGCCAAGCCATGAGGTTGTGATGCAAATTGCGGATGCGATTCGTTTGTTTATAGCGCCGGAGAAGAAAATTTCTGTGATGCCGATTATTGGCGGGGCGAATTTAAAGCGGCAACTTGAGAAACTCAAGAAAAAACCGCAAATTATTGTGGCTTCACCGGGACGGTTGCTTGAACTTATCGACCGAAAAAAAGTGAAGATGCATAGTGTGCAAGTGGTGACGCTCGATGAGGCGGATCAGTTGTTATCGAAAGAAAATAGTCGAATGACGATGGATATTGTTCGCCATGCGAAGCGTGATGTGCAGCTAGTGCTTGCTTCTGCAACACGTCCGCTCGATCCGGATGCTTTTTTCAGGCAGTTTGAGCGCGAACCGGTTGAAATTGAAGTAAGTCCGGCAAAACGTGCAACGGAAAATGTGACGCATCTTTATATGGAAGTGGAAAACCGCGAGAAGGCGAGTCTGATTCGGCGGATTACTCAAGTGGATGGCATGCAAGCGCTCGTGTTTGTGCGTGATAAGCCACGGATGGACATTTTGCTTGAAAAATTGAAGTTTGATGGTGTTGCGGCTGCGGGGATCCACGGGGATTTACGCAAGGAAACGAGACAAAAAGTGTTGCGCGAATTTAAAGCAGGCAAGCTGCAGTATTTGATTGTCACGGATATTGCGGCGCGCGGTCTCGATATTCCCGATTTGCCATATGTGATTCAATATGACATCGCGGAAAGTGCAAGGGAATACACACATCGGGCTGGCAGGACGGGCCGAATGGGGAAAGCTGGAACGGTGCTGTCGTTTGTGAATCAACGGGAGCTTCGGTCGCTGAAACAGTTTTTGAAGGAGCTTGGGAAGTCGGCTCTTCCGGTTCGCTTTTTTGGCGGGAAGCTTGTTTCACCAGGTGAAGCAAAGGAAAACAAAATGACAAAGAATACGAAGAAGAGAAACCGCTGATTTGGCGGTTTTTTCTTGCTTAAAAACAGCTATTGCGACTTATGTGTGTAAACGTGTATAATGGAGGCATAGTGTTTAAAGGAGCTAAAAGGATGGCGAGTAGAAAAGAGGAAGTCTTAACCTTCTTAGATGAGCTGAATCAAAAAGCGACTGCGGTTGACGTAGCTAGTAAACTCAACATGGATCGTGCCAATGCCAGCCGCTATCTGAACGATTTGTTTAAAGAAAACAAGATCAAGAAGCTTCCAGGAAAACCCGTTTATTATGAAACGTTGAAAAACACGCTTGCTGAGAGGAAGCGTGAAAAAGGGGATGCGACAGCTTTTGACCGTTTGATTGGGTCAGATCAAAGTTTGAAGATTAGCATCCAACAAGCCAAGGCAGCGATTCTTTATCCGCCGAATGGTTTACACACTTTAATTCTAGGAAAGACGGGAACAGGGAAATCACTTTTTGCTGAGTGCATGTATGAATTTGCTCGCGAATCGACAGTGATCCCGCAAGATGCCCCGTTTATTTCTTTTAACTGTGCTGATTATGCTCAAAATCCACAACTTTTGTTTGGGCATATTTTTGGAGTTGTAAAAGGCGCTTACACAGGCGCTGAGGAAACACGGGATGGCTTGCTTGCACAAGCAGACGGAGGAATTTTGTTCTTAGATGAAATTCATCGTTTGCCGCCTGAAGGACAAGAAATGCTGTTTACGTTTATTGATAAGGGCGAGTTTCGACCGCTTGGAGAAAGTTCAAAGGTGCACCGAGCGCAGGTAGAAATTATTGGCGCAACAACGGAATCGCCGGATAATTTTTTGCTCGAAACGTTTACGCGCCGGATTCCAATGACGATCACTTTGCCACAGCTTGCTGAACGTAGCATGGAAGAGCGCTATCAATTAGTGGAGTTTTTCTTGAAGCAAGAAGCGAGAAGACTGAATCAGTCGATTCGTGTGCATCGCCAAGCTTTGATGGCTTTCTTGCTTTATCATGCGAGCGCAAATGTCGGGCAATTGCAGCGTGATTTGAAGCTGGCTTGTGCGAAAGCGTTCTTGCATTACAAGACGAAAGCAGCTAATTATATTTTGATCGAGCAAGATGATTTACCGATCCATGTGCAAAAAGGTTTACTACACATGAAAGATGAGCCGGAAAAATTAAATCGCTTGATTGATGTAAATAAAACGATTTTTAAATTTGCAGATGCAAGTGAGCCGGGACCGGATATTGTTGTCGAAGTGGATGATGTGTATCAGGCAATTCAAGATCGCGCGGAAGAACTTTTGAAAGAAGGGAAAGACGGGAGTGAACTAGAAGCCGAGCTTTATGTTGATGTGGATCAGTATTTTCTTGATTACATGGAGCAACTTCCAACGCAACAAACGGCGAAAGAAATCATTGATCCAGCTGTTTGGGAGCTCACGGAAGCGGTTTATGATGTTGCTGAAAAGCGTCTTGAGCGAAGTTACAATGATAAGATGAAATTCGCTTTTGCACTTCACTTGCAAAGTACGATTGAACGAATTCGCGAGCAAAAGCATATTATTCACCCGGATTTAAATAATGTCCGGAAAAAATATCCGAAGGAATTCCAAGCGGCGATTGAACTTTCAGCGATGATCGAGCAAGCGCTTCAAATTGAAATTCCATTTGATGAAATAGGCTTTTTAACGATGTTTTTGACGGCCGAAGTGGTCGACTCGATGTTTGTGAGTAGTGAATCGCAAGTAGAAGTCCTTGTCTTGATGCACGGGCGCAGTACGGCAACGAGTATGGTTGAAACGGTGCAAGAACTGCTTAGCATTGAAACGGGAACGGCGATTGATATGCCGCTCACAATGGACGTTCAAACAATGTATGAAAAAGTGAAAAATCGCGTTTTGAAGTTAAACCCGCAAAAAGGCTTGCTCATTTTATCTGATATGGGGTCGCTCGCTTCTTTTGGGAACATGTTGATGGAAGAGTTAGGGATTCGAACAAAAACGGTGACAATGACAAGTACGCCTGTCGTTTTAGAAGCGATTCGAAAAGCATCGCTTGGTCGTGGATTAGAAGATATTTATCAAAGTTGTCAGCAACTGTTTGAAAATAAATATAAGGCGCATGTACTGCGAGCAAGACCGGTTAAAAATGCGGTTGTTTTGACTTGCTTTACGGGCGAAGGAGTGGCTGAACAGCTCCGCAAGCGTATTGCTCCGATTATTGATGAAAGCAAAGTGGAGATTATTATTTTGCAGTTTCTGCATAAGGATGCTTTCCGAGAACGAATTGATCAGCTGAAAGAGGAATTTAATATCCTAGCGATTATGGGTTCTGTTGAATTTGAATATCAAGATATCCCGTTTTTCAGTGCGCTCGAAGTCTTTTCGGATGATGGTTTAGATATTGCGAAGCGAATCATTAGCGATGAAGTTCCGTATGAAAAATTGATTGCTTCTCTTTCTGGAAATCTTAAAGCGGTGGATTCTGTGGAAGATTTGGTTTATTTCTTGCGGAAGTTAATTTCGGAATTGCAAATTCAGTTGAATTTGATTCTTGAATCGGGCGTCGATATTGGGATGATTTTACACATGGCTTTCTTGATTGAGCGAATGCGTCTTGGGGCAGTTGACCGGGAATTCCCAGATTTGAATGAGTTTGCCAAAAAGCACCTTGTAGAAATGCAAGTCACACAACAAATGATGGAAAATGTGGAGCGTGAGTATCAAATCACTGTTCCGCAATCTGAAATCGCGTATTTGACACAAATGATGCTTGCCAATCGAGTGGAAGCTTAAACTGAGAAGTGTGTAGGCTTACACACTTCTCCTTCTAGCCCAAAGAATCTAAAAAACCTGGTGTGACGCTGTTTTGGTTGGCATAAAACTTGCATTTAATGTGAGTGGACAGTGAATCATCATTGTTGGAGGTAGGAAAGCGTGAAAAAAATTATGTTGATTTGTTCTGCTGGGATGTCGTCGAGCTTGCTTGTGCAAAAGATGCAGGAAGAAATTGCGTTGCAACAATTGGATGCTGAAGTGATTGCGGTTGCTGAAGCAGATGTCTCGAAATACATTTCAAAGGTTGATGTAGTTTTGCTTGCTCCGCAAGTGCGCTTTTTAGCGAAAGGACTTAAACGCAAATTTGGTTCGCGTGAGATTCCTGTTGAAATTATTGATGCGATTGATTACGGAACGATGAACGGTAAAAATGTTTTGAATCAAGCCTATGCAATGATGGAGAAAAGGGATTAAGTTCGCGCACTATAAAACTACAACTTGTGTTTAAAAAACGTTCGAAGAGAGGATTTTTAGGTTATGAGAAAATTAGGAATTTCGGTTTTTCCGCAACATGTACCACTTGAAGATTCGTTAAATTATGTGGAAATGGCAGCAAAATATGGCTTCAGTCGTATTTTCACGTGTCTAATTTCGGCAAATGACAAAGAAGAGTTTTCCAAGCTCGAAAAAATTTGTAAACGTGCGAATGAACTTGGATTTGAAGTGATTGCTGACGTTGATCCAACGGTTTTTGAATCGCTTAATATCACCTACAAAGAACTTGATCGTTTTAAAGAAATCGGTCTTTCTGGACTTCGACTAGATCTTGGCTTCTCGGGTTCAGAGGAAGCTGAAATGTCATTTGATGACAATAATTTGATGATTGAACTAAACATCAGTAATGGAACGAGCTATGTGGATAATATTTTGAGTTATCAAGCTAACCGAGCAAATATTATTGGCTGCCACAATTTTTATCCACGTCGTTATACGGCTTTATCCCGTGAGCATTTCTTACGGACGAGCAAGCAGTTTAAAGATTTGAACTTGCGGACGGCCGCTTTTGTTTCTTCAAACGAAGGAAAATATGGTCCGTGGTTTGTCGTAGATGGTGGGCTTCCAACACTTGAAGAGCATCGTGGGATGGACATTGCAGTTCAAGCGAAAGATCTTTGGAATACGGGCTTGATTGATGATGTGATTGTTGGCAATATGTTTGCTTCTGAAGCAGAACTAAAAGCTTTGAGCGAACTAAATCGCAATGAACTAGAACTTTCTGTTGAGTTCTTGGATCAAGCAACAGAAGTAGAAAAAGAACTTGTCTTGACGCAAAAGCACTTTAATCGTGGCGATGTGTCAGCTTATGTGATTCGTTCGACAATGACGCGTGTGAATTACAAGCAATTTGATTTTGCCCCGCATGACACAGTTTCGCTTGAATTAGGCGATGTGACGGTCGATAATAATGGTTATGAACGTTACAAAGGCGAAATGCAAATCGCGCTTCAAGCTATGGAAAACTCAGGAAATACAAATGTTGTAGCTCGTGTGGTCCCAGAAGAACGCTACTTGCTTGAAACGATTCAGCCTTGGCAACATTTCCGCTTAGTAGAGAAAAAATAAAACTTATTCAACCAGCCTTGATTTCTTCGGGAACGAGGCTGGTTTTATTTAATAGGATACATTGGCAATTATCTATCTATTAATTGTACTTAGTTTCGTATACTTTTATAAAGTCGGAAGTCTTTGCCCAGTCAAATAAAAAACGAGCTCGATGAAAATCGAAACTCGCTCTCACGCCTTATAATAAAATAACGTCCCCTGTAGGAATCGAACCTACAACTAAACCTTAGGAGGGTCTTGTAATATCCATTTTACTAAGGGGACAAGATGAATGAACGCTTTAGGAAAAAAGAAGCCCAACGTCCTTATTCTAGCAAAATTCTCCGTTTTTTTCAAATAAAAGACCGCTAAATCAACGTTTTAGGGCATAGTTTCAGAACTCCTAGTCTCCCAATGGGTCTAGGAGTTCTTTCGAAACTTCCCCTAATTCCACCCCTAAAATTTATCGGAAATTAATTTCTCGTAATTTTTAGATGCCAATTCATTCATTTTATTGTCTGTATGCATATAATGCGCAGTTATTGCGGAACTCTTAGAATGTCCAATTCTTTTTTGAATAACTACTTGAGGAACCCCAGCCTCTACCAATTGTTTAATGTGAGTATGTCTGAACGCATGAATTGCGTGTTTTTCATGATAGCGAACCCCTGATGCTTTGCAAATTTTATGAATGTATCGTCGTACTGCGCTTCTACCTATTGTTGATCCGTTACAAGAAAATATAAAAGAATGTTGAATGATATTTGGTGGAAGACGAAGCTTTTCTTTTTTATTTGCTAGTAATCTGTTTTGGATTATTCTTTTTGTTCTACTATCTAAAATGACTTCACGATATGAATCTTCAGTTTTAAGTGGTGTGAAAATTGGATTATTAATTTGATGATCAGGTGATAGTTGTTTATTGATAGATATAGTCCCTGATTCAGCATCATAGTCTTCTTCTTGAATAGCTAGCAGTTCGCTGATACGAAGCCCTGTATATAACAATACCTCAATGAAATCAGCGCATACTTCATTGCGAGTATTTTTTATTAATTTACGACTATACTCAAAAATCAATTTGATTTCATCGTCTGTATAGAACATGTTTTTTTCGTCTTCTTGCTTATTTGTCTCATCTGTTTTTATTTTGATTTTTGAAGCACAATTATAATCAATCATACGCATTTCATGTATCATAAAATCAAGAAAGTTACACATTATAGCATTTATCAAACGAATGGTTTTTTTGGAGTATCCTTGTTCAACAAGTTTATTAATAAATTTTTGATAAGTTATTCGATTTAATTTTGTAACTTTAAAATTTCCTAGATGGGGGATGATATGATTTTTTATATGGCCACGATATATCTTTTCTGTCTTCACGCTAATCGTGCCATGCTTATATTCATCAAGCCATTCTTTGATAGAGTCTTTGATAGTCAAGTTATTGTCATAAACTATTGATGCTTTTTCTTGACGCAATAATTCATTGTAAGCCTTGTTCCCAGCATCTTGTGCCTCTCGTTTCAATTTACAAGCGCCTGAACGCTCCTTTTGTTTTCCATTGATACTTGCACGGGCCCGCCATACATA
>NZ_JAATJW010000035.1 GCF_011800755.1 Listeria valentina
TGCATGAGCACCCCCTTATGCACGGGTGATTGCATTGCCAACTCCCTTACTATGCTGCGACCTCGTCCTTTTTTGGGCGGGGTTCTTTTTTTTTATGCTCTAAACCTGTTTACTATCAGTCGTTGCATATGCTACAATGAATTTGTTTCTGTTCGAAAAACTTTAACCAACCTGTTCAAGAACCGCAGGTTGGTCTTTTTTTATGTTTTTTAACAAGAGTTCACAAAATTGTCACACAATAAAACAAGGAAATATGATATAGTAAGTTTGGGTAAAGTAACGGGTTCCCTTATCTCATCAGGTAGGGGAATCCTTTAAGATTACTTTTATCCAAGCATTTCATCAACTACTTAATCCCTTTTTGCCATCAACTCCCACAAGTTGGTGGTGTTTTTTTGTATATCTTTCGGTAAAAAGTTCATAAATTCGACACAATTTCATTTCTAAAATATGGTATATTATAATTGCAAGAAAAATACATAAAATAGGAGATGGAGTAGAATGTCAGGACAAATCAGAATGAGCCCGGCTGAATTACGAGATCGTGCCAAAACATACGGCACAAGCGCACGGGATATCGAACAAATGCTACAACGCTTATCTCAAACCCAAGAACAACTTCGGAGCGAATGGGAAGGACAAGCTTTTGCAAAATTTGATGATCAGTTTAATCAGTTGAAACCAAAAGTAACCGAGTTTGCGAATTTGATGGACCAAATTGAACAACAACTTCAAAAAACAGCCACTGCGGTGGAAGAACAAGACCAACAACTTTCTCAAAACTTCGGATTTTAAGCCTAATACCGAATACGCCCCTTATGAGTTTCTCGTAAGAGTCGTTTTTTCTAAAAAGTAAGAAGGAGAGGAGCATGAATGAGCACAGTAGCGAGTGATTTAGGCCAAGCCTCCGAAAAAGCCACCGCGCTTCAACAGGCGGTTTCGACACTTCAAAAACAAGGAACAACCGTTACGAAGGATGAAGAAACAACAGTTGGAGGGAACACACAGGCGCACACGGCCATTCAAGCAGAAGTCGAAGCAGTTTCCCAGATTGCGAGTGCGTTAACGGCAGCAAGTACGAACTTGCAAAGTGTCGCGGAGGCCTTTGCCGCGAAAGATGCAGAAATAGGGGACAGCCTTTCATCGATTGGAGGCTCGACATCATGAAGACGTGGACCGAGTGGCAGCAAGAGGAACGGCGGTTAATGGGGAAAGTGGACGAAAATCAACAAAAAAGGCGGGCTGTTCAGCAACTTCAAGAGGCCTATGAGAACCATTTTCGACAAGGACTCCGATTTGTGGAAGAGGTGAGTTGGCAGTTTCGGAAAAATGATCGGGCGTTTTTGCGTGAAGACATGCAAGAACGGGTTTTTTCCCTTTCACGATCCACGCAAGAGCATTTTGACATCATGGAAGAAACCTTGCAACAAGAAAAAAGAGACCTAGAAGAACAAGTCGATGAAGTCGCCTACGGAAAAAGAAAAGCATTCTTAGACGAACAGGAGGGGAAAGCATGAGCATTGATATGTATGTGTCAAAGTCGAAAGCCCAAGCGACTAGTACGAGTCAGGTTTGCCAGCAACATTTAGAGGGCTATGAAGCTCTTCAACAAGCAATTAGTCAGTTTACCCTAGAACCTTTTTTGATAGGAAAGGCATATGACTCAGCTAAAGCCTATTATAGTGCGGTACTCTACCCTTTAGTTCAGGGTGGTATTTTATTGACAGAAGCGACAGAAGAAGCCGTTAAGAAATTCCCGGAACGTTACCAAAGTGAAGTGGATAGTGGGGACTTAAAGGAATCTGAGCTGGAAGAACAAATTCGAAAAGCAAATGACCTTATTAACCAAGCGAATGCGCTTCAAACAGAAATTACACAATCTCTATTACCCGAAACGGATCAGCGAACGCAACTCAATCTCAATCAAGATTTGATCCAGGCTTATCAAACCAATAAGGAAGAACTGGAAGATAAACTTCGAAAGTTACGGGATTTCCATGCGAGTTCGCCGAGTATTTTTTCAGAAATTGCGAGCTTGAAACAGGCCATTGACCAAGGGATTGCCCAAACAAAAACTGCTTGGAATGGAACAAGTGGAACATTTGGGACAACTGGTTTGAATCTGGACTGGGTTAAGACAATTAATCAAAAATGGCAAATTCGTCAAGGAAAACAAGTTATGAGTATTAATCAAATTAATAAAGATGATATAATACAAGATTATGTAGAAACTTATGGGATAAAAAATTCTGAAGCTGAAGTTATCTATGAATTACAAGAAGGTATTTTAAAAACAGCAAATGAAAAAAATTGGGATAATGAACAGGTTATTTATGAATTTAATCGGATTATTGCTTCTTGTGCATCTGATAATTATGTAGCTAGGCGCTGGAAGGCAATCTGTGGAACAATGGAGGAAGACGATTTATATAACCTATGTAAACAGTATGGCTTATCTAATTCTGAAATTAACACATTGAAAAATGCAGTTGATACTCAGCATAAAAATACGACTAGTAAAAAAGATTTGGCGCATGAAGCTGTTCAAATTGCGGCATTTACGGAAAAAAGTTGGACTCGCTTTCTTTCAATTAGTAATGCTCTACACAATATAAGTCATCTTGCAAATGAGGGATATGAGCATGAAGAGATATCGTTTAAAGGAGACGTTGATTCTGGACGCTATGATGATGTTGATTTTTCGTCTGACTTAGATGCGATAAATACCTATAATAAAATGAAGGAAGCAAACAGGGATAATATTTTTAGAGTACAAACGCAATATAACGATGCTATAAATAAAAACGCTATAAATAGAGTGGATGAATTTTATAAAAACTATGGAGATGGTAATAGACAAGTTGGCGAAAAAGTAATTAATCAAATTATGGATGCTGACACAATTGGGAGTAATCATATTAATGGAGGCTATACGGAAGCTGAAAGGAAAAAACATAAAGAAGATTTTTATGAATACTTAAAACGAGGAGAAAACAGTAATGTCAAATAGGAAAAAGATTTTTCTTGGGATACCTTGCATTATAATTGTTATTATTGTAGTAAGTATTTTTATATATGCAAAAGTTTCTGGCTATCCATATGTATATAATAATTCTCATAAAAATAGATATTCTAAGGTAGAAACACTAATGAGTACATCAAAATATGCAGATGAAGTGGAAAAAGCAGGTTATAAGGTGGATCATTATTACTTGAAGATGAACAAACGGATTGTTAGTTTAAAGATTAAAAATAATCCGCGAATAACAATAAGTGCTCCTGCAAATAATAAAATTGACTATGATATTATTATGCATAATGGAAGTAATAACAAGGAGACTATTATTTCTCTGACAGTTAATAAAAGTGGAAAACTGACTTATTATGACGGAAGTGTTTTCGAAAAAGGAAAAGAAACATTAGATTATAAAATAAGTCGAATAGAGGCAGATCAATATCTTCAAGAATGTAATAAAGCAACTGATAAAATGTTAACTAAAGTGTATTTTACTAATTGGAAATAAACACTTGTTTTAGTTCAGAAATTTATATTCCTATTTTTGATAATATGTCTGCTACAGAAAGACAAAAATTAGAGAAGAGCATGGGAGGTTTGAATTTACTCTTGAAGATTTAGCAAATCCTAAAGCTGGAAAGATTGCAGAGGTTTTTGGAGCAGGCGGAGGAATACAGGTTAAATTTAGTACTTCTGTTAGTTGGTATGAAAAATTAGGGTTATTAAAGGAGATAAAGTAAGATGGAATCTAAATTGCAAGAGTATAAAGAAATTCTAGAAAATGATGTTGAACTTTTAGGCTACGAGGCACTCAGATACTCTATCTTTGAAGGCACAGAAAATAATAGACAAGAATATCAAATACGAGTAGAAAAAAGCAATGATAAATTTGAAGTCTATATGACTGCCGATAGAGCCAGCGTTGAGGGCAAGTATGAGTTTGAAAGTTTCTTCGATGCTATGAGCAAATTTTTGTATTTGATGCAGTTAACAGTTTTATCAAATCGTAGATCAGTGCAGAAAGGAGAAAAACCTGAATATCCATGTTCGCTATGGGATAAAAACATATAAAATAAAAGACCTCTTTGCTCCTAATGCAAAAAGGTCTTTTTTTATTTCACGCCCCTAAAATGCCCCTGATTTTATAGTATATATTTTGTTAAGAATTAGATATATAAAACACAAATTATTTTATAATCGCTGATATATCTTCATTTCTTTGAGTGATTTTGTTAACTTTAAAAATGTCACTGAAAATACATATTTATATGCTGAATTAAATGGTATAATGGTGGATGACTTATCGAAAAATAAACTTCCTATTATCATTTTTTCGGAATAAGTGATAAAATTAAGTAGTGTATCTTATTTGATTGATAGTATCCGGAATTCATATAGAATAGCGAGTTTTAGTTAAATTTAGTAGAGGAGAATTAGTATGGCAGGATTATTAAAAAAGATGTTTGAATCCGGTAAAAAGGATATTAAATATCTTGAAAAAAAAGCAGATCAAATTGAAGCTCTTGCAGATGAAACTGCGCAACTATCGGATGATGGTTTGCGTGAAAAGACAGCTGAATTCAAAGAGCGTGTTCAAAATGGCGAAACGCTTGATGACATTTTAGTCGAAGCGTTTGCTGTTGCAAGAGAGGGTGCTAAGCGTGCTTTAGGGCTCTATCCTTTCCGTGTGCAATTAATGGGGGGCGTTGTTCTTCATGAAGGGAATATTGCGGAAATGAAAACTGGGGAAGGTAAAACGCTTACGGCTACTCTTCCTGTTTATTTAAATGCCCTTTCTGGTGAAGGTGTGCACGTTGTAACAGTCAATGAATACTTGGCGCAACGGGATGCTGAAGAAATGGGTGTGCTTTACGAGTTTCTTGGGCTTAGAGTGGGACTTAACTTAAATGAGCTTTCTAGCGAAGAAAAACGTGAACAATATGCGTGCGATATTACTTATAGCACAAATAATGAACTGGGCTTTGACTATTTGCGGGACAACATGGTTGTTTACAAAGAGCAAATGGTTCAGCGTCCGCTTTCGTTTGCTATTATCGATGAAGTTGACTCCATCTTGGTCGATGAAGCACGGACGCCGCTAATTATTTCTGGCGAAGCGGAAAAATCCAATCTTTTATATGTACGTGCCAACACATTTGTTGCGACACTTACGGAAGAAAAAGATTACGCAGTGGATATCAAGACGAAATCAGTTAACTTAACTGAAGAAGGTATGGCACGCGGGGAAAAATATTTTGATGTGGAAAATCTTTACGATTTGGAAAATACCGTCTTACTTCACCACATTGCACAAGCTTTAAAAGCCAATTATACAATGGCTCGCGACGTTGACTACGTTGTTCAAGATGACGAAGTACTAATTGTCGATCAATTCACTGGTCGGATTATGAAAGGTCGTCGCTTTAGTGAAGGGCTTCACCAAGCGCTTGAAGCAAAAGAAAATGTCACGATTCAAAATGAATCAAAAACAATGGCCACTATCACATTCCAAAACTACTTCCGGATGTATAAAAAATTAGCTGGGATGACTGGTACGGCGAAAACGGAAGAAGAAGAATTCCGAGATATTTATAACATGCGGGTTATTGAAATTCCAACAAACCGTCCGATTGTTCGGGATGATCGTCCGGATTTGATTTATACAACGATTGATGCAAAATTCAGTGCTGTTGCTGATGATATTGCGGAACGACATGCTAAGGGACAACCTGTTCTTGTTGGTACGGTCGCGATTGAAACTTCAGAACTGATCGCAAGTAAATTAAAACGTAAAGGGATTCCGCATGATGTTTTAAATGCGAAACAACATGAGCGTGAAGCCAATATTATCGAAAATGCCGGAAAACATGGTGCTGTCACGATCGCAACCAACATGGCTGGTCGTGGTACGGATATTAAACTAGACAGCGAAGCGCTTGAGGCAGGCGGGCTTGCAGTTATTGGTACGGAACGTCATGAATCACGCCGGATTGATAATCAGTTGCGTGGTCGTTCTGGTCGTCAAGGGGACCCTGGTGTAACTCAATTCTATCTTTCGATGGAAGATGAACTGATGCGCCGCTTTGGTTCGGATAATATGAAGAGCATGATGGAACGCTTTGGCATGAGTGAAGAAGCAATCCAAAGTAAGATGGTCAGTCGAGCTGTAGAGTCTGCACAAAAACGTGTTGAAGGAAATAACTTTGATTCGCGGAAACAAGTCTTGCAATATGATGATGTTCTTCGCCAACAACGGGAAGTCATTTATAAACAGCGTTATGATGTGATTACGGCTGAAAATGGTTTGCGTGAAATCATCGAGCCGATGATTAAACGGACACTCAACTTTATCGTTTCTGCTAATGCTTCTTCTCATGAAGCGGAAGAAAGCTGGAACTTACAGGCGATTGTTGACTATCTCGATGCAAACTTGCTTCCTGAGGGAGCGGTAACAGTTGAAAATTTACAAGGCTTGGATTCTGAAGGAATCGAAGACTTCGTTTACGGAAAAATTACGGAAGTTTACGATGAAAAAGAAAATCTTCTTCCAGAAGAAGACTTCAATGAGTTCCAAAAAGTAGTCTTGCTTCGTGTTGTAGATACTAAATGGGTTGACCACATCGATGCGATGGATCACTTGCGTGATGGTATCCACTTGCGTGCTTATGGTCAAATTGATCCGCTTCGTGAGTATCAATCAGAAGGCTTTGAAATGTTCGAAGCAATGGTTTCCTCCATCGATGAAGAAGTTGCGAAGTATATCATGAAGGCTGAAATTAGACAAAACCTTGAACGTGAACAAGTCGCAAAAGGTGAGGCAGTTGATCCTGCTGAAGGGAAACCTGAAGCGAAGAAAAGACCGGTTGTAAAAGATAATCATATCGGTAGAAATGATCTTTGTCCTTGCGGCAGCGGTAAGAAATACAAAAATTGTCACGGAAAAGAAGCTTAAATCTCGGGGCGCCACTTTTGGCGCCTTTTCTTGTGGAAAAAGCAATAGATTTCTCTAGAAAATTTCGTTATACTAGGAATAGCTTTTGAATAAATCGAAAAAGGTGGAAAAACAATGGAATTAGCAGAAATTCGTAATGTGCTGGAAAAAACGGACAGCCAAATAAAAGATTTTAGGGGGTCTCTTTGACTTAGAAAGCATGGAAGCGCGTATCGCTGAGCTGGAAGATCAAATGCTCGATCCGAACTTTTGGAACGATCAGCAAGCGGCGCAAAAAGTGATTAATGAGTCGAATGGACTGAAAGATACATTTAATGCTTTTCACAAATTGGAAGAAGAACAAGAGAATCTCGAAGTGAGCTTGGAACTGCTTCGTGAGGAAAATGATGCGGATCTGCAGGCGGAACTTGAAGAGGAATTAGATAGTTTTGTGAAAGAGCTGGATGACTTTGAATTGAAACTAATGTTAAGCGATCCATATGATGCGAATAATGCAATTGTGGAACTGCATCCCGGAGCTGGCGGAACGGAGTCACAAGACTGGGGCTCGATACTTTTGCGGATGTATCAACGTTTTGCTGAGAAAAAAGGATTTAAAGTGGAAACACTCGATTATCAAGCAGGCGATGAAGCGGGGATCAAAAGTGTGACGCTTCTCATTAAGGGACACAATGCTTATGGTTACTTTAAGGCGGAAAAAGGGGTGCACCGATTGGTACGGATTTCGCCGTTTGATTCTTCTGGAAGGCGCCATACTTCATTTGTTTCGGTGGATGTTATGCCTGAGATGGATAACGATATTGAGATTGAAATTCGGCCGGAAGATTTGAAAATTGATACGTACCGGGCAACGGGTGCTGGTGGACAGCATATTAATACGACGGATTCTGCTGTGCGGATGACGCATATTCCGACTGGGATCGTTGTTACTTGCCAATCAGAACGTTCGCAACTGAAAAACCGGGAACAAGCGATGAAGATGCTTAAGGCAAAGCTTTACCAAAAAGAACAGGAAGAGAAAGAAGCGGAACTGGCTGAAATTCGGGGAGAACAAAAAGAAATCGGCTGGGGAAGCCAAATCCGTTCTTATGTTTTCCATCCTTATTCCATGGTGAAAGATCACCGCACAAACGTTGAAACGGGAAATATTCAAGCGGTTATGGACGGCGATTTAGACGACTTTGTTAATGCTTACTTGCGTTCACGTATTAACTGATTCGGAGGGAAACTATGGGGAAAAACTTTCATTCGCCCGTTGTACGTCAATTGCACGATTATTTATTTGTCATTTTAGGAGCTGCTGTTATTGCGCTTGCTTTCAATGTGCTGCTTTTGCCTAACCACATTGCGTCTGGCGGCGTAAGTGGTATTAGTACCATCCTTTACTATTTGACTGGATGGATGCCGGCGTTTATTCAGTGGGCCTTAAATATTCCGTTATTTATTGCCGGCATTGTTATTCTTGGTTACCAGTTTGGTTTAAAAACATTCGTTGGAACAATGGCTGTTCCATTGTTTGTTTATCTTTCTCAAGGGTTCGATCCTTGGACAAAAGAACCGCTAATTGGTGCGCTATTTGGTGGCGTTTTGGTTGGGCTTGGGCTTGGAATTGTGTTCCGGGGGAAAGCATCAACTGGTGGGACAGACGTGATTGCACAAATTTTGCATAAATACACCCATTTGTCACTTGGCATTTGTATGGCGTTGATTGACGGAGCGGTGGTTGTACTTGCGATGATAACGTTTGATATTGAATCGGGCTTGTTTGCTTTAGTTGGTTTATTCGCGACGAGTAAGACAATTGATTTAGTACAAGTGGGCTTAGATCAATCGAAAACGGTGCTGATTATTTCGGAGCACCAAGAAGCTATACGTGAAGCAGTCCTGTTTCAAGTCGGACGAGGTATTACGCGTCTTGAAGCAAAAGGCGGCTACACGGATGATGAAAAGCAAATTCTTTTATGCGTTAGTCAACAACGTGGTTTTCAAAAATTGAAAGAAGTGATTAAAGAAATCGATCCAAATGCGTTTGTTGTTGTCATGAGTGCAAGTGAAGTCATGGGAGAAGGTTTTAACCGTTAAATAAGACAGTCGTTCTAAAATGGAACGGCTGTCTTTTTATATAACAGTTTGATGACAGAAAATTTTGTGATCGAGTGAACATGAGCGAATTGAAGCTTTGATCGGTCTATGCCTCTGCTTAAAAACTGTAATGATTTTTAATATCACTGTAATGTTATTTTGCCTTGAAAAACGATACAATAGGTTCATCGGGAAAATTGATGTTTAGTAAACAGCAATTCCTGAAAGAAAAATGTTGAAGTCAAATTCATTGTGAAATTAAAAAGTGAACATCCATTTTGCAACTGTGTATTACAACAAGACACAGATTGTCATGTGCTGAAATATAACTGTAATGCAATTAACCTAAAGTTGAAAAACTAGAATGTTATAATAGTCTCTGTTGTGACAGACTCCTTGTCACGAAGTAACAGTTTTATATCGAAGGTTATCATTGCATTACCTTTAAACCGAAGCTATTAAGAAAGGCGAGTAAGGTGATTAAATGATAGTTATGGAAGACGTTTATAAGAAGTACCCGAATGGCATCACTGCTGCCAATGGTCTGAATGTTAAAATCGACCAAGGGGAATTCGTCTATGTTGTTGGTCCAAGTGGAGCTGGTAAATCCACTTTTATTAAAATGATTTACCGAGAAGAAAGAGCAACCAAAGGAAACATTCAAGTTGATCGGTTTGATCTTATCAACATGAAAAACAAGGAAGTTCCTTACTTGAGACGAGATGTTGGCGTCGTTTTCCAAGATTTTAAATTACTTCAAAGTAAAACTGTTTATGAAAACATTGCTTATGCGATGGAAGTCGTGGAAAAAGATCCAGCTGAAATTAAAGATCGTGTCATGGAAGTGCTTGATTTGGTCAATTTAAAGCACAAGGTCCGAATGATGCCCGACGAACTCTCAGGAGGAGAACAACAGCGGATTTCAATTGCTAGATCAATTGCGAATACGCCTAAAGTTCTGATTGCTGATGAACCAACCGGAAATCTCGATCCAGATACTTCATGGGAAATCATGAATATCCTTGAGGAAATCAATAAAAACGGGACAACGATTGTTATGGCGACACACAATAAAGAAATTGTGAACACGCTAAAACATCGAGTCATTGCTATCGAAAATGGTAGAATCGCCCGTGATGAAGAGCAAGGAGAATATGGATATGAAATTTAGAACAGTTGGACGGCATGTCAAAGAGAGCTTGAAAAGCCTTTATCGAAATGGGTGGATGACTTTTGCGGCAGCAAGTGCTGTAACAGTTACATTGATTCTTGTGAGTGTGTTCTTCTCTATTTTAATCAACATGAATAAACTTGCTTCTGATGTTGAAAATGACGTACAAATTAACGTACATATTTCACTTGGGGCCAATCAAAAACAAGAAGACGAACTAAAAGCGGAGATCGAAAAAGTGAGTGGCGTTGCAGATGTAACGTTCTCCTCGAAAGACCAACAACTTAAAAAACTTGTTGGGGCTTACGGAAAAAACTTCGAACTGTTTAAACAAGACAACCCGCTCCACGATGTTTTTGTTGTTCAGGCCAAAGAGCCAGAGCAGACGAAAAAAGTGGCAACGAAAATTGAAAAACTAAAACATGTAGATGACGCTGAATATGGCGAGAAAACGGTAGATAATTTATTTAATACGTTGAAATGGGCAAGATATGCTGGTGTGATTCTAAGTATTGGATTACTGCTTACAGCGATGTTCCTCATCTCAAACACGATTAAGATTGCTATCTTCTCGCGTCGCAGGGAAATCGAAATTATGAAACTGGTCGGAGCGACAAACTGGTTCATCCGCTGGCCTTTCATTCTAGAAGGCGCTTGGCTTGGATTAATTGGTTCGATCATTCCGGTTATCTTAACTTTTGTAGGTTACATTAACACTTACAATTTGGTGAATCCGAAATTGGCAACAACGTCACTTTCGCTCTTACCACCAACACCATTTGCTTATGAATTAAGTGCACTCATTATCTTGATAGGCGTTTTAATTGGTATTTGGGGAAGTACTATTTCAATTAGAAGGTTCTTGAAAGTCTAAAAAGGTGTACAGAAGTATATACCCGAATCAGTCAAAAATAATCTAAAAAATAAAAGGAAAGCTAGGGAGCTTTTTAGGAGGTAAATTCTTTGAAAAAAAATGCGTTTATTGCAGTCTCACTTGCAGCAGTTATGAGTTTAACACCAGCTTTTACGACAGATGTTTTCGCGGACGTAAATAAGGATATCCAATCGCAGGATAAAAAAATCAGTGATTTGAAAGCTAAGAAAGGCGATTTACAATCGGAACTATCAAAACTAGTTTCTGATATGGATTCTGCTCAAAAGAAAGCGAAAGATTTGCAAGCGGACTTTGACAAAACAGGAAAAGAACTTAAACAGTTAAACAAAGAAATCCAAGAAATCAATGAACGTATTAAAGAACGCGAAGAAGTTTTGAAAGAACGCGCACGCGCAATGCAAAAAACTTCAAATTCAAATGCTTACCTTGATGTTATTCTAGGAGCTGACAATTTCTCTGACTTAGTAAGTCGTGTTTCAGCTGTTAACGAACTTGTTAACTCTGATAAATCGATTTTAGACGATCAACAAAATGATGAAGCTGCACTTAAATCAAAACAAACTGCAGTGAAGAAAACACAAGATAAACAACGTCAAGCAATTGCAGACTTCGAAGCACAACAAAATAAAATCGAAGCTCAAAAAGCAGAAAAAGAAGCGGTTGTTGCTAAACTTGCTCTTGAACAAGCAGGAGCTGAAAAAGCAAAATCTAATCTTGTAAGTGAACGTGATAAACAAGCAGCAGCAGCGGCTGAACGTGCTCGTGAATTAGCGGCAGCAGCAGCGCCAACTGCTGGAGAATCTGTTGCATCAACAAGCAGCAGTTCATCTTCTTCAAGCTCAAATCATACAGCATCTGCAAGCAATGTTTCTTCTTCTAGCAGTAAATCTTCTGCAGGAAGTAGCGCAAGCTCTTCTTCAAACAGCGGATCATCAGCTAGCAGCAATACACCAGCTCCAAGCGGCAGTGGGTATTCTGCAATGATCGCAGCAGCTCGTGCACAACTTGGCAAACCTTATTCTTTAGGAGCTTCTGGTCCAAGCGCATTTGACTGCTCAGGATTTACTTCTTATGCATTCAGAGCTGCTGGAATCAGCCTCCCAAGAACTTCTGGTGCTCAATATGCATCTGCGACTAAAGTAAGTGCAAGTCAAGCAAAACCTGGGGACTTAGTATTCTTTAACTATGGTAGCGGAATTGCACACGTTGGGATTTATGTTGGCGGCGGTCAAATGATCAATGCACAAAATAACGGCGTTAAGTATGATAATATCTCGAGCGGATACTGGGCTCGTTATCTTGTAGGCTACGGTCGTGTAGCAAACTTCTAAAGAGTGAAAAACAAACATTTGAAAATCGAAGAAGTGCCTTTGTCGAATTGTGATAAAGGTACTTTTTTTATAGAAAAACGAAATAAATGTGAGTTAAAAGTAGTAAAAATAAAGTGAGGTAAAGAAATAAGAATGAAAAAAAATAAAACGATTAGCTTTGCTGCAACCATTGCTGCTGCAGTATTAATTTTACAACCGGTGAATGTATTTGCGTCAAACATTTCAGAATTGGAAAAACAAAAACAAGGTATTACAGAAGAAAGATCATCGGTGGAAAAGGGGATTGAAACAAAACACTCTGAATTAAACCAAATCGAATCGGATACTGCTTCTGTTAAAGCAACATTGGAACGTGTTTCTAAGGAAATTGATGAAACGAACGCGAAGTTGAAAGAACAAGTTGAGAAGGTAAATACTGAGCAAAAACAAGTTCAAAAGTTAAAACAAGAAATTGCAACGCTTAAAGAAGAAATTAAGCAACGCCAAAAAGTTCTTGAAAAACGCGCACGAGCAATTCAAACGAGCGGAAGCGGAAAGAGCTATTTAACGATTTTGATGCAGGCGGAAGATTTCAGTGATTTCATTGATCGTGCTAATTTGGTACAAGTTATCGTGAAATCAGATCAAGAAATTATGGAAAAGCAAAAAAGTGATCAAAAATTATTGAAGGATAAGCAAGATGCTTCTGAGAAAAAATTGGCAGAATTAAATAAGATGAAAGATCAAATTATGCTGACGAAAAACAACTTGGAAAGCCAAAAAGCAGAGCAAAATGATTTAATCAGCTCGCTTGCTGCGAAGAAAAATAAAACGGCGCAGGAAACGGCGCTTCTTGAGTCACAAAAAAGTAAGCTTTCGAGCCAAGAACAAACGCTTCTTTCCAACATCTCTGCTGCATATGCAGAAGAACAACGTAAAAAAGAAGAAGCGGCAAAACGAGCAATGGAAGAACAACGTAGACAAGCTGCGGCACATTCTGCAGCATCAGCAAGGTCTGCTGCTCCAAGATCAAGCAAATCTGTACCAGCCGCAAGTTCACCAGTGGCGCAAGCGCCATCAACAGGAGGCGGTTCATCAAGTTCAGCTGGTGGTATGTTCATCAAACCGGCTCAAGGTATTTTAACTTCAGGCTTTAGCGATCGGACGAATCCGGTAACTGGACAACATGAATCTCATAAAGGTCAAGATATTGCGGCAGGCGGCACGGTTCAAGTTGTTGCAGCAGCATCTGGTCGTGTAGTTTTTGCAGGTTATGGTGCGCCAGGAAGTGGCTATGGTGGTTACGGCTATGTCGTTGAAATTGACCATGGAAATGGTTACCAAACATTGTACGGTCATATGCGTGCTGGAAGCTTGAATGTCGTTGCGGGTCAAAATGTAATGCAAGGACAAGCTATCGGAATCATGGGATCAACAGGTCAATCAACTGGACAACATCTGCACTTTGAGATTCACAAAAATGGTGTGCCTATAAACCCAGCTCCATATTTATAAAATTTTTGAAGGCACCTCTCTTTTCTAGCTGTGGAAAAGAGGGGTGTTTTTTGGGGAGAATAGGCGAAACCTTATTTTTATGATATGATGTTCTAGAGTAAGTGAAAAAGGAGAGTGCTAAGTGGGAATTTTGACAGCTATTTTAGTCATCTTGTTAGTGCTAAATGTGTTTTTTGCAGGGGTTACAGTCTTTTTGGAGCGAAGAGATACATCTGCTACGTGGGCTTGGCTTCTTGTCTTAACTTTTGTTCCTATTTTAGGATTCATTATTTATTTGATTTTTGGGAGAAAACTTTCCAATAAAAAGATTTTTGATTGGAAAGGACAAGAAAAAATTGGGATTAAAGAATCAACTGCGAACCAAATTGAGTTGATTCGACAAAATGAATTTCCTTTTAGTGATCCGAATGTGGAGCATTACCGGGATCTAGTTTATCTTTTGCTAGTTAACGATGGGGCTATTTTAACACAAGATAATGACGTACAAGTGTATGTCGATGGACACGAAAAATTCGAAGCGCTAATGAAAGATATTGAAGCAGCGACAGATCATATACATATTATTTATTATATTTTCCACTCGGATGAGTTGGGCAAAAAAATGATTCACTTGCTTGAAAAGAAAGCCAAAGAAGGCGTTAACGTCAAGGTTATCTATGATGCAATGGGGTCAAGAACGACTAAGAAATCTTTTTTCCGAGAACTGGAGAAAAGCGGAGGGATCGTGAGACCGTTTTTCCCGTCTAAACTACCCTTGATCAATTTTAGGCTGAACTACCGGAACCACCGAAAGTTAGCGATTATTGATGGCAAAGTGGGTTATATCGGCGGGTTCAACATTGGCGATGAGTACCTCGGACTTTCGAAAAAATTTGGATACTGGCGCGATACGCATTTGCGCGTCCACGGGAAAGCTGTGTATGCGATGCAAACGCGTTATATCATGGATTGGAATTCGGCGGCGCCTAATCATAAGATTGATTATAAGGCGCGTTATTTCCCGACTTTTCATGGGAAAGGGCAAACGTCGATGCAAATTGTGTCGAGTGGACCGGATTCAGAGTGGCAGCAAATTAAGAATGGCTATATTAAGATGATTAATTCGGCGAAGCGGTCGATTTATTTGCAGTCGCCTTATTTTATTCCAGATGCAAGCTTGTTTGAAGCACTTAAAATTGCTTCGCTGTCGGGGATTGATGTTCGGATTATGATTCCGAATAAACCGGATCACCCGTTTGTTTACCGGGCGACGACTAGTTATGCTGGGGAACTCATGGAAACAGGCGCTAAATTTTTTATTTATGATAATGGTTTTATTCATGCGAAAATGCTTGTTATTGATGGGGAAATTGCGTCGGTTGGGACGGCGAATATGGATTTCCGGAGTTTTCGTTTGAATTTTGAAGTGAATGCCTTTATTTATGAGAAAGCTCTGGCAGCAAAGCTTGAAGATATTTTCCTCGAAGATATTTTGAAGTCTTATCAGCTAACGCCAGAACTTTATAGCGAGCGTTCACTTTGGATTAAATTTAAAGAAGCAGTAAGCCGGTTGCTTGCACCCATATTATAAGAAAGAATCGGTTTTTAGGGGGCTTTTGTAGAGATGAATGTCATAGAAATTATTTTAAAAGGAATACTGAGTTTGCTACTTCAGCCGGTTTTTTACTTATCGATTCTATTAGCAGTCTTGGCTGGCTTTAACCGTGTGAAATGGGAGCGGCGTTCGTTTAGCGTTCGAATTTATTCGCCATTTCTTGAGCTGAAAAACTTTTTCACACTTGGAATCGGAATTGCGATTGTTTTATCTATCGTTTCCTTTTTCATTGGATTCGGCGTCATGCAAGTCTGGATTGTTATTTTTAATATTGTAACGGTTTTGGTTCTGATCGTAGCGATGTTCAGGCTTAGCTCAACAGCAATCACCATTGGGATTTCGAGTTTAGTTTTTTATTTCTGTTATTATTATGATATTAAATTTGGCCCTCTCCAAGACACTTTGTTGTCTTATGATGCGCTTTATATTGATAATTTCATGATTGCAATGACTTTCTTGCTTGCGATTTTATTATTTGTTGAAGCCTGGTTAATTCAACATACCAGTGCAAAGTCGCCATCGCCCTCACTTAGAAAAAGCGGACGCGGTAAGCTTGTCGGCGGGTTCCAGCTTAGAAAGCTTTGGTTCATCCCGCTCATTGCTTTTGTTCCAGGAACGGAAATTACGCATATATTTGATTTTTGGCCGATTTTTAACATTGGTTCTGAATCCTACACGCTAGTGCTATTGCCGCTTGTAATTGGCTTTCAGCAACAAACGCGTTCAGAACTGCCGGAAGATTTAAGCCAGAAAATTGCGATGCAAGTCACCACGCTTGCAGTCATTGTTGCAGCGATTGGGCTAGTTAGCATTGTTTCGCCAGTTATGACGCTCGTTGCCTTCGTGCTTGCGATCATTTCGAGATTCTGGATTTCATGGCGCTTCTACCGGATAGACAAAAATGCACCGCTTCGCTACAAACCAGAACCAGATGGAATTGTGATTCTAGGAGCGCGTGAAAATACGCCGTCGTCGCGGATGCATCTTGTTGCTGGTGAAAAAATCACGGAAGTAAATAGCGTCCCCGTGAAGAACCGAACGGAGCTTTATGAAGCGTTAAATAAAAACCGAGCTTTTTGCAAGTTGAAAGTGGTGGGTTTGAATGGAGAGCCGCGTTTTGAACAGACCGCTCTTTATGAGAACGAGTCATTTGAACTGGGTTTGCTGCTTGTTGAGCCAAGATGATCTTTACAAGCCTGCTTCTTGAAGCAGGCTTGTTTTTTGTTTAAGTTTTTGTAAAAAATTGTGGATTGCTATCCGGCAACGTTAAATCCATGCTATATTTAGGTTAATAAATAGAGGAAAGTTGGAAGAGAGGGAAAGCTTTGTGACAAAAATTTTGGTTGTAGATGATGAAACATCCATTGTTACACTTCTGGAATTTAACATTAAAAAGGCTGGCTATGAAGTAATCACTGCTTTTGATGGTGCAGAGGGATATGAACGAGCAATATCGGAGCAGCCAGATTTGATTGTACTCGATTTGATGTTACCTAAAATGGATGGCATCGAGGTGACAAAAAAATTACGGCAAAGTAAAGTGGATGTGCCGATTTTGATGCTTACGGCAAAAGATGAGGAATTGGATAAAATTATCGGTCTTGAACTGGGTGCAGATGACTATTTGACGAAGCCGTTTAGTCCGCGCGAAGTCCTTGCTCGAATCAAAGCGATCTTAAGACGCACCGCGAAGGAAGACAAATCAAGTGAAGGGGCATCAGGGGGCGGAGAAGAAAATAAATTCGTCATCGGGGAACTGGAAATTCTTCCAGAAAGTTATCAAGCTTTTTTGCGCGGTGAGGCGCTTGAACTTACACCGAAAGAATTTGAGTTACTGCTTTATTTGGCAAAGCATCGTGGAAAAGTGTTCTCGCGTGACCAGTTGCTTGATGCGGTTTGGAACTATGATTACATTGGTGAGACGCGAATCGTTGACGTTCATGTGAGCCATTTGCGCGATAAAATCGAGACGGACACGAAGCAACCGCAATATATCAAAACGGTTCGTGGATTTGGATATAAAATGGAAAGTGCAAAGGAATAAGCGAATGAATAAATTGTGGTTGAAAATAGGTGTTTCGTTCTTCATTTTATTTTTTATTACGATTGTTGTCGTAGGGATTTTTTCTGGTGAACTGATGAAATCAACCTACATGAAAATGAAAGAAGATCAGTTAAAAGATGAAGCGCAAATTTTGGTGCATACACTGAATCTCGGCAATCGGGATTTAGATGGACGTGAAGCAGAACTGAAAGAGGCTGTCGCACCGCTTGGGCAAGAAGTTGACGCTCGAATTACTATTATCAATCAAGCAGGTAAAGTAGTGATGGACTCGAAAGAAAGTCCAGAGAAGCTTGGAAATCATGCGAGCCGACCGGAATTTCAAACGGTACTTAAAGGCGAGAAGTCTGTCGGGATTGCAACAAGAAAAAGCACTACAGTAGGCTACAGAATGCTCTATGTAGCGGTGCCTATTTTGCATGACGGAAAAGTAGATGGGGCTATACGGATTTCGGTTTCACTTGAATCTATTGAAAAAGCTGTGGATACGCTTTGGGGGAATCTGCTCTTGATTTTGATTCCAATTCTACTTATTATTGCAGCGATCAGCATCATTATTGCAAGGCGAATTACACGTCCTGTAAAAGAAATTATTGAAGTTTCAAATGACTTAGCTTCGCACAATTACAGCAGTCGAATTTACGGGAAATCTAGCGGGGAACTCCAAGAGATTTCAGTTTCTGTTAATAAACTAGCGGAAAGCTTAGAACAACAAATGTATGAAATCCGCGAAAATTCTCAGCGCCTATCTGCGATTGTAGAAAATCTTGTGAGCGGAGTTATGCTGATCAACTATGATAAAGAAATCATCATGACCAATAAAGCAATGTATCAAATTTTAGGTGAGCAAGAAATTACTGGAAGAACATTTTATGAGGTGATTAAAAGCTTTAGTGTAAGTCAATTAATTGAAAAAGGCTTTCAAGAAAAGCAGCGCGCACAAGAAGAAGTGTCGATTTATTTCCCAAGAGAAATGATTTTAGACGCCAGCGTGACACCGATTTTGATGGAGGACGGGGAAGTCTCAGGCATTGTCCTTTTACTACATGACATCACGCAAATCCGTCATTTGGAAAACGTTCGCTCTGAATTTGTTGCGAACGTATCGCATGAACTAAAAACGCCAGTAACGGCAGTCAAAGGCTTTGCTGAAACCTTGCTTGACGGAGCGATGCACGACGAAGAGCTGCTACGACAATTCTTAACAATTATTAAAGACGAAAGCGAACGATTGAATCGATTAATTTTGGACATCTTGGCGCTTTCGAAAATTGAACAGAAAACCCTTCCTATTCAAATAGAACAAGTGAACTTAGATGATGTGATTCGTCAATCGGTAGAGATGGTGAGAGAATTTGCAGCTACAAAGTCGATCGAACTGGAACTGCCAGAAAAACACGAACCACCACTTGAAATTGCAGCAGAGCGCGACCGAATCCAGCAAATTCTCGTCAACTTGTTGTCGAATGCGATTCAATATACACAAGCAGAAGGAAAAGTCCGCTTGAGTTTGGACGACGCGGGAGATTATGTCGTGCTGAAAGTGAGCGATAATGGGATTGGGATTCCAGAAAAAGACTTGGAGCGGATTTTTGAACGATTTTACCGAGTAGATAAGGCAAGAAGCCGCCATTCTGGCGGAACGGGGCTAGGTCTCTCGATTGTGAAACACCTGGTGGAAAGTATGGCTGGTGAAATTTTTGTCACGAGTAAAGAAGATAAAGGAACAGCATTTGAAATTAAATGGCCGAAGAAGTAGTTTGTCTTTCGTCCAAGCATATACTTGAAAAACGAAGTTTTGTAACAATCCCAAATTATAGCAAGCTAACCTTAACACGCCTAGGCGAAATTTTCGCCTAGGCGTGTTTTTCTAGCTCAAAAAATTCATTTTCTTGTCATCTTTTTTACGAAATTTAAAGATTTACACGATCTTAACATTAGCTAAATAACGGCTTAATGCTTTCTGGTTATAGTAGGTATTGTAAGGATAACCAATTTATCAAATAAGGTGGGTAATAAAAAAATGAAAAAAAAGGTTTTGGGTATAGCAACAATTTTATCAGCTTTAATGCTTATTCTTGCAGCTTGTGGGGGCGGAAATTCTTCAAATAGCTCAGGCGGTGATAAGGGAACATCTGGTTCACTTACAGCTGTTGGTTCAACGGCGTTACAACCTCTTGTTGAAGCTGCTGGAAACCAATTTCAGTCGGAAAACCCTAAAGCACAAATCAATGTGCAAGGTGGCGGATCTGGAACGGGGCTAACGCAAGTTCAACAAGGCGCAGTTGAAATCGGAAATTCCGATGTGTTTGCGGAAGAAAAAGATGGTGTTGATGCTTCGAAACTGGTTGATCATAAAGTGGCCGTTGTTGGCATGGCTCCAGTCGTGAACAAAGATGTCGGCGTTGATAATTTAACGCAACAACAGTTGATCGACATTTTCACAGGAAAAGTAACAAACTGGAAAGATGTCGGCGGTAAAGATGAGAAAGTAACTGTCATTAACCGAGCTGAAGGAAGCGGAACGCGTGCCACGTTCGAACAGTGGGCGCTAAAAGGTGAAACACCGATTAAAGCGCAAGAGCAAGATTCTTCTGGAACGGTTCGTAAAATTGTGAGCGAAACGCCTGGAGCGATCAGTTATCTAGCATTTTCTTACATTAATAAATCTGTAGTTGGCTTATCTGTCGATGGTGTAAAACCAAATGAGAAAAACGTCGCAACGAACGAATGGAAAATTTGGTCTTACGAGCATATGTATACAAACGGAAAACCAAAAGGACTTACGAAAACATTCCTTGATTACATGGTCAGTGACGCTGTCCAAAAAGATATTGTTCCACAACTTGGCTATCAGTCAATTAAAGAAATGAAAGTGGAACGTGATGCAGACGGGAAAATCACCGAGTTATAAATCAAAATGCGAAAAATAGTGAAAATGGGAAGTCTATCCTTCGTGACTAGGATAGACTTGCCCGCATGTTAGGGAACGGAAGGAGTTTTACGTTTTGGAAATCATGAATGAAGAAAAACTGACACGCGTATCCAAAAAAGCACGCCTTGAATCAAGAGGGAAAATTATTACCTTTATCTGTATTGCTGTGATGGTCATCGCGGCAGTTTCCATCCTTTATTTTGTCATTTCAAAAGGATTATCCACCTTTTTTATTAATAAAGTATCATTTTGGGATTTCATCTCTGGGAAGGATTGGAATCCAACGAAAACAGATGCAGCTGGCAATGCCCTAGTCGGCGCACTTCCGATGATCATCGGGTCGTTTGCGGTAACTTTGCTAGCGGCTTGTATCTCGGCTCCGCTTGCTATTGGAGCAGCGATTTTTATGGTTGAAATTTCACCGCGTTTCGGGAAAAAAGTATTGCAACCAGTTATTGAGCTGCTTGTTGGGATTCCGTCGGTTGTTTATGGATTTATTGGCTTAAGTGTTATTGTGCCATTTATTCGAGAGCATATTGCGGGAAGTGGCTTCGGGATTGCTGCTGCCACAGTTGTGTTAACCGTCATGATTCTACCCACGGTCACATCACTTTCCGTAGATGCAATCAAAGCCGTGCCTCGCCACTACCGGGAAGCTTCACTTGCACTTGGAGCAACAAGATGGCAAACGATTTGGCGTGTCGTGCTTCGCTCCTCACGTGCAGGCATTTTGACAGCCGTTGTATTCGGGATGGCTCGCGCATTTGGTGAAGCATTGGCAGTTCAGATGGTGATCGGGAACTCAGCTGTGATTCCAACTTCACTTTTCGAACCCGCTTCGACGCTGACCAGTATTTTGACGATGGGCATGGGAAATACCGTCATGGGAACGCTCGATAACAATATTCTTTGGTCGCTTGCGATGGTTCTGCTTGCGATGTCACTCTTTTTCATCATTATTATCCGATTCATCGGCCGTAGGAGGAAAGCGAAATGAATGTAAAAACCAAAGACAAGATTGCAACCGGCGTTTTTTACTTCATAGCCGTCCTTATCACCCTGATACTCGCAAGTTTACTTGGTTATATTCTTGTGAAAGGCGTGCCAAAACTTAGCCTCGATTTCCTGACAAACCCTCCGCAAGCATTTAAAGCGGGTGGTGGGATCGGACCTGAAATCTGGAATTCCTTTTACATGTTGATCATAACAATGCTCATTTCGATTCCCCTTGCCCTCGGCGCAGGGATTTACATGGCTGAATATGCCAGAAAAAATTGGCTGACCGACTTAATTCGAACAACCATCGAAGTTTTAAGTTCATTGCCATCCATCGTAGTAGGACTTTTCGGATTCCTCGTTTTCGTTATCCAAATGGGCTGGAGCTTCTCGGTATTATCCGGCGCGCTCACCCTCACGATTTTCAACTTACCGCTTTTGATCCGCGTCGTTGAGGATGCGCTTCGAGCGATTCCAAATACACAACGTGAAGCAGGTCTTGCGCTTGGGATCTCCAGATGGGAAACCATCACGCGAGTTCTTGTCCCAGCCGCTCTTCCGGCGATCATAACCGGCATCATCCTTGCGGCAGGACGTGTATTCGGTGAAGCCGCAGCACTTATTTTCACAGCAGGACAAAGCACGCCGATTTTGGACTTCACAAACTGGAACCCAGCCGATGTCACCTCGCCGCTCAACATTTTCCGCCCGGCAGAAACGCTTGCCGTACACATTTGGAAAATCAACGGTGAAGGAATCATGCCAGATGCACGCGCGGTTTCGGATGGAGCCTCGGCTGTCTTGATTCTATCGGTGCTTCTGTTCAATATCTTAGCACGCTTACTTGGCAAACTAGTATTCAAAAAAATGACGTCTTCGTCTTAAACAAAGGAGTTTTGAAGATGCTGTTAACGAAAAATCAAACCAGTGCAGAGAAGCTGGATAAGCAAGAAACAAGAACTGAAGCTTTGGCGAATGGATCTAGCTTAGCAGCAAGCCGCCATGCGATGGCTACAGAAGACCTCCACGTGTACTACGGCGACAATCATGCGATCAAAGGTGTGGATTTAGCCTTCCCTGAAAATCAAGTTACCGCGCTAATCGGTCCATCCGGATGTGGCAAATCCACTTATTTGCGGGCGCTTAACCGCATGAATGAAGAAATTGATGGCTGCAGGACGGAAGGGAAAATTTTCTATGACGATATCAATATTAATCGGAAAGAAATTGATCTTTACCGGATTCGACAAGAAATCGGGATGGTTTTTCAGAAACCGAATCCATTTTCGAAATCCATCTATGAAAATATTGCATTTGGACTGAAACGTCACGGGATGCGAAGTAAAAAAGAATTGATGGAACGCGTGGAAAAAAGCTTACGCGGGGCCGCACTTTGGGATGAAGTGAAAGACGATTTGAATAAAAGCGCTCTCTCACTTTCAGGCGGACAACAGCAACGGCTTTGTATTGCAAGGGCAATTGCGATGCAGCCTAAAGTTTTGCTCCTTGACGAACCAGCATCGGCACTCGATCCGATTTCGACTAGCAAAATTGAAGATTTGATCAACGAACTAAAAGAGAAATATACGATTGTCATTGTGACGCATAACATGCAACAAGCCGCACGTGTATCGGACTTCACAGCCTTTTTCTATCTCGGCGAAGTTGTAGAATTCAAAGAAACGACGGAACTTTTCACGAATCCATCAGAAAAGCGGACGGAAGATTATATTTCTGGAAACTTTGGTTAAAGGAGCGATTTTAAAATGGAAATGACGACCGAAAAAACCAAATTCATGATTGAAACAACGGATGTTGACTTGTTTTATGGAACTAAGCAAGCTTTAAAAAAGGTTTCGCTTGCGATCAAAGAAAATCAAGTTACCGCACTCATTGGTCCATCCGGATGCGGCAAGTCCACATTTTTGCGGACGCTCAACCGGATGAACGATTTAATTCCAAACGTTAAAACAACAGGTAGCATCCAAATTTCAAATGAAGAAATTAATCAAGCGAAGGTAGATCTTGTGGGACTTCGAAAACGAGTCGGGATGGTCTTTCAACAGCCGAATCCTTTCCCATTTTCGATTTATGATAATGTGGCTTACGGACCGCGGATGCACGGCGTGACGAACCGAAAAGAACTGGATGCGATTGTGGAGCGGAGTCTCCGCCAAGCTGCACTTTGGGATGAAGTCAGCGACAGGCTCGATAAACCCGCAACAGGAATGTCGGGCGGGCAGCAGCAGCGCCTCTGCATTGCGCGAGTTCTTGCCGTAAAACCCGAAGTCATTTTGATGGACGAACCCACCTCGGCGCTTGATCCAATTTCAACAGCCAAGGTGGAAGATTTGATTTTGGAATTGAAAAAAGACTATACGATCGTCATCGTGACCCACAACATGCAACAAGCATCTCGGATTTCCGATGAAACGGCGTTTTTCTTAAATGGCGAAATTATTGAGTTTGCGGACACCACCACCATTTTTACGAACCCTACAAAACAAAAAACAGAAGACTATATTTCTGGTCGATTTGGATAAGGAGTGAAAACACTATGGTAGTGAGAAAGTTATTTACGGAGCAATTAAACGATTTGCATCAACATTTGTTAGAAATGGGGATGCTTGTAAATGAAGCGATTTTTAAAGCCATGAAATCTCTTTCAGAACGGGATAGCAAGCTTGCAGATCAAGTGATAGCGGAAGATAAAGCCATTAACGATATGGAATTATCACTTGAACAAGGTTCTTTTGAACTGATTGCTTTGCAGCAACCGGTCGGAACAGATTTACGAAAAATTGTAACAGTTTTAAAAGCAAGCTCTGATTTGGAACGAATGGGGGACCATGCAGTCAGTATTGCGAAAGCGACGATTCGCTTAGGGGACAGCAAAGTGTTGAAGCCCATCCCAGAGATTCCTGAAATGGGCGAAATTGTAAAATCCATGTTGCACGATGTGCTAAACGCTTATTTAGCGGGAGATGCGGCGGCAGCGCGTGAAATCGCCGCACGTGACAATGAAGTTGATAAGTTGCACCGAGTCGTGTCCCGCAAATGTATTGAGCAGATGCAAGAAAATCCTGATCACGTGGAAGAAATCTCACATTTATTGCTAGTTGCCCAAAACCTAGAACGGATTGGTGACTACATCACAAATATTTCAGAGTGGATTGTCTATCTGGATAGTGGTGAGATTGAAGAGTTGAATAACTAAAATGCCTAAAAAAGAAATTAAATATAGAATGTGTAGAACTAGAGTTTAGGATTTATGGAATAAATAAGATTAATTCACTAAAACAGAGAACAGAAACAGCCAAATGAATTCATTTATAGATGGAGGATTTGGTAATTCTGTTCTTTTTTTGATTTAAATACTAGATATTTATTGCGAAATCAATATAATATAGGAACTTTGTATCGTGAATTAATCAAATATATAATAG
>NZ_JAATJW010000036.1 GCF_011800755.1 Listeria valentina
CAAAGTTTTTCACTACTTTGTCTACAGTCTGAAATCGTGCTATAAAAGCAAGATTCTTTTCTTTTTTAAATGACAAATTTGTAAGATCTCTTTATTGATTTGTCACCTACAGCGCATGAATTTGCTTGGGAAATCCTTTATACTATAACTATCTTATAAAGAAAGAAGGCCAAACAATGAAGAAAATGATTACTGTAATAATCATTGTAGCCGTCATCATCCTTGGACTCGCATTTTCACTGGGCTATTATTTTACAAATTATAATCATATTGGAGCTGAGGATTACTACGTTGCCATTGAAAAAAACGGCAAACCTATGACAGAAAGAGATTCAAGTGGCAAAACTTTGACTGACTATGAGTATACCTTAACCGGCTATGACGAAAATGGAAAAGCCAAACAGCTCAAGTTCACTGCTCAAAAAAATTTACGCGTCGGGGCTTACTTGCACATCTACTATAAGAAAGATAAAGGGGTAACCTCTTATGAAGAAGTTGCCAAAAAAGAACTGCCTAAAAAAGCAGCAAGCCAGTTAAATAAATAGAAAAAGAAGGAGCGCTACAATAAATTAGCGTTCCTTCTTTTTCATTAATAACGAACTAAAAAGTATTTCTTTTTCCCTCTGCGAACAATTGTAAAGCGATTTTCGATCCTGTCAGCTTCTGCGACTACTTTTTCCAAGTCCTGAACACGTTCTCCGTTAAGATAAATCGCCCCGTTTGAAACATCTTCACGCGCTTGACGCTTCGACGGCTCGATTCCAAGTTCCACCAAGAAATCCACTAGATTCTTTTCTTCCTTTTTACTTGTAAAGCTTGGAACATCTTTAAATCCTTGCTCAATTTCATCTGCAGTCAAATCGCGAATGTCTCCGCTAAAGAGAGCCTGTGAAATTTTGATAGCTGTATCAAGGGCTTCTTTACTATGAATAAACTTCGTCATCTCAGCTGCTAGTGTTTTTTGCGCTGCCCGAAGATGTGGTTCTTGTTCAACTTGTTTAGCCAGATCAGCAATCTCTGCTTCTGTTAAAAAGGTAAAGTATTTTAAATATTTCACAACATCACGATCGTCCGTATTCAGCCAAAATTGGTAAAACTCATATGGCGTTGTCTTTTCCGGATTAAGCCAAATAGCGCCACCTTCTGTTTTCCCAAATTTGGTTCCATCAGCTTTCGTGAGAAGTGGAATGGTAAGGCCAAATGCTTTTGCATCTTCTCCTTGCTTTTTGCGAATTAAATCCAGCCCTGCCGTAATATTCCCCCACTGATCAGATCCACCAATTTGCAAGCGACAATTATGAAATTCATATAAATGGTTGTAATCCATTGCTTGAAGGATTTGATAAGCAAATTCCGTAAATGAAATTCCTGCTTCTAACCGACTTTGAACAATATCTTTTGCAAGCATGGTATTGACATTAAAACTTTTCCCGTAGTCACGTAAAAAATCAAGAATGGATAAATCTTTTGTCCAGTCATAATTATTAACCATCGTAGCTGCCGAATTTCCATCAAAATCAAAGATTTGCCCTAGTTGAGCTCTCAGTCCTTCAACATTTTTATTAATCTGTTCAAGCGACTGAAGTTTACGCTCCTCTTTCTTTCCACTTGGATCACCAATGGTCCCAGTTGCTCCCCCGACTAAAATAATCGGCTTATGTCCCGCATCTTGAAAGCGACGCAAAATCATAAATGGAATTAAATGTCCAATATGCATGGAATCGCCTGTCGGATCAATCCCACAATAAAGTGAAATGGACTCTTTTTCTGTTAAATCTCGTAATCCACTTTCATCTGTTTGTTGATAAATAGCTCCGCGCCATTCTAGCTCATCAATAATATTCATCAAATTCCCCTCTTTCTTGTTTTTAAAATAAAAAAAGCCCTCCGCTCTTATAAAAGAGCGAAGGGACGTGTTTAAACGTGGTACCACCCAACTTTTTCAACTTCATTCAATAACGGCAAACCCGTTCACGCCATTTCCTGCGTGACATGACTCCAGGATGTAATTCAATCCGTTTATATTTACCGATTTGCAGCAACCACCGGCTCTCTAAAAAAGGGATAAACAGTCTACTTCGTCCGTTCCTCGTCATTTACATTATTAAGTTATAATCTATTTATAGCACAAAATTTTTCGATTCGTCAAGCTACAATTTATTTCGTCGTGCCTCGAAGTTTCTCACTATGTGGGAGAACCACTGTTTTTTCGTCAACTTCTTCACTGGTCATTAATTTCGTCAAAAGACGCATTGCAACAGCCCCAATGTCATAAAGCGGTTGTACAATCGTGGAAAGTTGCGGACGGCTCATCAGCGTAAGTTTAGTATTATTACTTGTCATGATTTCTAATTCATCAGGAACTTTGACACCCGCATCTAGCGCTGTGTTTAAAATTCCAATTGCCAGCTCATCATCTGTAACAATAACTGCATTTGGTCGTTTATCCAACTGGTTTAATTGTTCAAAAGCGCGAACTCCAGAATTATAATCATAATCTGCTTCAATGACATAGTTTTCATCATAACTAATGCCAGCTTTTTTTAGAGCTTCTTGGTACCCTTTTAACTTAAGTTCACGATTCACAGGCTCTTCAAGCGAACCTGTTACAAAAGCAATTTGCTTATGACCGTTTTGAATAAACAACTCTACTGCCGCTTTCGTTGCTTCTAAGTAGTCAATATTAACCGAAGCTAAGTTCTGTTCCATATCAATTGCTCCAGCGAGTACAACAGGCACAGGAGAACGATTAAATTCTTCTTGTAGTTGTTCTGTAATCTTCTCGCCCATATAAATAATTCCATCCACTTGTTTACCTAATAAGGTATTTAACACCTGCAGCTCTTTATCCTCATTTTCATCAGAACTGCTCAAAATAATATTATACTTATACATTGTCGCAATATCTTCAATTCCTCGCGCAAGTTCCGCATAAAACACATTGGAAATATCCGGAATGATAACACCAACTGTTGTCGTTCTCTTGCTTGCAAGACCTCTTGCCACCGCATTTGGACGATAGCCTAATTGATTAATAACATCCAATACTTTTTTTCGCGTAACGGGCTTCACATTTGGATTCCCATTCACTACTCGAGATACTGTTGCCATCGAAACATTTGCTTCGCGTGCCACATCATAAATTGTTACATTCATCTCTTCTCACACTCCATACCATTGATAATTAAAGAAAAAGCTCCTTACTCTGTGTAACCGTCATCATTTAACCTTTCTTCCTATAATACGACACTTTGAGCTGTTATGCAATTGAAACCGTTTCTGTTTTTCATAAATTTTCATACCAAATACGCATGAAACACTCATTTAAAAAGCCTTTTTAATATGAAATCGTTTTCTTTTTAGATTATAAAAAGAAGCTGCTTAAAAAGCAACTCCTTTCCAATTTACTTAGTTTTAGCTGGAAGAAGATTCGAAGCCAAAATTTCTTTCCAAAATAAGTCGAATTCTGGCAAATTCATTTGTTGCGCAGCATCTGACAAAGCAACAGCGGGATCAGGATGTACTTCTGCCATAACGCCATCTGCTCCGATTGCAAGAGCAGCTTTTGCACAAGGAAGTAATAAATCTTTACGCCCAGTCGAATGCGTTACATCAACCATTACAGGAAGATGGGTTTCCTTTTTCAAAATAGGAACAGCAGAAATATCCAGCGTATTTCGAGTTGCTTTTTCATACGTACGAATGCCTCGTTCACAAAGAATAATTTCGCCATTTCCTTGTGACATAATGTATTCAGCTGCACCAATAAATTCTTCGATTGTTGCCGATAACCCACGTTTTAATAAAATCGGCTTATTCACTCTCCCTGCTTCTTTAAGCAGCTCGAAATTTTGCATATTTCTTGCACCAATTTGGATTACATCCACATAGTCAAGTGCTGGCTCGATATCTTTTGGTGTAACAATTTCGCTAATAACGCCTAATCCGTATTCATCCGAAATTTGTTTCAAGATTTTTAAGCCTTCTAATCCAAGACCCTGGAAATCATAAGGACTAGTTCGCGGTTTAAATGCTCCGCCTCGAATCAGTTTTAGTCCTTTGGCACGAATGGAATCAGCTACAGCAGCCACTTGCTCATAAGATTCGACAGAACACGGCCCAAACACGAAAGCAGGTTCTCCGTTTCCAATTTCAATCCCATTTACAGAAACAACTGTATCTTCTTGTTTGTTTTTACGAGAAACAAGAAGTGCTTTCGAATGATCTTCTTCTTGAAGTTCAAGTCCCGCTTTAAAGATCTCTTTAAATAAATGTTCAATGGTTGAATCTTCAAATGGCCCATTGTTTGCTTCCACAATTTGATTGAGCATCTCACGTTCCCGAACTGGGTCAAAACGAAGCGACCCTTGCACACCTTTTAATTTTCCGATTTCTTGAACAAGGTTTGCTCGCTTATTAATTACAGAAAGTAAGTCTAAATTTAATTGATCTACTTGATCGCGTAATGTATCCAAATTGTTATTCACCATTTCTCCGCCCTTCTTTTCCACATCAATAATTATCCTTCATTATAGATGATATTTATAGATTTGTCACCATTTCTTTTTAACTTAAACGCTTTTAAGTGATAAAGTATAGCTGTTAATTATTATGGTAACATTCAATCGCGATTGGTGCAAGCATAAAAAACGTGGTAAGCTCTAAAGCTTACCACGTTCGTAGCAAAATTTGATTATTTTTCAACGATTTTCTTAGTTTCTTCTTTGCCTTCTTTTACTGTTTGTTTCACTTCTTTTTTTGCTTTATCTGAAGCATCACTTACAGTGTCAGAAGCATCTTTTAAATCTTCTTTTACATTGTCAACAGCTTTTTCGATCGCTTCTTTATCTTCTTCTTTGTTTTTAGAAACGATATCTTTCACGTTTTTGCCTTGTTTGGAGATGCCACCTGCAATTTGTTGCGATTTGTCTTTCACAACATTAGCGAAATCGTTCGCAGAATCTTTTAATTGACTTGATTTGTCTTTTGCTACATTACCAATTTCAATTCCTTTTTCATAAGCAATATCTTTCCACTCGGATCCTTTTTCTTTTAATACATCAACTTGATCATTTAAGTCCCCGCGTAGTTCTTTCCCGGATTTTGGCGCTAGTAATAGAGCCGTAACCGACCCAATAATTCCGCCGATTAATCCACCAATTAAAAAGTCTTTTACATCTAAACCATCTTTTCCAGACATTGTACATTCCTCCAGTTTTAAAAAATAATTAAAGATTTGATTCCTCTTCAGCTTCTTTTGCTGCCTGCTTAGCCACTTTACTTGCTTTCAATTTATCTTTAAAAGCGAGTAGAGAATGGCTAACAGAAATAGCTTGCGCTACTTTTTTTTCATTTGCTGAAACTTTATTCGTTGCAAGGGTTGCAAGTTCACGAACCGACTGACTGAGTCCAAGCAGTGAAGTTCCAACATCTCCAATTGCATCAAAAACTGGATCAACTTTTGCAACTTTTCCGTTTACATCGTCTAACAAGCTATTCGTTTTATCGAGAAGTTGTTGAGCCTCTCCGGAAATCCCTTGCAGTTCACTGGTCATTTTTTCAACTGTTTTGGCCACTTCGTTCATTGTCTGTGATGCTGATTTTAAAGTTTTGCTTAAGTAAATGGCGATGACTAATAGAGCAATTGCCGCGATAAGTGCAGCAACGTATAAGATAACAATCATTTACTCCCACCTCCGTATTCTTGATTCTTTACCCCATCGAGCGATATGTAAAACGTATTAAACATACAGAAGGGTATGCTTACTAACAACATTGTAGCAATTTTACAGGTAAAAATAAAATGAAATGAATTTTTATACGCTCAAGAGCTGGATGATTTTTATGTTTTCTTGAATAAAACACGTTATTTCAAACTAAAAGCTGTTCAATTTAAGTTTTTTGCACAAAATGAACATAAAGAAGCCACCTGAGCCATATTTTTGAATGTTGTTCGAAATATAAAAAAGCCACCCTATTCTAAAAATAGAGAGTGGCTTATGTTTTTAGTTTTAAAAAGCAGCTTTTTCATTTACTTCTGGATAGTCTTCGCGATTGTCGAGAATTTTTTCATAGGCAGCTTGGAATTTTTGAACGTCACCAGCACCCATGAATAAAATCACGGCATCATCGTATTGCAATAATTCTTCTGTATGCTGCTCTTGGATCACATGTTTACCTTTGGTTTTACGAGCTAAATCAAAGATCGTCAAATTCCCAGCTTTTTCGCGAGCAGAACCAAAAATATCGCAAAGATAAACTTCATCAGCCAAATTTAAACTATCGGCAAAGCCTTGCAAAAACGCTTGTGTTCTTGTAAAAGTATGGGGTTGAAAAACAGCTACTACTTTTTTATCAGGATATTTCTGGCGTGCAGCGTTAATTGTTGCACGGATTTCAGATGGATGATGCGCGTAATCATCCACTAAGGTTTGATGCGCCTTTTCCGTAATGCTAAAGCGACGTTTAACCCCTTTAAAGGTTTTAAGTTCTTCTTTTACTTCGTTCATATCTAAGCCTTCTAGGTCACAAAGAGCGATAACGCTGAGGGCATTCATGACATTGTGATCGCCATAAGAAGGAATTTCAAAAGTTCCAAGCATTTCCCCATGGTAATAAGCATCAAATGTGGTCCCAGTAGTTTTTTTGATAACATTCGTTGCTCGGTATTCATTTTCTTCACCGAAGCCATAGTAAATCACTGGAATCGAAAGCGCCTCTTTCAGTCTTCGAAGCTGAACGTCATCGCCTAAAGCGATTATTGCTTTCTTCACTTGTTTGCCGAGCGATTCAAAAGCACTAAAAACATCATCTACACTTTTGAAGTAATCAGGATGATCCCAATCAATGTTTGTCATAATGGCATAAGTAGGTCTGTATGCAAGAAAATGGCGTTGATATTCACAGGCCTCAAGCGCAAAATACTCGGCGTTTTTATTTCCCTTTCCTGTTCCGTCTCCAATGAGATAAGAAGTTGGGCGGATGGATTCTAAAACGTGTGAAAGAAGTCCCGTTGTTGAAGTCTTCCCATGTGAACCTGTAATGGCAATACTTGTGTAGTCTTCAATTAGCTGGCCTAAAAATTTATGATAACGAACTACAGGCAAGTCCAGCTCAAAAGCTTTTGCAATTTCTTCATGCGTGTCCGGAAAAGCGTTTCCTGCAATAATTGTCAAACCTTCATGAATATTTTCAGCGCTAAATGGCAATATTTTAATTTCTTTTTCTTCTAATGCTTTTTGTGTGAAAAAATATTTTTCAACATCACTACCTTGCACAGTAAAGCCTTTATCATATAAAATTTGTGCTAACGCGCTCATACCAGCGCCTTTAATTCCAACAAAATGATAAACAGTCATTGTTTTTAAGCCCCCATTTTTTTCCTTTATAGAAGAGGGTGTCTAAATTTTTTAGACATCATCTTACTTTTTATGTCATATTCAATTATCCAAATTATGCTTTCAAGTCAAATAACCAATCTTATTATAGCACTTTACCTAGAAATAGAAAATAATTGTTTCAAATCACGGAAAAAGGCTTAAGAATATGACAAAGAAAACGTTTTAAAAGTAGAAAAACAAATCATCAGTAGTGCCATAAGTACTAGATCCCAGAATCATTTCCTCGAAGTTTTTCTAATTGTTCACGCGTGATAATGACATCCCGTGGTTTGGAACCATTGGTCGCTGAAACAATTTTTTGCCGCTCCAAGCTTTCCATGAGCCGAGCTGCTCGATTATAACCAATTCTAAAATGTCTTTGAAGTAAAGATGTCGATGCCGCATTTTGTTCCATCACAAAATCGCAAGCGGCAGAGAAGAGTTCATCTTCGTCTTCGCGAAGCACTTCTTTAGCAAGATCCTCTTCTTGAAACATGTAGCGAGGTTCTCCTTGTTCTCTAACAAAACGAACAACTGCATCAATTTCCTCATCGCTAACGAAAGTTCCCTGCAAGCGAACGGGTTTACTTACACCACTTGGCAGAAAGAGCATATCCCCTCTTCCGAGCAGCTTTTCTGCTCCTGAGCTATCAAGTATCGTCCGTGAATCAATGGAACTGGATACAGAAAAAGAAATCCGTGTTGGAATATTTGCTTTGATCAGTCCAGTAATAACATCAACCGAAGGACGCTGTGTCGCTACAATCATATGAATCCCGCAAGCACGTGCTTTTTGAGCAATTCGACTAATGGATTCTTCCACATCGTTTGGTGCAACCATCATCAAATCGGCTAATTCGTCAATTACAATTAAAATATAAGGGAGTTTTTCTCCAGAATGTTCCGGATGATTAGCTAGTTCGTTATATTTTTCAATGTTTCTGACACTCGTATGTGAAAAGAGCTCATAACGTCGCTCCATTTCCGTAACAGCCCATTTTAAGGCAGCTGTTGCAGCTTTCGCATCCGTAATCACTGGGCTAACCAAGTGCGGAATCCTATTATAAGGAGCGAGTTCAACCATTTTCGGATCAATTAATAACAACTTTAATTCATCTGGTCGTGCTTTATACAGCAAACTTACAAGCAAGGAATTAATACAAACACTTTTACCAGACCCTGTCGCCCCAGCGATTAATCCATGAGGCATTTTTTGCAAGTCTGTTGCAATCGCTTCACCGGAAATATCTAAGCCTAGTGCAGCTGTAAGCGGCGAAGGATTGTCTTGGAAAATTGGTGCTTTCATAATTTCAGAAAGCATAACGGGTCTGCTTACAGGATTAGGAATTTCAATTCCTACCGTACTTTTCCCAGGAATCGGCGCTTCAATCCGAATATCTTTAGCAGCTAAGTTTAACTTAATGTCATCGCTTAAATTCGTGATTTTGCTTACCTTGACACCTTTTTCGGGTTGGACTTCAAATCGCGTAACAGCAGGCCCCTGAGTTCTCCCAACAACATGTGCGGCTACATTGAAATTTTGCAGGGTTTCATTTAAAAGGGCTTCTTCTTGGTCTAACCACTCTTTATCATGACTTGAAATCACTGGTGGATTTAACAAATTGAGTGGTGGATAGTGATAAGATCCGACTACCCTATTCTCAGCTGCTAGAGCTTCACTAGAAGATCGCCTGTGCACATCTGTTTGTTCTTCAGAATCTAAATTTTCTTCTTTTTTTGGGTGATCTTGATTGACCATCAAAACATTAAAGGGAATGTGCGACTTTTTAACTTCTTTTTTTGGTTGGAATTTCTTTTCCTGTGTAGTCGAGCTCTCAATCTGTTCTTCCTGAACTTGAGGTTTTTTAACAGCCAAAGCTTTAAGCTCTTCTGGCTCCTCAACCGAATTTTCTTCTACTAAATCCTGACTCGTTAGATCAAAATCAACATTTGCTACGTTTTCTTCTATAAACGCTTGCGACTCATGAACGAGCTCTTCGCCTTTCAAATGTAGATTTTCATCTTTAGGAAGCTCCTCCACCATAACAGAGCTAGAATGCTCTTCAGCAGTCATTTGCAATGTGAAATCGTCTTCTGTGTTTGAATGCTCATTTCGAGGCTCCAAAACAGCTTCTTCTGTAAGTAAACGAATTTGAGGATCATCTGCTTCATTTTGCACGGAGTTTTCATCAAGGTTAAACTCAAAGCGACTTGGCCGTCTTTGAAATGCAAAAACAGGCGAAGGAACTTCTGTAGGGGTAAATGGTGTTTTTTTAACTTCTGGTTGTTTTACCTCTGCAACTTCTTTCGTCACGTTTTTTTCTGATCTTTTTGGCGAGGCTTCAATATTTACATTCACTCTTGGCGCCGCGTGTTCTCTTTCGTCCGGAATTAACGGGAAACGAAACTGTCCTTTTGGATATTGATAAGCCATTTTCGTTTCGACTATTTTCCGTGAAGCCGTTCGTTTAGCCGCTGAACGTACATTGTTTGTTGTTTTATTTTCTTTTTTTGCAGGAATCGTATGATTTTGCCTTACTAATTTGGGTACGTCCTGTTGCACCTCTTTAGTTTTTACTTTTTCTTCTGTTCGTCGTTCTTCTTCCATTTCCATGTCCCCGAAGAAGAAGTTCTTTAACCATCCCATCATTTATCACACCTAAAATCAAATTCTTCTGTTTGATTCTATCAAAGAAATTTCAATTAAGCTATCATCATCTCCTTCAAAACTCAAAAACCAAATTCTAAAGCATGCTAACCCCTTGCTATGAATGGCTTCTTCAGAGCGATAATTTAAAGTTATACCTGGCATCAGAAGGCTTTTTAAGTACAATTCGAAGACACATTGTATACACATTAAAACAAAAAAGAAACGCCTTTAATTAGGCGTTTCTCAAAATTTCATTAAAAGGATACAGAAAATACAGAACCAGTTTCAGCACTATCATCCAAAACTAAAATTCCTTTTTCTTGCGGCGCATCAGGAATAGCTAGTTCTCGAGCAGCACAAAGCATTCCGAACGAATCTACTCCTCGTAAATTCGAAGGCTTAATCAAAAGTCCACTTGGCATAACCGCTCCGACTTTAGCGACAACTACTTTTTGTCCTTGTGCAACATTAGGTGCACCACACACAATTTGAAGTTGTTCCCCTTCTCCTACATCTACTTGGCAAATGCTTAACTTATCTGCGTTTGGATGCTTATCTAGTTCACTTACATAGCCAACAACAAATTTAGGAGATAGATCCACATCAAGTTGCTCGCTAAATCCAACGTCTTGTATAATACGATTCAGCTCCTCGACAAACGCTTCAGTAAGTTCTACTTTACCATTTGCATTCAATGAAAAATGCCGAGATGCATGAAAAATATTAAATCCGCTGAGTGCCTTTGTTTCTTCATCAAAAATTTTTACTACATCACCTTTTGTTTCAAATGCACGATGCTCTCTTATGATTTCTTGAATAGAGACAATTAATGTATCGCCTATTCCCTTTTCATTATAAAATACATTTACTATCAAGACTTTCTACTCCTTCGGTCTGTTTTTTGCCATAATAAAGATCGGTTCTAGTTTACCATCATTATACACAAATGGCAAAGTAGTGATAGGCACCACGCCTTCTGCGAAAAATTGCATAGTCATATGCGCCATTACATCAAAACCCGTCTCATTTTGAATATCTGCTAAAATTAATACATCAGCATGCGGAACAGCAACGACCATCTCACCTGTTAGTTTCGCTCGCATTTCAGCAAGAAAAGACTCATTTAAGAGGCGACTCGCATCATAACCATCATTCAATCGAACAAAATAAAAATCATTTTCCGAAACGCGATCTTGATGGTAAGAAACAGGAAGGCTAGCTAAATGCGCCAGCGCCTTTTCAGCGAGTGCAGCTGCAGAAATTCCGGCATCTTGTAGCATTTTCTCGGTAATAAAATGATAAGCCTTTTCTTGGTCGATAACGAAGTAAATGCTAGTTTCGGCAGTATGTTCACGAACCAAAAATTTCTCGCCCGTTTTTGTTTCTTTTGGAAATGAACTGGAACGAATCACAGGATAAACCGCTTCTAATGAGGCTTTTAAATCTGGCTTCGAAAGCGAGGCGCGTAGTCCTTCGTTCACATAATAAATCACTTTTTGAATGGCTTCTTCGCCGTCTTCTTCAAATCGTGCAATGACTTGCGGCAAGGAAAGCGTTACAAGCTTACCACCTTCTCGAACAGTGAGGCGGTCTTTTTCATGATCGAACGAAAACGAGCGGTTAGCTTTTTCAAGCTGCTCCTCGAGTTTCGCTTTCATCACAAGTGAAGTCATTTTCAATTCGATTACCTCCCTACAGCGCAGCTAAAAAGTCATTAATTTCTTCTTTTGTTTTTCGATCTTTGCTGACAAAGCGACCAATTTCTTCGCCTTCTTCATAAGCTAAAAAGCTTGGGATTCCAAAAATAGCAAGCTCTGCACACAAATCAATAAACTCATCCCGATCCACATGAATGAATTTAAAATCATCGTTTTCTTGTTCGATTTCGGGCATAAGAGGCTCGATAAAACGGCAATCTCCACACCAATCCGCACTAAACATAAAAACTACTTTTGAATTATCTTTCAATGTATTAAACTCTTCAACTGATTTCAATTGTTCCACGATAAACGCTCCTTCACTTTTCTTCTCATTAAATCCTATCTAAGAAATCGCCTTTCGTCCAGAAATCCGCTCGCAATCAAACCATTTGAAACGCTTTCATTTTTTGTTTATGATGGGGAAAAAGGAGTGAATTCACTATGTCTTATCACATTTATCTTGCCGGCGAAATTCATTCGGATTGGCGCACAGAGCTTGAAAAACAAATCAGTGAAGAACTAAATATGGAATTCATTTTTTCTGGTCCACAAGAAAATCATGAAAAATCAGATGCAATCGGTGAAACCATCCTTGGAACACAGCCAGATTTGCTGTACCGAGATATCCAGTCTTCTAAAATCAACAACTTACGAACGCAACTCTTCTTAAGGAAAGCCGATTTAGTCATTGCATTTTTCGGCGAAAAATTTAAGCAATGGAATACAGCTTCGGACGTTTCGCTTGCACTCGCTAAAAACAAACCTGTCATTTTGATCCGGCCAGAAAATTTACATCATCCATTAAAAGAGCTTTCCGAGCGAGCAAACGTAACTGTCAATACAATTCCCGAAGCTGTCCAAGTTTTAAAGTATATATTTGATTAAAAAATGAAGTCTTCCATCTGGAAGACTTCATTTTTTAGCCGTTCTCGAATTGAAATACGCAGTTACAGAAACTAAAATCCCCGCTATAAGCGCCGTTAGCATCCAGCCCCATTCTAGCTTCGTTACACCAGTGACATTTAGTAAAAAAGCTAGAACAGATGAAAAAATAAGTAAAATGCCCACTTTCCCATCCGTTCGTTTAAGCATTATTTATAATCGTTTCGAACGTAGACTGATCTAGCGTGCGGACAAGCGTTGTGATCATTTCTTTAGCTGCACTATAATCGTCGATGTGTAGTATCGAATTAGACGAATGAATGTAACGTGACGGAACGCCAATAACAGCACTTGGAATCCCGTTTAGCGATGTATGTACTTTACCGGCATCTGTACCACCAAGTGAAATAAAGTACTGATAAGGAATTTTATTTGTTTCTGCTGTATCAAGCAAAAATTCGCGCAAGCCTCGGTGCATAACCATTGTACGATCGTAAATACGCATCAAAAACCCTTCACCAAGCTGCCCAAACTCTGTCTTATCCCCTGTTAAATCATTAGCAGGGCTTGCATCAAGCGCAAAGAAAATGTCTGGTTGAATCATATGAGCACTCACGCCTGCTCCTCTAAGTCCAACTTCTTCTTGCACGTTTGCACCACTAAAAAGTGTATTTGGTAATTTTTCACCTTGAAGAGCTTTCAAGAGTTCGATAGCAAGCCCCACCCCATAACGGTTATCCCAGGCTTTCGCCATGATTTTTTTAGGATTAGCGAGCGGCGTGAATTCAGAAACTGGAACAGCAAATTGTCCAGGTCGAATGCCAATTTTTTCTGCATCTTCTTTCGAATCGGCTCCAATATCAATCAAAAGATGCTTAGGATCGGTTGGCTTGGAGCGCTCTTTTTCGCTCATCAAATGCGGGGGAACGGAAGCAATCACTCCAATTGCTGGACCGTGGTCCGTCATAATCTGCACGCGGCTCGCTTGTAAAACTTGCGGGTTCCAGCCTCCAAGTGTTTGAAAGCGCAATAATCCTTTTTCGGTAATTGACGTAATCATGAAGCCAACTTCATCCATATGGCCCGCCACAAGCACCCGAGGTCCATTTGCATCTCCTCGTCTCACACCGAAAATACCGCCTAAACGGTCTTGTATCACTTCGTCAGAAACAGGTTCGATTTCTTGGCGGACAAAATCGCGGATTCGAAATTCATCGCCAGAAGCGCCTTGTAATTCTGTTAATCTTTTAAAAAGTGCTAAGGTATCTTTATCCAACATAACCCACCCTTTCTATATCTTTATTAGTATACCAAACTTCTTTCGGCAATTCACGTTTTGGAAGCGTCATCTTTAATTGCTTTTACTGATAAAAAAGTATAGTATAGAACTACGCAAGTAAAAGCTTGCCGTTTACTTTACATAAGAAAAGCTAGGGAGGAAAGATTATGGACTGGAAAGCTTTCGTAGCAGGCGCTTTTGCTGGAGCTGCTGCAGGACATTTTGTGTATCATTACGTGATTGATGATCGCGAAATTTCTGGAGATGCTATTTTGGAAAATGTGAAAAATGCCTTTAAAAAAGAAGGACCGATTGAAGGTTCTTGGATTCAACTAAAAAAACAACACTACAAAAAATATGCGATTGACACTTTTGTTTATCATGGTGGGATTACTGCGATTCGCGAAGGTGAGAAAAAGCAATTCGAATTTATTGCAGATGCGAAAACCGGAACGATCATCGATATTTATCTTACTTGAGTAAAAGAAAAGCAGAAATCTTGGAAAAACCATCTAAAAATGGTTTTTATCCGAGGTTTCTGCTTTTTTCTAGTCTTGTAGAGTTTTGCTTTAGCGAAGAAAGGCATCTATTTTTTCATGTGCTGTTTTTAGATTTTCTTCTGGAACGAGTTCAATCAATTGCTCTTTCAACAATTCCTTCTCCGCTCCTTGAAGTGCTTTCTGGATCGCTTTAACTTGGATCATCACATCCGCCTCATCTTGCCCTTCTTGAATCATTTCTTTCACTTTACGGACGTGTCCCTCTATTCGAGCAAAGCGGTTAGCAATGGCTTGCTGTTTTTTACGCTCCATATATTACATACCCCCATAATGTATATAGAATTATATCCCCCTACAAGGGTTATTGAAATAAGTCTATATCATAGTTTTTAACAAGTCAACATCTTCCCTAGAGAAATACCCAATAAAAAAAGCCCGAAATCGGGCTCTTAAATAAGAATGCTATCCACTAATTCACCAGCTGGACTCAGTTTGATAGCGCGATATTTGGCATCATGATAAAACAAAAACCAACTATTCCCGTCCATCCATTTTTCAAATAAAGCTTGCTTTTGAAAAATACTGTCCATTGGGTAATCATCGAATGCGGTTACCCATAGTACATTTTGATGGGCATGTGTAGGAAAGATGTCTGCCATGTGAATGGCTTTTTCCCCACCAGATGAAAATTCAATGACTGCATGCCCAGCGCTGTGACCGCCAGTGTGAATCATTTTGATTCCCGAAATGGGTTCGATTTCTCCTTGATAAGTGACAACCTGATTAGCAATCGACTCCCAATTTTCCTTCCAATAAGTTGCTTTTGAACGAACATTCGGCTCACGCATTTCGTTCCATTCGGTTTGCTCAACAAAAATTTGAGCGTTTGGGAAAATAGAATAATAGTCACCTGCTTCCCTTTTTCCAGTAAGACCAAGCACATGATCGTAGTGCAAATGTGTCATCAGTATAATGTCAACGTCCTCTTCTGTTAGCTTTTTTGCGTGTAAATCAGCATGGACGTTCGACTCTTCAGCCACACCAAAATTGCGCCATTGTTTTTCTGTTAATCGATTGTTGCCAATACCAGCATCAATCAAAATATTTTTTCCTTGAAATTGCACAAAAATCGGATCCGTCCGCGTTGGAACTAAGTTTTTTTCATTCACGGGATATTTTTTCGACCACAAGGCTTTTGGGACAACTCCAAACATAGTTCCACCATCCAAGTGAAGTTCGCCACCTCTTAGCCAGTCAATTTTCATCTCACCTAATTGCATCTTAAATCCCCCTTAGTTAACATAATATCATTATAGAAAAGAAGCTGCGAAATTACAGCTTCTGTTTTTCTCTATCAAATTGTGCTTCTAAACGATAAATCGGAAAACCTTTTTGCGAAAATTTTTCTTCATATTCGGTTTGAATGTTGCCCTCAAAGTCACTGTTATGCAAATCAAGTGACACATACGTAAGAAGTAAGCCATATGCGGAAAAAGCCTGTAGAGAATATTCAAATAGTCCACGATTGTCTGTTTTAAAATGAATCTCCCCTGTTTTTGCTAAAATATTTTGATAAATGTCTAGAAACTTCGGATTGGTCAGACGCCGCTTTGTGTGGCGCTTTTTAGGCCATGGATCGGAAAAATTCAAATAAATTCGCGCTACTTCTTCCGGCGCAAAATAATCTTCTAATAATGCTCCATCCACTGAAAGAAGCCGTACATTCGAAAGATTCTTTTCTAACACTTTATCTAAAGCTGAGATAAGTACACTTTCCACCACTTCAATTCCAATATAGTTAATTTCTGGATGTGTTTCTGCCATGCCAGAAACAAAACGTCCTTTACCAGACCCGATTTCAATATGGATCGGGTGATCGTTACCAAATAACTTTTGCCAATTTCCTTTGTGCTGAGCTGGATCCGAAATGCAAATTTCCGGATGATTTTGCAGCTTTTCTTTTGCCCAAGGTTTATGTTTTACTCGCATGAATACTTTTACACCTCATTATCTTTTACAATCAAATCTAACAATTCATTTGCTTTTTGTTGTTCAACTTGGCTAAGCTTCCCTTCTCCAAGACGATGCAACGTTTGAAAAAGAGCGTACCATTTTAATTTGCGATGCCATTTTTTCGAATAGGTACCTCCATATATCTCAAGCCAGTTTTTCCAATTTTCTTGTGGTACATACTGATAAAGAAGCATCGAAACATCCATTGCAGGATCTCCGAGCATTGCTCCATCCCAGTCTACGAGGAACAACTCTCCCTCACTAGAAATCATCCAGTTGTTGTGATTAATATCTCCATGACAAACGACTCGAATGCCATCTTCTATTTGTTCCAAGTTCTGCTCTAAATAGTGAATGGCTTCTTGTTCTGTTTTTGTCTGTCTTGGAAAAATAGATTGATGATTTTGGAACATATCCAGAGGAGAAAAACTTGCTTCTTCCATTTTAAGTAACATTTGCTTTAGTTTATCAGAATGATGGATTTTAGAAAGAAGGTGAGCTACCTTACTGTCCTCCATTTCAGCTGTCGATAACACTCGCGCATTGATCCACTTTTGGGCAGTAATAACATCTCCATTTTCAACACGACGAGTCCATTTAAGCTTAGGAACAATATCAAGTGCAGATAAGGCAGCTAAAAAAGGCGAAGAATTCCGTTTCAGAAAGAATTTTTCGTCTTTATGTTGAGCGATAAAAGCTTGTCCTGTATCTCCACCAGCAGAAATTATCTCATATTCAGTTCCAAAGAAAATATCTTCCATCATTCAACACACCTTTTTGTGAAATCTTCCATCCACTTCTTTTGCTTTATAGTGTCGCTAAAAAGATTTTACTTCGCAAACGGGTTGAAGTCAAGCAGTCATACGTTCGGGGATGTATAAAAGAATCAAAAAGTAAATTAAAATCGCGCTTTCATGCCTTTTACTGTTTACAAAAAAAGACGTACCTTTTTTCAAGATACGCCGTTTCTTTCGTTTATTTCGTTTCTTTTTTTACAATCGGTTCCATTCCGTTTGAATTTTTGCGAAGGAACAGAGTTAACACGCAAGCCACAATGCTAGAAATCGCAGCTACCATAAAAGCAATTTCAATTCCGTGGACAAGGACGTGATTCGCAATCTGTTCTTTCGTTTTACCGACAACATCACTTGCTGTTAATGTTTTAGCAAAGGAAGCGGAACTTTTTGACATAACCGTGATTAATGCTGCTGTCCCAATTGAGCCTGCGACTTGTCGCATCGTATTAAACATCGCAGATCCGTGGGAAGCCATGGAAAGTGGTAAAGCATTTAAAGCGGCCGTTTGAAGAGGCATCATAACCATGGCCATACCACTTGCTCGAATCGTTTGGACAATCATAATATACATAAGTGTCGTTGATTCATTCATATTCGTAAACATAAAAGTAGTTACAGCCATGATAATAAGACCAATGAGCGAGAGATATTTCGCACCAAATTTATCGAATAATACACCAGTCACGGGAGACAAAACAGCTGTCATAAGCGCTCCCGGAAGTAGTACAAGACCCGAATCAAGCGGCGAGAACCCTCGTACATTTTGCAAATAAATTGGTAGGAGAAGCATTCCACCAAAAAGACCCATTACAACAAAGAAACTAATAATCGTTGTCAATGTAAAAGTGGCATTTTTAAATACTTTAAAATTAAGTAACGGCGTTTCGCGTTTTCCTTCATAAAAGACAAAAATAGTAAGAGTTATCATACCAAGTAAAATGAACCCAAGTACATTTACTGTAAGCCAGTCATGGTCCCCAGCGTTACTGAAACCAAGCAACAAACTACCAAAACCAATGGTCGAGAAAACAACTCCCCAAAAATCAAGTTTTGGAAATGTGCGCTTACCAACATTACTCAAAAGAAACGCAGCGACTACTACATCTAAAATCGCAAAAGGAACGATTAATAGAAATAAATCGCGCCAATCAAACTGTTGCACGATCCAACCAGAAAGCGTTGGCCCAATGGCGGGTGCAAAGTTCATTGCAAGACCGATCAGTCCCATTGCCCTACCTCTTCGTTCAAGTGGAAATAAATTTAAAACCACGACAGTAAGTAGTGGCATAACGACACCTGCTCCAATAGCTTGAATCATCCGACCAGCAATTAACATCAGATAATTAATAGCGAGTCCACCTACAATAGTTCCAATTGCAAATGTGATCATTGCAAAAAGATATAATTGTCTAGTTGTAAAACGTTCAATTAAAAAAGCTGTAGTCGGGATCATAACGCCGTTTACAAGCATAAATCCTGTAGAAAGCCATTGACCTTGACTTGCTGTAATATTGAAATCTTTCATAATGCTTGGCAAAGCAACATTCATTAATGTTTGATTGAGGATTGTGACAAACGCCCCCATCAACATCACGATTAAGATTCCATTACGTTTAACTCCTGCCGCATGAGCTTTCATATTCATTCTTTGATCCCTCTCTCTAAAATTTTTATGATATGCTTGTGAGTATCTAACATGGATAAAAGGGTATCTTCACCAAGTTCGAGAAGCGGCTCAAGTCGATTAAAAAATAAGGCATATGTTTCTGCGGACTTTTGCTCCCCAAGCTTTGTTAATTCGAGATTTAGCGTACGCCGATTCTCCTCAACACGATTTCGCATTAAAAAACCCGCCCTAACAAGACGGTCAACAATTCCAGAAGCGGTACTTTTGGAAACTTTCATGCGTTCCGCTAGTTCGCCTAGCGTCAAATGCGGCTCGCGTTTTAATGTGCTTAACGCAATCAACTGTGCAGTTGTGATTTCTTTTTTATCGGTCTCCTCTGATAAGATCTGATGCGTCTTTTTTGAAACCTCTCGAAATGATAACACAATTTCACGAATCAACTTTTCATCCATGTTCTTTCCTCCTTTTAGATAGTTCGCTTCCGAATCGTTCGCATACGAACTATCAGCAAAGTTTATTATACGCTTCTCAACTTTTGATTGTCAACCCTTCTGAACGCTGGAAGCGCATCCAATTTTGAGCATAAAAAAAGAGAAGGTTTCCCTTCTCTTCTAAATTTAGCGAACGGATACAAATTCGCCACAAGCCTTAACAATTTCAGCTTCAAATAACTCGTGGACTTTTTTCGTAACCGGACCTCTGCTTCCTGATCCAATAACTGTGTCGTCTACTTTTGTAATTGGTGTGACTTCAAGTGTTGTACTTGAAATAAAAACTTCATCAGCAGTATTTAAATCTTCAAGTGAGAAGTCTCTTTCTTCGACAGGAACGCCACCTTTTTCCGCCGCATCAAGAATCACTTGGCGGGTAATACCATTTAAAATCAAGTTATCTGCTGCGTGCGTGAGTAAGACGCCATCCTTCACGATAAATACATTAGAAGCAGAACATTCCGTAACTGTTCCACCACGATGTAAAATCGCTTCTAAAGCGCCAGCTCGGTGTGCTTTGTTTTTGGCCAAGATGTTTCCAAGTAAGCTGATACTCTTGATGTCGCAACGTAACCAGCGAATATCTTCATTGGTTATCGCGGTACCACCCTCTACAAAAAGTGCTTCATTTCGTGGAACTTCTCTTGCAGAAGCTGTTAAGATACCTTCAAGCGGAAAATCGTCGGGGATAATATGATTTCTCGGGATTTGGATGCCTCGTGTTACTTGCAAGTAAATGTTTCCTGTATGAATGTCGTTTTCTTTTGCAAGGCTTTGTAGCAAGTCTCGTAAAACATCCTTTGAGTAAGGAATGACAAGTTCGATCTTGGCTGCGCTTTCGTATAACCGATCAATATGCTCATCGAATGTGAAAAACTGACCGTTATAAAGACGAACTACCTCATAGACCCCGTCTCCAAACTGATAACCACGGTCTTCCATATCAATAGCAACATTTTCTCGATCTACGATTTTATCATTGACTAATACTTTCATCTTCGTCACTCCTTAAATTTAATAAAAGACTGCTACAGGTGAAAAAAAGCACCCGCAGCAGTAAAATTTTTCTTATTATACCCTTTATTTTGCCAATTTGTAAAGAGCTTCTGCATAAATAGCTGTGGCTTTTAACAAATCGTCAAAGTAACTGAATTCATCTTTTTGGTGCATCGTGTCTTCACGGCCTGGGAACAATGCACCAAAGGCAACTCCCGTTTCAAGGTGACGTGCATAAGTTCCGCCACCAATAGCTAGAAGAGTAGCTTCTTCACCTGTTTGCTCCGTATAAACTTGTTGCAAAGTTTGAATAAGCGGGTGGTCTTCTGGAACAAATAATGGTTTAGAATCATCATAATGAGTATATTCACCATTATATTCGAAAACAACTGTTTCCATTTTATTTTTGAGTTTATCCATATCAGCTGTTACTGGATAACGGAAATTAAGCCCAAATGTTCCGCCGTCTTTTGCATCGTAGCGTAAAATACCAACATTCATCGTCAGTTCGCCACTTTCTTTATCTTCATAATTGATTCCAAGTTTTGTTGCTCTTGAATCATTGAAAAGATAATCTCTTCCAAAAGTTACAAAGTCACGTGCTGTTCCAGTTAATTCAAATTTTCCAAGGAATGCAACAAGGAGAAGTCCTGCATTTACGCCATTGTTTGGTTCCATGGCATGGGCCGATTTCCCAACGATTGAAAGTGTGACGTTTTTCTCTGTTACACTAAAATCACCTGTTACCTCATGACTTTTAAGGAAATTTTCAAATTCTTGTTTGAGACCATCATTATCTTGAACTTCACTCAAGATAGCTTTGGCATGGTCAGGAACCATATTGTACCTTGCTCCTGATTCTAAAGATTCAAGCTTGAAGGCTTCGTAGCCATCATTTTCGCTCTTTTTAAAAGAAACATCTAACTCTGAAATCCCTTTTTCAGCATGAATAATTGGAAACTCAGCGTCTGGAACAAATGCCATTGTCGGTTGTTCTTCTGTTTCAAAGTAGCGTTCTACACAACTCATACCACTTTCTTCATCTGAACCAACGATCACACGAATTCGTTTTGAAATTGGAAGTCCAAGTTCTTTTAGGATTTTAAGCGCATAGTAACCAGCGACTGTTGGGCCTTTGTCATCGGCAACTCCGCGAGCAAAAAGTTTTCCATCTTTTAAAACAGGATCAAAAGGATCATTTGACCAGCCGTCACCAACAGGCACAACGTCAACATGGCCAAGTACGCCAACAAGTTCTTTGCCTTCACCGTATTCAATGTGTCCGGCAACATTTCCTACTTCTTTTGTTGTAAAGCCGTCTTTTTTACCTAGCTCGATCATGTAATCTAGTGCTCTTTTCACATCTGGGCCAAATGGAGCATCAGCTGTTTTGGCACTGTCATCACGAACGCTTGGAATACGAAGTAAACCTTCTAAATCCTTTAGAAAATCCTCTCTTCGTTTTTCAACTTCTTCTTGCCAGTTAATTTCGCTCATATATTTCATTCCTTCCATCATTAACTTCTGCCCTTCCATTGTACCCCCTTTTTCCAAGTGTGAAAAGCAGAAACTGTTTATTTGGACTTAATTATTTCATAAATTCAATAATTGAATCGAAATCCCAATGACTCATCCATTTACTGTAAGCAATATCAAGCTCACTCAGTCCTTTTTCAGAAAAAGGAAGCCATTTATAAGCTTGATGTTCTTTCGATAGCTGAATCCTATCTTTTCCAGAGATTTTCACTAAATAAAAAATGCCCGTCATTTGATAATCAGGAAAAACCATATTCCACGTATCGTATAAAGCGAGTTGAGTAATATGGAGTCCTGTTTCTTCAAACACTTCACGAACAAGACACTCTCTTTGCGTTTCACCGTATTGTATTTTCCCACCCGGTAGATCATAGACTTCTTGTGCTATTTCTGCTTTTTGTAACCCGAGAAAAGAATTTCCTTGAATAATAACGGCTTTCACTGCAGGAATAACAGGTTTCATTTTACAATCCCCTCCTTTTTTCGATAAAATGAAGTTGAATGATTAAATTGATTGTAACGCGCGCATTTTAGAAAATCCAATCTTTGCAAAGGAACGTGAATTTAAATGAAAAAAATCACGCCAAAATCCATTAGTGGCTTTATCACAAAGCGAGACGATGAAGGCTACAAAAATTTATACGGTAAAGTTTTGATCGTTGCTGGAAATGAAATGTATGGGGGCGCTGGAATTCTTGCGGCACAAGGTGCTGTTTATAGCGGCGATGGACTTACAACGCTTGCAAGCCATCCAGTAAATCGTTCGGCTCTTCATGCGCGACTTCCTGAATGTATGTTTTTAGACTGGACAAACCACGACGAATTGGTTCGTTTACTTCCAACTTTTGATACGGTTCTCATTGGACCGGGACTTGGACTTGATGGCGAAGCCTACCGACTAATGGAGATTGTTTTAAATGGAGTCAAAAAAGAACAAAATCTTATTATTGATGGGGATGGGATCACTCTTTATGCAAAAGAAGATTTGCCAAAACCACTTGCTTCTTTATTTTTCACTCCGCACGCTGGTGAATGGGAACGTCTCGTGAAGTGCACACCAGATGCTGAAAATAATCTTGAATGCGCGGAACAACTTCAAGCTGTCGTCATTTTAAAAGGACATCGAACAAAAGTTTATGCAAGCGGTGAAGTTTGGTTGAATATGTATGGTTCAGCTGCGATGGCAATAGGAGGCATGGGAGACACGCTTGCAGGAATTATTGCAGGTTTGATGAAACAAGCCTGTTCTCCACTTTGCGGCGTTTTGGCGGGCGTTTTTTTCCACAGTTACATTGGAGATATCTTAGCCAAAAAACATTTTATTGTTTTGCCAAGCGACATACCAAAGGAACTCCCCTATTATTTGAAGATCTTTAGCGAGATGTCCGATACGTCTTATCCTTGATGAGGAGGGAATTTACATGCCAAAATTAAACATCATTGGACCTCCTGGGTCTGGGAAATCAACGCTTGCTCGCAAACTTGGAAAAGCGATTCAGATTTCGCCCACGCATCTTGACACACTTTATTTTAAGCCTGGCTGGGTTGAAACTTCAAAGCAAGAATTATGCGAAAAAGTACAGCAATTGATCTTGGAAAAGGAAGACTGGATCATAGAAGGAAATTATACAGCAACTTGGTCAATGCGTTTTATAGAAGCTGATCTAACGGTTTTTCTCGATTTGCCTAGGTATACTTATTTTTCCCGAGTATTAAAAAGAGGTTTGTTTAACCTTGGTAAAGTACGTCCTGATTCTGCTCCTGGTTGCCCTGAACGGATTGATTTTTCTTTTTACAAGTATGTGCTGGACTATCCGAAAAAGCGAGTGGACATTTTAGAGCGGCTAGCTGAGATTCCAGATGGGAAACGAATTGTTCTACAAAGTAAGCTTGAGATTGAGCGGTTTTTAATTGAGTACAGTGAGTCTAGTAGTTGAAGTCTAAATATGGCAAAAAGCTTTCGTGCTAAGCACGAAAGCTTTCAGACTGTCGAAAAACGCCCATCCCTCCATGAGAAAGAAGAGGGATGGGCGTTTTTTTCTATAAAAATGGAAA
>NZ_JAATJW010000037.1 GCF_011800755.1 Listeria valentina
CTGAAAAAGCTTGCTTTATGGACATGGAAGAAGTCCTGTTTGGCTTCTTCTTTTTCCATTTTTATAGAAAAAAACGCTCATCCCTCTTCTTTCTCATGGAGGGATGGGCGTTTTTCGACAGTCTGAAACAGCTGTTTCTAAAAGGAACAGCTGTTTTTTTATAGCTTCACTTTTCAAAAAGAGTAGTTTTTGCTAGAATGAATAGAGTTGTAGCAGTTTTTATTGGTTTTAACTTCAAATGGAAGCTTTTTATACATAAGATTAAATGTAGTAGTTTATGTATTATTTTGGAATTGGTAAGGAAGGGTGTATTGGGAAAAATGTTTAGAAGAGTAATTGGCTATAGCTTTACTTCAGCTTTCGTGATAGTTATCGCTTATTTGGCCTATTTGAGTACGGCTCATCCACTTATGGAATTGATTAGCAATCCTTTTAATTTATTCCTTTTTGCTTTAACAGCCGTTTTTCTTTTTCTCGCTGTTTTTAAAGGATTGACACTCTTGAGCCAGAAGGCTAATTGGATTATTTTTATTGCGCTAGTTGCTGTTGTAGTCATTATTCAACTGTTTTTAGCCATTACAATGAAAATGAACATGTATGTCGATAGCTTTGTTGTTAAACAACAAGTGCTGACAATGCTTGCGAATGGTGGTCATTTTCAAGATTATACGTATTTTCAAACCTATTTAAATAATATTTTTGTTACAATTCTGCGTTATGGAATCTATAATTTTGGTTCGCATATTGGGATTCAGAATTTTTATCTGCTCGACAACTTGTGGATCATGTTTTCTATGTTTGTGACAATTTTTGCTTTGGTTTATGTGGTGAAGGATGCGCTTGGCGTTCGTATGGCTAACTTATTTTTACTAGTTGTCATTACTTGCGTTCCGTTATTTACCTATACACTATACATCTACACAGATACGATTGCGATGCCTTTTGTATCACTTATCATTTTGGTTTACTATCTCTATTTAAAAAAGGGCAGCTGGTGGTTGCTACTCATTATCGGCTTGCTATTTGCAATTGGCTATCAGGCAAAGCCTAACTTGATAATACTGCTGCCTGCTTTGCTTATTCATGTTTGGCTTGTTAAAAACTATAAGAAGTTCTTGCTTAGCTTCACGGCGATTGGCGCTGTTTTCTTGTTGGTTACTTCTGCTGCGATGCCATTTTATTCGCTGTTTGGTTTCGAAAAAAATGATCGCTATGAAGTCCCACCTACACATTTTGTGATGATGGGACTTGCCAAGCCAGCTGGTCGCTATAATGCAGATGAATTTGACTATACGTCTTCTTTCCATAGTAAAGAGGCTAAAAAAGAAGCCAATGTGAAAGTGATTAAAGATCGCTTGAAAAATTATTCAACTAAAGAACTTTTGACACTTTATAATAATAAATTAAAAAATACGTGGACGGATGGTACGCGAGCTTATGCGTGGTACATTAATTCGACCAATGATTTTACCCCAACATTTAACTATTTGTTTGGTGATCGTAAAGCTTTAATTTATTCGTTTGCACAGGTCTTCCACATTATGAGTTTGCTATGTATTGCAATCGGGGCGCTTCGCTTTTTCAGAAGCAAGAAGTTTGATTTCGCGTTTTTCTTGAATGTCACGCTTATTGGTGTCATTTTGTTCCACTTGATTTGGGAAGCCAATCAGCGCTATATTTTGCTATTTACGCCTCTGATGCTTCTCTCGGCTCTTTATGGCATTAAATTTATAGTGGAGCTTATGGCGGACCGTGAAACGAATAATTGGCTGCCAAAATTACGTCGACCGTTTCTTGCTGGAAGTGCCTTTATCTTTTTAGCAGCAATCGTTTGTTTCGGTTTGCAGTTTAGTACGCTGGCGCAGGAAAAACGGCCCTTTCATGTTTATCAAGTGAAGCAGGACTACGCCTACATTGGAACGCCTGTTATGGTAGATAGTATTGTCGCGGAAACGTTTAGTGCCAATGAATCCTTTAATCAGTTAACGTTCAGGGTGCTTCAAAAACCAGATGATTCTCGGAAATATCGCATCGCGCTTTATGATGATACGAGTGGCAAGAAATTACGACAGTTTGACTTGAAGGGAAGCGAATTTATTGGTCCGAATCAAGTCATTAACTTGGCTAAGCCTGTTCATGCTGATGGCGGGCGCTATAAGCTGAAATTTACGGAGATTACAAAGGGAGATAAGGGGCATGGTCACGCGCTTAGTCTTGGTAGGTATAACTCTAAGAATTTCTCGCTTTATCCAGCAGGACAGCTTTATGTGAATGGTAAAGTCATGAAACATACCAATATCGGTTTTACGGTCAGCACTTTTAGGGAACAACCTTTGTTGAGCGTTGCTGAGTTTTGGATGCTGTTTGCGGCGTTTGCGAGCATTTTGATGGGCTTTTGGCTCTGCTTGCTGAAGGAATCTCCAGCTGGGCGAATTTTCACTGGGCAAGAAGCGAAGGAAGAAAGTTTAGTTTAATAAAGTAAAATCAGGCTCGTCAAATTGTTTTTGGCGGGCTTTTTGATTGGGCGAAATTGTCTGTAGATGAGAGAAGTGAAATTAGGCGGGAAGCCTTATTGCGTGGTTCTTGCGAGAAGTGCAAAAAAAGTCGGAATTTAGGTGTTGACAGGCGTCTTGGTTCGCGTTATGATATGGCTATTGCATTTGCGATTTTTTCGCGGAATGATCTATTTTTTAGGAGGACTGCTTACAAATGAGTGCGGATCGTAGCTTTATGATTAAAGCAGGAAATCGTGCTGTTTTGCTCCTGCATGGGTTTGCGGGAACGACAGAAGATGTGAGGAGTTTAGGCGAACATTTAGCTGAAAATGGCTATACGGTTTATGCGCCGAACTTTCGAGGTCACGGAGATGAGCCGGCGCTGTTTTTAAAAACAACGCCTGATATGTGGTACGAAGATGCAGTTTCGGGGTACACTTTTTTAGAAAAAGAAGGGTATCATGAGATTGCCATTGTTGGTGTCGCGATGGGTGGCGTTTTCGCTCTTCGGATGGCGGAATCTTTTTCGCCAAAAGCGATCATTCCTTTGTGCGCTAACGTAAACAAGAAAATGCGTTACATCCCGGTTGAAAAATATTTGATGAAACAGTTGCTTAAAGAAGGTGTTTCAGGTGATGAAGCGGAAGCGATGCTGCAAAGCTATGAACCTGAAATTGCTACGATGACAAATGCGCGATCGGATTTTTATAAGCAAGTTGCAAAAAATATTGAGAAAATCAAAGTTCCAACGATGATTGGCCAAGGTTGCCAAGATGAGGAAATTGAAGCGGATGACGCAAATTATATTTTTAAACACATTCATACGCCGGATAAACAGCTCTGCTTCTACCAAACTAGCGGACACGACATCGTGAATGACGGAGAAAAAGATATTTTGGAAGAAGATGTGGTTTATTTCTTGGATGATTTGAACTGGCTCGAAGAAGAAATTATTTAATGGAAGTGTGGAGCACTAGCCGATTGTGGCTAGTGCTTTTTTGTGTTTATGGAAAGAAAGGGGTGGGAATAAGTTAGAAAGAGTTGATCAGGCGTTCGCTTTAAGTTGAAAAACAAGTACATGTGGAAGAGCGTTTTCTTGTTTTTTTGTTTGTCTTTTTGACTTTTAAGCACATGATATTTATGCATTAATAATTTTGAGGAGGAAATGTTTTTGAAAAAGACAGCATTTGTAGTGGCATCTACGCTTTCATTGTCGCTTCTTTTGGCAGGTTGCTCGACTAGTGATGCAGCGGGAAAAACGAGTGCAGGTAATGAAAGCCACTCAGAAAAGAACGTAGAGAAAAAATCTGAGGAGCATCTGGATTATGAGGATCAAAAGGGATGGAAATTCGAGGCGGGCGATTCGCAGTCCCCAATTAACATCGAGACGGGGAAAACGGAACAAATGAAAGACGAAGGGAAAATGGCATTGGATTATAGCAAGACGGTTGTGGACGAAGTAGATAACGGTCACAGTATCCAAGTTGATGATACTGGTTCCGCAGTCATTGATGGACGAAATTTTGATTTGGAACAGTTTCACTTCCATGCTAAAAGTGAACATACTGTGAACGGGAAGCATTATCCAATTGAAGCGCATTTTGTTAATCAAGCGCAAGATGGGCGTCTGGCGGTTGTCGCTGTTTTCTTTACGGAAGGAAAGAAAAATGCTGCTTTTCAAACCGTGTTAGATAATATCAAGGCAGGGGAGAAATCGGATGTGGCAGATGCGATTGATGCTACGCAAATGATTCCTGCGAATAAAATGTATTACCACTATAATGGCTCACTTACGACTCCACCGCTTTCTGAAAATGTGGAATGGTACGTCATGAAAAATCCAATTGAAGTTTCAAAAGCACAAATTGCGTTATTTGATAAATACTATGATTCCAATAATCGTAAGATACAACCACTAAATGGGCGAGTTGTTTTGGAACATATTGAATAAAATAAAAAAGAAGCATGGCTGATTTTCAGCCATGCTTCTTTTTTGGAGGAAGGAGATGGGAAATTAACGACCATCCCCGTATTGCCAATCAAGCGTGTTATCCACTTCATCAAAAGTGATGACAACATCAGAAACCCCTTTTATCGTAAGGACATCATCTTCAATCCTATCACGAATGTCATCAATTTCTGCGAGTGTCAAGGTTGCATCTAGTTCCACTTCGGCATCAACATGGAAAGTGTCACCTTCTTTTATGACTGTTAAAACTTGGATATCACGTACATCCGGATCTGACATGATCCGCTGTCCAACTTGAAGATTCATACCTTCATCTGATTTTCCAATCGCGCCACCTGCATTATCGAGAAAGACTTCACCAACAACGATGAACATCAAAATCCCGATCAAAATCGAAGCAATTCCTTCTGCTTGATGGAAAGGCGTAAAATGGGAGATAATGACGGCAAGTGCAGCAAGTAAGCCCCCAGCGGTTGCCACGGAATCTTCCATAAAAACAAGTTTGGTAGCTGCTTTGGCTGATTTTAAATTGCGGATTGAAGCGGGAATTAGCTTAAATCCAGAGGCTTCTTCGCCAGATTCAGCAACGATTTCTCGCATGGCTTTTAAAAGAACTGTTGATTCGAGGGCTGTACAAGCAAGTAGAACGATTAAGTTGATTAAAAAGCCAGTGGACTCGGCTGGATGGAAAATATGTGAAATGCCTTCTTTTACGGTTTCATAAGCCATAATACCAACAACGATGACTGCAAAAAGAAGAACAAGATTAACAATTCGACCAAAGCCTTTCGGGAATTTTTTCGTAGGTCGTTTTTTACTAAGGGCGGAGCCTGTGAAAACAAAGAGCTGGTTTGCCGCATCCCCTAAGCTGTGAAGCGTTTCGGCAAACATGGCAACATTTCCTGTAAAAAAATAAGTTGTTCCTTTGACGAGCGAGACGACGCCGTTTACAATAGCCGCGGTGAGAGCGGAAGTGTTTCCGTGCTTAAGTAGTTGAAAAAACTCTTTCAAGTTCATTCCTTCTTTCGACTGGTTTTTAAATAATATTTTCTATTTTAGCACGAAAAGATCGCAGACTAAAATTTTATGAAATATTTTACAAGAATAATGCCAAACTTTGTTTTTTTCGTTTAAAAAGCCTTAAACAAATCAGTTTGACTTTTATTGACCAATGTGTTATGATTTCCATAGTTACTTACAAATAGTAACTAATAAGAGGAGGGATCACATGAAAGAACTGTTGGCGAAAATTAATAACTATGCTGCGAAGCAAAAGAAAGGCGAGCTAACGGCGAGCGAAAAAGAGCATCAAGCTGAACTTCGCAAGGAATACTGTGCGATGATCCGCGGAACTGTTCAAGACAACTTACATCATGTGACCATCATTGATCCGCTTGGTGATGATGTGACACCGCAAAAGTTAAAAGATGTAAAAGCCGAATTAAATGCTTAAATGAAAATAAATGTGTGGGAAAAGACTCTCTAATTGTAATTAGAGAGTCTTTTTTCTAAAACTTAAAACCAAACTCTTTGCGGCAAGGTGTTTCGTTTTATATAATAGAACTAGATGAATTGCTACATTTGAAAGGGGATCAAAATGTCGAATGAAATGAGGCTTTTTTCAGTAACGAATGAACGCCCGCTTGCGCAAAAGATTTCTGAAAAACTAGATGTACCGCTTTGCGAAGTTGATCTGCAAAAGTTCAGCGATGGTGAAGTGAAGGTGAACATTGGTAGAAGTGTCAGAGGAATGAACTGTTACGTGGTTCAATCAATGGACGCCAATGTAAACGAACGAATTATGGAAATGCTCATCATGGTTGATGCGCTAAAACGTGCTTCTGCTGCATCAATTACGCTCGTGATTCCTTACTATGGCTATTCTAGGCAAGACCGAAAAGCCAGAAGTCGTGAGCCAATTACGGCAAAACTGATTGCAAATCTTTTGCAGGAAGCAGGGGCAACAAGGCTTATTTCAGTAGACTTGCATGCAGCCCAAATTCAAGGGTTTTTCAATATCCCAATTGATCATGTTTCGGCTGTACCGCTTCTTTCCAATCATCTTGAAGAAAATTATAGCGATGAAGATGTCGTGGTGGTTGCACCTGACCATAGCGGCGTTGTCCGGGCTCGCCGAGTGGCGGATAAACTTCATGCGCCTATTGCGATTTTAAATCGCAAACCACGCCCGAATGAACGGGAAATTTCATCTGTTATTGGTGAAGTGAAAGGAAAGCTCGCGATCGTTGTCGATGATATTATCGATACGGCTTACCGAGCGACCACTTCTTGTGATAAATTGCTTGAAGAAGGTGCTAGAAAAGTTGTGATGTGCGCGACTCATGCCGTTTTGGCTGGGAGAGCAGCAAAACGACTGAACGAATCGAGAATCAGCGAAATTGTGCTGACCGATTCGATTGATATACCAGAAGGAAAATTGGATGATAAATTAACAATGATTTCCATCAGTGGTTTACTTGCGCAGGCTATTAGAGGCGTGCAGGACAATAAATCGCTTCATCCGCTTTTTTAAGGTGAAGGAGGTTTGACAAAATGATTGATATTCACTGCCATCTTTTAAATGGGATTGATGATGGCCCGAAAGAATTAGTAGATAGTTTAATGATGGCAAGGCAAGCTGTTGAGCAAGGCTTTACAGATGTGATCGCAACGCCGCATCACTTGAAAGGTCGTTTTTCGAATCCGGGTGACGAGGTTCGAGCACGAGTGGAAGATTTTAACAATAAACTCGTTGAAGAAAATATACCGCTCGTTGTTCACCCTGGACAGGAAGTTAGGCTTCATGGCGAAATGCTTGAAAACTTGGCAAATGGTTCTGTGCTGACACTTGCTGATTCAAAGTATGTTTTAATTGAGTTTCCAACAGAATCGGTTCCGTTTTTCGCGCAGGAATTGTTCTTTAATTTACAAATGAAGGGCTATATTCCGATTATCGCGCACCCGGAACGAAACGTTGAAATTCGTAAAAATTATGAAGTGTTATATAAACTTGTAGAAGGCGGTGCGCTTGCGCAATTAACGTGGGGAAGCTATGCTGGCGTACTAGGTAAGAAAATCAAAAAGTTCAGCGATCAATTGCTTGAAGCGAACCTCGTGCATTTTATGGCAACTGATGCACACTTTTATGAAGGTCGCTCAATGAAAGTAGACCAAGCTGTGCAAAATTTAAAACAAAGCATCGGGCTAGAACAAGCGGATTTGCTTTTAGATAATGCGAAGCTTGTTCTCCAAAATGAGCAAATTGATTTTGATGAGCCAACAGAAGTAAAGAAACGATTCTTCTTATTCTAAAAAAGAGAACGGAGTTTTCCGTTCTCTTTTTTTGAGTCGTTTTTTAAGATGCGCTATAATGAAGAAAAGGCTTGCAAGGAAGGTGGGAAAACGATGATTACAATTGGACTAACGGGCTGGAGCGATCATGATACGTTGCAGTTGTCTTCTAAACATAAACTTGCTGACTATGCGGCTCATTTTCCACTTGTTGAAGTGGATACGAGCTTTTATGCAATACCTTCGCCGAAAACGACAGCCAATTGGGCGAGTGGCACGCCAGATGTGTTTCGCTTTGTAGTGAAAGCTTTTCAAGCGATGACGATGCATAAAGAATGGAAAGATTATTACGATTCAGAAGTGGAAATGTATCGCTGCTATATGGATGCGATTGCGCCGATTAGCGAATCAGGGAAGCTCAAAGCGATTTTATTTCAGTTTCCGCCATTTTTTAATTGTACAAAAGAAAATGTGAATTATTTGCGGCATGTGAAAGAACAAATGGGCGATTTGCCTGTTGCGATCGAATTTCGGAATGGCAGCTGGTATAGTGATGCGAATCAAGAAAAAACACTTGCGTTACTCGCGGAACTGGGATTCATTCACGTGGTGGTCGATGAGCCGCAAATCGGAACGCGGAGCGTTCCGATTGTGCTTCGGGCGACGAATCCCGATTTGACGCTTGTGCGGCTTCATGGACGCAATCAATATGGCTGGATGAAAGCGAATAGTCCCGAATGGAGGGAAGTGCGCACGCTGTATCGCTACAATGCGGAGGAAATTTCGGAATGGGCCAGCTATATTAAGCGTCTGAATGAGCATTCGAATGAAATCGTGGTGATTTTTAATAACAACAGCGGCGGGGATGCGGCTGATAATGCGAAGGCGCTTCAGAAGGCACTGGAGATTAAGTTTGACGGCCTTGCTCCGATGCAAATGGATTTATTTTCGGAGTTTTAAATGATAAGGAAAAGCCAGGTGGCACGGAGCCTCACCTGGCTTTTTCTATGCAAAATTCACCCTTTTCCAATTAAAAAACTGATGATGAGGATGACTAGGACAATTCCTGTAATCCCGACGTAAAGGTAATCCTTTTCTTTGAGAAAGGTGAAAAGTGAGACGACCACGCGGAAAACGGGTGTCAAAATGAGACAAAATAAGCCGAACATGATGATCGCAAAAGGTTTTAGTTCAACAAGTCCAGAAAAAATGCTTGCGATTGTGGTTGGGTAAGTTGTGCCGGGATAGCCGCTTGATCCGGTTGCAATGTAAAGAACGAGTCCTAAGATGATGATCGCAGCGCTCACGATGACGCCGATGCGGAGCAAGCCACCAACAACGGCTTCTACTTGGTGCATTTCTTCATCTTTGCTTTGTTTATTCATTTAAATCCACCCCAATCCTTCAAGAATCATTTGTAGGGCGACGTAAAGCAAGACAGGGATAAACACGAGTCGGATGACTTTGCTTTTTAAGCGTTGCATGACTTTTGTGCCAAGTGTTGCCCCAATTAAGACGCCAATTGCAACGGGAGCCGCGATTGTGGGGTCAATGTCACCTTTAAATAAATAAACAGTTGCGCTTGCCGCAGCTGTAACGCCCATCATCAGATTGCTCGTTGCGCTTGAGACTTTGAGCGGAAGCTTCATGAAAACGTCTAGTGCCATGACTTTGAACGCGCCGCTCCCAATTCCAAGCAGCCCGCTTGCGATTCCTGCCCCGTACATGACTCCGAACCCTGCTGGCACATTTGCGACTTCGTAGGGAACTTCTTTGCGTAAGGCTTTGTCATAGTAGCTGTCATGCAGTTTGAGTTTGGTTGCGATCGGATCGGGTTTCACATTTTGCGGGAATTCCGAACCGACTTTTTTAATCATGTTGAAGGCGGAATAAAGGAGTAGGAGTCCGAAAATTATGTAGAGCGCTGTCGCGGAGAGCAGTCCGCCGATGAACGCGCCGGTTATCGCCCCGAGCGTCGTCGCAATTTCAAGAAACATTCCGGCGCGGAGATTTGTAATTCGGTCACGTATGTAGGCGATAGCTGAGCCGCTACTCGTTGCGATAACGGAGATGATGCTCGCGCCGATCGCGTACTGGATGTCAATGCCGAAAATAAGTGTGAGTGCTGGTGTCATGATGATGCCTCCACCCAGCCCAAGAATGGAGCCGATAACGCCAGCAAATACGGCGATTAGGAGGATTTCAAGTGTTTGTGTGATATCCAAAAATTACTCACTTCCTTCTCTTTATTTGTCTTTTTATCATACGCCAAAAAGTGATACTTGAAAAGTGGAATTTGACTTTGTGGCGTGTCAAAATGGAAATTTTAAGCTACAATAGAGAAAGTAAATGCTTTTTAGGGGATGCTTTTATGAAACAGTTAACAATTTGGCATACGAATGACATCCATAGCCACTTGGATAATTGGCCAAGAATATCTTCTTTTTTAAAAGCGAATAAGGAGCGAGCAAAGGAAACGGGAGAAAATGTTCTGTTTTTTGACATTGGTGATTTTTTAGATCGAGTTCATCCGCTTACGGAAGGAACTTTCGGGAAAGCAAATGTTGAACTTTTAAATGAGCTGCCCTTTGATGCTGTAACAATTGGAAATAATGAAGGCACGACGCTTTCGCATCAAGCGCTTGAAACGCTTTATGATCGAGCTGAGTTTCCAGTGGTCTGTGCCAATATTTATGGAAATCCGGAACGGACGAAGCGGACAGATTGGGCAGTGCCTGTTATTTATAAATATGAAGCGGGCTTGAAAATTGCTGTGCTTGGCGCAACAGCGGCTTTTAGAGAATATTATGAGTCGCTCGGATGGGGAATTGAAGAACCGATCCAGGCGCTTAAGCGCGAGCTGGCAAAGCTCGATTCGGATGCTGATTTGGTCATATTGCTGTCGCATTTAGGCTTGCAGTTTGATGAACAAATCGCGACAGAGTTACCCGAGATTGACGTCGTTTTAGGCGGGCACACGCACCACTTGCTCGAAACAGGGAAACAAGTTGGAGAAACGCTACTTGCGGCGGCTGGAAGATGGGGCGAATACGTTGGCGAAGTGACACTTACGTGGAATGATGCAGGCGAGTTAAGCAAGAAAGAAGCAAGGGTTCATGAGACGGCCAAGCTAGCCCCGCCGAAAGATGAAGCCGAACAAATTCAGGGTTTTTTCCAAAAAGGAAAAGAAGAGCTTTCGGAAGTGATTGTGCACCTGCCAGAAAAACTTGAAACGAATTGGTTTGGCAACTCTAGCATCGCGGAGATCATGTACGCGGCCGCAACAGAATGGGCGGAAGGGGATGCTTTCCTGACGAATGCGGGCATTTTTATGACGGATATCGGGCCAGGCGATGTGACGGCCTTTGATGTGCATCAGCTCTTGCCGCATCCGCTCAATTTGATTGCCGTAACGCTTTCTGGAAGTGAACTTGAGGTTTTAATCCAAGAGATTCTTCGGAAGCGAGATGAGCTGAAGGAATTGCCACTACGAGGCTTCGGTTTCCGCGGCGAGGTATTTGGTTCTGTATTAATGAAACGAGCAGGATTTGATGCGATTCGCGGGATTCCGCTTTGGGACGGGGAGCCGATTTCAACGTTTCGGAAATACCGAATTGTGACGCATGATACGTTTGTCTTTGCGCCATTTTTCCCGATTATTAAACAAAGTAGTGAAAAAGAAGTTTATACACCGGAGCTGTTGCGCGATATTTTTGCGTGGAAGCTGAAACAACTTTACGGGGAGGAAAAAGAATGATTACGATTCAAGATCAGGAATACGAGTTGATTGAAGATTATCGCGAGTGTTTCGATGAAGAAAAATTGAATGAACGGTTTAGCGACATTTTATTGCGCTATGATTATATTGTAGGCGATTTTGGCTACGATCAGCTTCGCTTGAAAGGCTTTTTTGACGATCAAAATAAAAAAGCAGCCTATGACAATAAAATCAGCACTTTGAAGGAATATTTATATGAATACTGCAACTTTGGTTGTTCGTATTTTGTTTTGAAGAAAGTGAAACAAACTGGAAAGAAAGAGAAGGGCGAGTAATTTTGAAAAAGTATCAAGCGTATTTTATTGATTTGGATGGGACGATGTACCACGGAGATCGCGTGATTCCAGAAGCAATTCCATTTATCCAGAAGTTGAATGAACTTGAGATCCCACATTTATTTGTGACGAATAATTCGACAAAGACAGCGGAACAAGTTGCAGAGAAGTTAAATAAGATGGGAATTGTAGCTCGGCCGGAAGACGTTTTTACGTCTTCTGAAGCAACGGTTTCTTATATGCTTAAGCAAAATCAACCGAAAACGGTGTACCCGATCGGTGAAGTAGGACTGAAACAAGTTCTTGCAGAAAATGGGTTTGAAATAAACGAGGAAAATCCACAATATGTGGTTGTTGGAATGGACATGCAGCTGACGTATGAAAAGGCTGCGAAAGCGGTGCTCGCCATTCGGCGCGGGGCAACGTTTATCTCAACGAACGCAGATGCGGCCATTCCAACGGAGCGAGGGTTACTTCCTGGGAATGGCTCGATTACGGCGCTTGTTTCGGTTGCGAGTGAAACGAAGCCTGTTGTGATCGGGAAGCCAGAACGAGTGATTATGGACCAAGCGCTTGCTCGCCTAGGCGTTACGAAAGAGGAAGCGATCATGGTTGGCGATAATTATGAAACAGATATTGCTGCAGGAATTCATTCCGGGATGGACACGTTGCATGTTTTAACGGGCTTTACAACTCGTGAGGCTTTGGAAAAAAAAGAAGTACAACCAACTTATGTGGTGAATGATTTAACTGAATGGGAATTTTAGGAAGCACTTATAGAGTGCTTTCTTTGTTCTCATTTGCGGGAAAGAGGGGAAGAACGTGGAACTATTAAATGATCTTTTCGTTGTCGTGCTGATTATCGGAACTGCTTTTTTCGTGGCTTCTGAATTTGCGATTGTTGCCATCCGGAAACCCACTGTGCTAAGTCTTGTTGAATCAGGGGATAAGCGCGCTCGCTATGTTCAAAAAATTACTGGTAATATGAATGATTATTTGGCCGCTTGTCAGCTCGGTAATACGCTTGCGGCTCTTGCGATGGGGTGGGTCGGCGAAGATACGATGCGTGGCTGGTTAGAGCCAATCTTCACACTTCTTCCGCTTCCAGCTTCGGTGGAAGGTCCCGTTTCGATTTTTGTTTCCTTTATTTTGATTACCTTCTTAAATGTCGTTTTAGGAGAGCTTGCGCCCAAAACGTTGACGATTCAAAGCACGGAAAAAGTGGCGCTGCTTATTGCTCGACCACTGGTTTATTGGTATTATTTTACATTTCCGCTTAACTGGATACTCAACCATTCGGCTAATTTGATTACGGGGCTGTTTGGTGCGAAAGAAAATGCGGATGCGGACCAGATGACGCCAACGGAATTAAAAATTATTTTTGAAGACAGTTACAAGCAAGGGCTTTTGAATCCGCAAGAATTTAAATATATGAAAAATATTTTTAAGTTAGGGGACGTTCCGGCGCAAGAAGTGATGATTCCGCGGATGGAAGTCATCGCCATTGATGAAACGGCGACGGTGCTTGATTTGTTGAAGCTAACTTCTGAACATACGTATCATATTTTTCCAGTCACGACAGATCATGATAAAGATAAAATCGTTGGGATTTTGCAAGTCAGCAGTGTGATGGCTGGACTTGGAAAGGACCAAACGATTTTGAATCAGTCCATCAAACCCTTTGTTCGTGCGGGAATGGAAGTGTTTGAGGGAACCATTTTGGAAGAATTGATCGTGAAGATGCAAGAAAAAGGGGAATCATTTGTGATTTTGACGGATGAATATGGCGGAACTTCTGGCATCACAACGATTGAAGACATCATGGAAATTATTGTTGGCGATTTGGAAGAAGTTTCTGGACCGAAAGGGATTCGCAAAATCGGGAAGAATCACTTTGTTATTTCGGGAAGTGAGCCACTTGTGAGTGTGGAAGAAGTGCTGGGATTCGAACTAGAAAGCGCGGGTGTACATACGCTATCTGGCTGGCTATTCTTGCAAAACTTCAACATTGATACGGGAGATGTGGTTTCTGAAAACGGCTGGGCATTCAAAGTCCAATCGATGAACAAAAACTCAGTCCGCCAAGTGGAAGTAAAGAAGATGAAGTAATCAAAAAAGAAGTGGAGGCGCCAGGCCTCCACTTCTTTTTTAGTTAGTCTTTCTTTTTTGATACGTTTTCGGCTTATTAGGTTTGAAATTGGCAATAAAGTCTTCAATTTCAGGAAGCGAATCGCTAAATAAAAATTGCTTTCTGGCCGCCTCCGTCAAAAATTCCGCTGCTACCATTTCGTCGAAGAAGGCTTTTAGCGGCTCATAATACCCATCTGCATTATAAAAAATACACGGGTTTTTATGCACGCCGAGCCTGCCAAGGGAAATGACCTCACTAATTTCCTCGAGCGTCCCCGGGCCGCCCGGTAAGGCAATATAAGCATCCGCAAGCTCCATCATCGTTTTCTTGCGTTCATACATGTCTTTGGTTTGAATAAGCCTTGTAAGCCCGCGATGGGCGATTTCGCGTTCTTCGAGAAAGGTGGGCATAACTCCATAAGCAGGAGCACCATGCGAAAGCACCGTATCCGCCACAACCCCCATCAAACCAACATTTCCACCGCCGTAAACAAGAGTATATTCCTTTTCACCGATCCAGTTCCCGATTTTTTCAGCACTTTCCTGATAAATCTTTTTCGCGCCAAAAGCCGATCCACAATAAACCGCAATTTTCATATCCAAATCCGCTTCTCCCTTCTTACTGCACAATATCGTCGTGATAGCTATGTGCGAGCCGACTAGCTGCAGCGGCTGCAATTGCACCGACAATATCATCCAAAAATGTATGCACATTCACGCCATCATGTTCATTGAGCTTGGCTAAAATGCCCGGTTTAATTTTGTCGATGTAGCCGTAGTTCGTAAAGCCAATCGAACCATACACATTAACGATTGAAAGAGCCAAAATTTCATCGACGCCGTATAAACCTTCATCATTTGAAATAATATTTTGAAGCGGTTGTTCAAGTTTTCCTTCTTCCGCCATAACATCTAATTGAATTCCCGTTAAAATTGCATTTTGCACTTCACGTTTACGAAGCACACGTTCCACATTTTCCCGGCAAACTTCAAGTTTTAATTCAGGGTGATATTGTTTTTGCAAGAAAAGAACCAGTTCTGCGATGTCATCCATGGAAACACCACGTTCTTTTAACCAACTCCGTGCTTTTTTCTCTAAAATACTTTGTTTTTCAACCATCAAAAAACCTCCTTTAAGGTCAACTTTTCAATTAAAAATAACGCGACGAACTTCGCCGCGTCTCTTATGCCAATTAATAAACCTGAACAACTTCTTTAAAGCCGAATATTTTTTCAGCGAGTGTCAGCTCAATTCCCATTTTTAAAGTCATATCTGAGCTTGGACACGAAACGCAAGCGCCGAGCAAGCGGATTTTTACAATACCCTCCGGCGTCACTTCAATAAGTTCATAGTCGCCGCCGTCGCGAAGTAAATATGGCCGAAACTTTTTCAGCGCTTTGTCCACTGAATCAAAACTGATTTCTTCCATACAAAACGGGCTCCTTTAAATAGAATATAACTCATTATAACACAGCTTTCAGTCATTGTGAAAAAGACCAACCCGTCTGGCAAGAACAAACTTCCTGTGAGTGACTACACAAACAATAAACTCGATTTTTCAATGGATATTGGTTACAATGACCTTGAGGTGAGGAAGCGATGGAAAAACAAGTAAAATTGTATGTTTATGGTTCCACAGTCATTTGTGCTAGCTGTGTCGGTGCACCGTCTTCCAAGGAAACTGAAGAATGGCTCCGGGCTGCAGTTGGACGCAAATTCGCGGATCAGCCATTTGAAGTGGAGTATGTTGATATTTACGATCCCGAGCAGACAAGCCCCGAGGTTCGTGAGTTAGCAAGAAAAATTGTCGACGAGGATTATATGTATCCCGTTGTTGCAGTAGATGGTGAAATTATTGCGGAAGGCAATCCGCGGCTTAAAGATATCTATCAAGTTATGACTGATCGAGGTTACGTAGCAACGATGTAAGAATAACTGAGCACGTTTGTCTTTCCGAGAATTAGAAGGGAAGTAGGAAATGAATCCGATTGTGGAATTCTGTGTTAACAATCTGGCAAGCGGTTCACAGGAAGCCTTTGACCGGCTAAACGAGGATCCAAATCTAGATGTGGTTGAATATGATTGCTTAACGTATTGCGATCTATGTGCGATGAGTTTATTTGCACTTGTCGACGGCGAAGTAGTGCGGGGAACAACACCAGATGAACTTGTGAAAAATATTTATCAATTTATTGAAGAAAATCCAATTTGAGCTGTTAGTATTGTGAGATTTTATACTACAAAGATAGTTGGGATTTATATTGTTGTCGAGTAGAACTAATGAACTTTATTAGTGAATATATTTGTTTGAGATGCTCTCACTAAGAGGGCATCTTTTTTCAAAGTGACGTACTGTTATCTAAAATGAATAGACCCCAAAAATTCAGATTTTCTAGTCTGATTTCTTGGGGTCCGTGTAGGATTAAAAACTCTTTTTTTGTTAGAGATAATCCTTGATCGGTATATCACCATTAGCAAAAGTATAGATTTTTTTATAAGTTTTTTCTTCAGGTAAAGCAGCTACAACAAAAGATGCAACGTCTGATCGAGTCACACTTGATTCACCAAAAGAAGTAACATCGGCGACTTTTCCAGTAGGCTCATCATTTGAAAGTGTAGTTGGGCGCAAGATGGTATAGTCGAGCCCGCTGTTTATCAAGGCATCATCTGCTCGGCCTTTTGCTTCAAGATAAGTTTCAAGTGATTTAGGTCCTTTTTCAGGTTCACCAGCGAAAAGAGAACTAATGAGTACAAAACGCTTTACGCCAAATTCTTTTGCAGTTTCTATTGCTTTTATCGCCCCAAATTGGTCGACTGCAATCGTTTTGTCGGCGCCCGTCTGACCACCGGACCCTGCAGTAAACACGACAGCATCAATTTCGTCGTAAGCGTAGCTAAAATCTTTTTCCAAATCACCGATAATAGGATATCCTCCTAGACTTTCTAAATCTGGCATTTGCTCTGCTTTACGTACCATCGCACGCACAAAATTTGTGGGACTAAGCAGACGAACAATTTTTCTGCCAATTTGCCCGTTTGCTCCTATAATTAAGACTTTCATTTAATCGTCTCCTCCTTTAACATAAGGAATAATTTACTTTTCCCGAATTTGTTTCATAGAAAACGTATAAAATTACAGATTATTTAAACTACAACACTAAAATTTATAATAAAGCGCTTACATTAGTTGTTTATGACCTAGAATCGACTTTTTACGACATTTTTCGTTATATGGCTATAAATTATGATAGTATTTAGCTATAGAGAGATAGATAAATAGATGAGGTGATGAAGAGATGCTAAGGAGGATCAAGAAAGGGTTACTTCAAAACAAGAAGCAAAAAGAAGAGAATGCTTCACTTGAACGGGAATTGCAAGAACTTAGAGCCCGGATGCACCGCATTCAACAACAGATTTACAGTGATAAAGAGAGACGCTTAATAAAGCAAGAGAATAGATGAAAAACAAAACCATGATAGAGTCTTTAACGGAGAAAAGGGACTTGGCAAGCGCCAAGTCCCTTTTGAGTTGTATTTAAGAAAATAACGAAGTAGAGTGCATCGGTTGTGCTCTTGTTCCAGGATCAATAAAAGCAACCGCATTGTTTACTGCAGTTGGGGCTTCCCCGAAACCAGTTGCGATGAGTTTGACTTTACCATCATAGGTACAGATATCGCCGGCACAGTAAATGCCTGGAATCGAACTCTCCATTTTTGAATTGACAACAATCGAGTTTCGCTCAATCTCAAGATTCCAATTTTTGATTGGTCCAAGTGACGAGACAAAGCCATAATTGACGATAAAATCATCAAGAATGAGTTCTTTTTCTTGCTCTCCTTTTACTTCATTTAAAATGACTTTCTCGATTCCTGCTTCATTTCCAATCAGCGTAGTTGGAATGAAAGGCGTTAAAATTTCGACGCTTGAATTTTGTAGGCGCTCCACGCTATGTTCATGCGCGCGAAAAGCTGCTCTGCGATGGACAATTGAAACTGAGTTTGCAATCGGTTCAAGCATCAAAGCCCAATCGACAGCAGAGTCCCCACCTCCACACACAGCCACATTATGCCCCTTAAACCGGTTTAAATCATTGATGAAGTAATGCAAATTTTTATTTTCATATTGCACGGCATCATCTAGTTGGAGTTTACGCGGTTCGAAGGCACCATTTCCGGCAGTAATGATGATCGTTTTGCTGTAATGAGAATCCTGATCCGTTAAAATTTCAAAAGTCCCATCCGCTTCTTTTTCAATCGAAGTGACGGTTTCGCCAAGACAGATTTCGGGTGAGAAAGGATTCATTTGCTCAATCAAGTTATTTACCAGCTCTTGCGCCCGAACTTTCGGAAAACCTGGAATATCATAAATATATTTTTCAGGGTAGAGTGTAGAAAGCTGTCCGCCAAGCTGAGGCAAGCTTTCAATGATTTTAACACTCGCATTTCGCATGCCTCCGTAAAACGCCGCAAAAAGCCCGACTGGGCCGCCTCCGACGATTGTAATATCATAAATTTTGGTATTTTTATCCAAATATGTTCCCCTCCAATTGCAAAGAACTATTATACGCTTGCATAACACATCTATTCTAGCACAAACTCTTTTGAAAAGAAGGTAGTTTAACTCATAAAGTAAAGAAAAACAAAGTTATTTATTTCACAATCTTTTTCGAATGATAAAAAAGAAAATGTTTTCTCTGCGAATTGATTGTTTGTTAAAAATGTAACAAAACAGTCAAAATGATTAGCTAGCGGCTTTTCTGCGCATTTAAAAACCAGACCATTAAAATTCCTTTGAGTAATGGCGTTTTATGGCTTGAAATCTAGGTGAAAAACGTCTATCATTATAGTTATAAGTGGTATTTTTCACGCAGAGTAGATGTATCAGCGCAGGCCTCTACACTTACTGTTCAAAAGGAATCGTTTGCATAGTAGTTTGTGAAAAAAATATAAAGGGAAAGTAGATGTGATTACAGATGAGTAAACCAAAAGTTGTCATTTTAGGCGCAGGATACGGTGGACTGAAGACGCTTAGAAAATTGCAGCAAGCAAATACTGGCGCAGAAATCGTTCTTGTGAACAAAAATGACTATCACCAAGAAACAACTTGGTTGCACGAAGCAGCAGCAGGAACGCTAGAACCGGAAAAATTGATTTATCCAATTTCAAAAGTTGTAGATTCCAATAAAACAACTTTTATTCAAGATGAAGTTGTTAAGATCAATAAAGACGAAAAAACCGTAACACTAAAAAATCAAGGAGATATTTCTTATGATTATCTTTTAGTGGGTCTTGGATCAGAAGCCGAAACTTTTGGTATCAAAGGCTTAAAAGAATATGCACTTACGATTACAAGCATCCCATCTGTTAAAGAAATTCGTGCTCATATCGAAGAACAATTTTCGAAATGGAAAACGGAACAAAAAGATGAATTGCTTACGATTATTGTTGGTGGTGCTGGCTTTACCGGCATCGAGTTCCTTGGGGAATTAACCAACCGAGTTCCTGAACTCGTTAAAAAATACGATGTTCCGCGTGAAAAAGTTCGCATTATCTGTTTAGAAGCGGCTCCAAAAGTATTACCACAATTTGACCAAACTCTTGTAGACTATGGCGTTGGTGTACTGGAAGATCGTGGCGTAGAATTTCTTGTAGGAAAACCTGTTAAAGAAGCTACTCCTGATGGCGTTCGCTATGCGGAAAGTGAAACAGAAGAAAAAGAAATTAAAGCCGGAACTATTATTTGGGCTGCTGGTGTTCGCGGAAGCAGTGTGATTGAAGCTTCTGGATTTGAAGCTGGTCGTGGACGTGTTAAAGTAAACCATAATTTGACGGTTCCTGGTAACGAAGAAATTCTAATCATTGGTGACTGCTCACTTATTATTAATCCAGCAAATGATCGCCCATATCCAACAACTGCTCAAATTGCGATGCAACAAGCGGATGTTGCTGCGATCAACCTAGCTAAACTAATAAAAGGTGAAAGCGATCTTGTTGACTTTGAATACCATGAAAAAGGAACAGTTTGCTCACTAGGCGATAACGATGCAATCGGTGTTGTTTTCGGTAAAAACATCAAAGGCTATCGTGCTTCCTTCATGAAGAAAGTCATTGATGATCGTGCGCTACTATTAATTGGTGGCATCGGTACAATGATGAGTAAAGGGAAATTCAAATTCTATAAATAAACTACTAAAAAGCACATTGCGTCGTGGCGCAATGTGCTTTTTTATTTATCCTGCTCTATTTTAAGTTGTCTAGATCTAAGTATTTGGTTTCGCTATAATAACCTTTTCCACCGACCCAAATTTTTTCTATTTCATCTTTATTAGTTGTTTCTAATTCAACCAAAATTTCAGAAGGGGAATGTAACGAATAACCCTGTTCAAAGACATACCTATCTTTCTGTAAATAGTGGTGTTTATAAAGTTAACAAGCTAACGCACCATTTAAAGTTCCAGTCGCTGCTTCTTCGTTAATATCGTATAATGGAGCAAAATTTCTAGTGATGATTCGATTGTCATGAACTGCATATAGATGTGTTCCCACGACATTGTAGCGTTCGCTGACTTCTTTGCTTACCATGATTGCAGCATAGACATAGCAAAGTGTAAATATTATGAGCTGAACTAAAATTTTTAGGCTTTTCATTCAAGAATATTTATAATTAAAAAGCACCTTCCTTTGAAGGAAAGTGCTTTTTTAGAGACACAAAAGCATCCATTAAAAATTTGTGGAACTCGGTTCAAGCGTATATCCCTTATAAAGTTCAAGGGTAGATGAAGTTTCGATTCTTCGTAATTCAAGTAGTGTCGTAAAGATTTCTTTGGCAGAACAATCTAAGTTTTTCTTATCATGATGAATCGTTACAAATTCCATCAGTGCTGTATAAAAATCAAAGTGGTTTATAAGCACATCTTCGATATCTACGTTCATGTCGTGTCTGTCTTCACCAATATTTCGGACAGATGAAATCACATCGCTTGTGGAAGATTTTTTAAGGGATTGGACAAATAAGCGCTTCGCTTCTGAATACTGCGCGTCCAAATAGCCAGGAATATACTTTCGCTCCTGATACTCCTTTGAGTTAACATAATAAGTGCTGAACCAATAATTGATGAGTTCGTCTGAATGTTCTTCTAAAAAGCGAATAACAGGTGCCACGAAGTTCACTTCCTTTGCGTTTATAAAACTATTGTAGCACGTTCAGAAAGCAAATGGTGTGACAGTTTGGTGAATAATGAATTAAAAGCTACCCATTAACCAGGCGATTAAAAGTCCGATACCGATTCCTGTAATAGCCCCGAAAAAAACTTCCATCGGTTTGTGACCAAGAAGTTCCTTCAAGTGTTTTTGCTTTTCTGCTTGTTCTGGTGCTGTTAGTCCCTTTGCATGTTCCACAAATTCTTGAAAATCAGTGACAAGTTTATTGAGGACAACTGCTTGTTCACCGGCTTGCCGTCTTACACCAGTTGCATCAAACATTACAATGATACCAAATACAACCGCGATGGCGAAGTAAGGGGAATCAAATCCGTGCTCGATTGCAAGTGTCGTCATAAGTGCTGTTACTGCTGCTGAATGAGAACTTGGCATCCCACCTGTTGAGAACATTAAGCCCCATTCTATTTTCCGTGAAATCATTAATCGAATTGGTACTTTCACAAATTGCGCAAATAAAATTGCTACGATCGATGCCACGAGTGGCACATTTTCAAATATCATCAAAATCTCCCCAGTCTACTACATATATTCTCTTTTTATATTACCACATAAAGCCTGCAAAAAACGTTAAATACTAATATAGCAGTATTTAAAGGGGATACAGTGAGTTCCCCTTATCAATGCCTCTAAAATTTTTTAGAAATTAATTGCTTATATTTTTTACTTTCAAGCTGAACCATTTTATCATCAGAGTGCATATAATGCTGAGTTTTATCGGAATGACGACTCTTTTTTTAATCGTTACTAGTGGTCTACCAAGTGCTTTTTGTGTGTATGCCTAGAAGGATGAAGCGAGTGTTGAGCATGGTATCTTACACCGGAAATTTGACAAACTTGTTAAAAAAAATAACGAAGTCGGTCTGAGTCAATGGCAGTTCTGTTTCTTGAAGATAGAAAATGCCCTTTTACTAAGGGGAAAGGGGAAATAAAAGTGAACAGAACACAATGGGTAAATTATTACGAATACTGCGAGCGATCGACAGCAGGGAAAACTTTTATAATTGCATTTGAAGAGCTCCAATTATATCAAAATGGGAACGAAATAACTAAACGATTAGACGCGTAGTGCTCGGAATGAAAAAGAGGAAAATTTAGTGGAAGAAATGAAGGCGAAGGTTGAAACTTTATTAAAATGAAAAAAAGCCACTAACTTGGGGAAGTTAATGGCAACCATTGCAAACTGCTAACTAATAAGGAGTGAGTGTTAGCAGAAGAGTGAATGTTAAAATAAATTTAACATAGAGGCAATAGAAAGTCTGTGGATATTTTGTGAACGTTTTCTAATTTTGCAAACAAGACACTTTTATATTTTAGAGGTTAGAAGAACACTGGAATATAAGCCGATCTCCATTTCTTTGAATTGTATCCGAATAAGCGCTATGCCTTCTTGTTCTTATTGTCGTTACTCTTAAACCTCGACTTTCGTGGGCTTTTTTGACTTTTATAATGTAATTTTTATTTGGGTAAAAGTTATCTTTTTGCATTCATTTGACGCAAAATTTCACAAATTAGACACAATTATTGGAAAAAAATATGGTATATTATAATTGCAAGAAAAATACATAACATAGGAGATGAACCAACTTGTCAGGACAAATCAGAATGACCCCAGCCGAGTTACGTGACCGCGCGAAAACATACGGAACAAGTGCACGTGACATTGAGCAAATGTTACAACGCTTATCGCAATTACAAGAACAGTTTCGCAGTGAATGGGAAGGACAAGCGTTTGCACGCTTTGATGACCAATTCAATCAATTAAAACCGAAAGTAACCGAGTTTGCGAATTTGATGGATCAAATCGAACAACAACTTCAAAAAACTGCCAGTGCAGTGGAAGAGCAAGATCAACAACTGTCCCAAAACTTCGGATTTTAATGTTAAAACGGTGCCTCTTATTGTATACTATAAGAGGCATTTCTTATATAAACAGAAAAGGG
>NZ_JAATJW010000038.1 GCF_011800755.1 Listeria valentina
TCTTTTTCCATTTTTATAGAAAAAAACGCCCATCCCTCTTCTTTCTCATGGAGGGATGGGCGTTTTTCGACAGTCTGGATTGTCCCAAAAGTTGGGACAATCTTTTTTTAATTTTTATGCTCTTCTTTGTGATGCGTTCTTGGTTTGCGATTGCGCTCACCGCTACCAAAATGTTTCTTGTGCTCTTTATCTTGCGGTTTCTTTTCGTCTAAGCCTGCTGGTTTTTCAAGCAAAGCTTTGCGAGATAAGTTAATTCGACCTTGGTTATCAATTTCAATAACTTTGACTGTTACTTCATCGCCAAGTTTAAGGATATCTTCTACTTTTCCAACTCGTTCATGTGCTAGTTCAGAGATATGGACTAAACCATCAGTTCCTTTAAATAGTTCAACGAAAGCTCCGAATTTTTCAATACGACGAACTTTGCCAGTGTAGATTTCGCCTACTTTAGCTTCGCGTACGATGTCTTCAATGATTGCCATTGCTTTTTTATTCATTTCTTCATCTTGTGAAGCTACATAAACTGTTCCATCTTGTTCGATATCGATCTTAACGCCAGTTTCATCAATGATTTGATTAATTTGCTTCCCACCAGGTCCGATAACATCTTTAATTTTATCTTCTTTAATCGTCATCGAAACGATCTTAGGCGCATATTTTGATAGATGATCGCGCGGTGCACTGATTGTGGATAGCAAATGATCCAAAATATGCAGGCGACCTGCTTTAGCTTGCGTAAGAGCTTCTTCAAGAATTTGACGGCTAAGTCCATCAATTTTAATATCCATTTGAAGAGCCGTAATTCCTTCGCTCGTTCCAGCTACTTTAAAGTCCATATCACCAAAGTGATCTTCCATTCCTTGGATATCCGATAAAATCGTGTAGTCATCTCCCAATTTCACAAGACCCATTGCGATACCCGCTACAGGAGCTTTAATTGGAACACCAGCATCCATTAGCGCGAGCGTTGATCCACAAATACTTGCTTGCGAGCTAGAACCATTCGATTCTAATACTTCTGAAACAAGACGGATTGTGTATGGAAATTCTTCTTCACTTGGAATAATGTATTGTAAAGCACGTTCGCCAAGTGCTCCGTGCCCAATTTCACGACGCCCGGGGCCACGACGAGGTCCAGTTTCTCCAACACTAAATTGTGGGAAATTATAGTGATGCATGAAGCGTTTATATTCCTCTGCGCCAAGTCCATCAATAATTTGATGTTCGCGTAGTGGTGCTAACGTACAAATACTTAGAGCTTGTGTTTGTCCACGAGTGAAAAGACCCGATCCGTGAACGCGAGGTAACAAGCCCACTTCAGAAGACAAGGGACGAATTTCGTCTACTTTACGTCCATCTGGGCGGATTTTTTCTTGCGAAATTAAACGACGCATTTCATCTTTTTCAATCATCTCAAGAATATGCGCCACTTCAGCAAGAATCTCTTCTTCATCTTCAAGTTCTTTTTCTTTGTAGCTTTCAAGAATTTCTTCTTTGACAGCTTCAATCGCCGCTTCACGCGCTTTTTTCTCTTCTGTTTGAATCGCTTGTTTCATTTTCGCTTCGCTGACAACTTTCACTTCTTTTTCCAGTTCAGGGTCAGTGACGAAAAGTTCGATTTCGCGTTTTTCTTTTCCTACTGCTTGAATAATTTCTTCTTGGAACTTGCAAAGACGTTTAATTTCTTCATGGCCAAACATGATAGCTTCAAGCATCGCTTCTTCAGAAACTTCTTTTGCTCCTGCTTCAACCATATTGATCGCATCATATGTTCCAGCAACTGTTAAGGAAATATCACTTTGCTCCGCTTGTTCGATCGTCGGGTTGATGATATATTCACCGTTTATGCGTCCTACTTCCACGCCTGCAATCGGTCCATCAAATGGAATATCCGAGATGCAAAGAGAAATCGAAGAACCAAGCATGGCAGCCATTTCTGGCGAGCAGTCTTGCTCAACACTAAAAACAGTGGAAGTGATTTGCACTTCATTCCGGAATCCCTCAGCAAAAAGCGGACGAATTGGACGGTCGATCAAACGAGCTGTAAGTGTTGCACGATCACTTGGACGTCCTTCACGCTTTAAAAATCCCCCTGGCACTTTCCCGACGGAATACATTTTTTCTTCATAATTAACAGTTAACGGAAAAAAATCACCTGGTCTTGGTTTTTTAGAACCTACAGTAGCCGTTAAAACAGCTGTATCGCCAAAACGAACTAGTGCAGCACCACTCGCTTGTTTTGCAAGTTGCCCCACTTCTACGGCAAGTGTCTTACCGGCAAGTTCAGTCGTAAAGACTTGTTTTTCAGACATATTTTCACTTCTCCTTTTCTTCGGAGCGCAGAACTTTACCATGCATCAATTCTTTCATGCACACCTCGTTTAAAAGGCACGCATGAATCCAAAAACCTGATAAAAACCCATTTTACCACGTTTTTGGATTCATGCGATAAAGCTTCAAACGCTCTCCTTTTTACTCTTTAAAAAAAGCGGGAACCCATAAGAATCCCGCTTTTTTCGGTCTCGTTTTTAACGACGTAAACCTAAACGTTTGATAAGTTCGCGGTAACGTTGCACATCTTTTTTACGAAGATAAGTAAGCAGGTTACGACGGTGACCAACCATTTTCATCAAACCTCTATAAGAATGGTGGTCTTTCTTGTGTACACGAACGTGATCATTTAAATTATTGATTTCTGCAGTTAGTACAGCAATTTGCACCTCTGGAGAACCTGTATCTGTGTCATGGACACGATATTCAGCAATAATCTTGTTTTTTGCTTCTTGAGTTAATGCCATTAACTCCACCTCCTTCATTTCTAAATCCCCTATTACTGAGCAAAACGTTGGTGACTCGTCACTGCCAAGTAAAGGTTCTTGTCGTACAGAGTTAAAGATACACTATTCTACCAAGAAAAGCAAGTAAAAATTTACTTCTCGTGGCCGTTTTTGCAGGCTAAATTGATTGGGCAAAATAAGCGCGCGTATTCGCTTCATCTTGCTTGAGTTGTTCCACAAGACCTTCTACGCCGCTAAATTTCATTTCTGGTCGGAAGAAATGGAACCATTCGATTTCAGCTTGTTCCCCGTAAATTTCACGATCAAAGTCTAAAATGAACACTTCAATTGAGCGTTCCTGATCAGTTTTAAACGTCACATTATAGCCAATACTCGCCATCCCTGCATAGCTTTTCCCGCCGATAATGAATCGAACCGCATAAATTCCAAGTTTTGGAATCAAATAATCTTCATCAATTTGCATGTTCGCAGTTGGGAATCCAAGCGTCCGGCCACGTTTATCTCCGTGAATGACCGTTCCCTTCACTTTATACGGATAGCCCAAAAGGTCATTAGCAGTATCCAAATCACCATCTTCAATCGCTGAGCGGATCTTCGTCGAACTGATCTTTTCTTCAAAAGCTTCCTGCTTATTCACGATCGTAACATCAAAACGGCCCTTCGCATAAGAAGCCATCTCTTCCATCTTCCCTGCCCCTTTTTTGCCATAAGAATAATCAAAGCCAGCCACCACATGACGCGCATTTAACTTAACCAAATAGTCTTCCACAAATTGCTCAGGAGATAAGTCAGCAAATGCTGCCGTGAAACGAACTACATATACGATATCAATCCCAAGCTGTTCTATTTTTTCTAACTTTTCATCAAGTGGTGTTAAATAATGGACAGCTTTTCTTGTCTGACTGAGCACAACAGACGGATGTGGGTCAAAGGTAAGTACAGCACTTTTCTCCCCATTTTCATCCGCAATTTGCTTGGCTTTTTTGATGACCGCTTGATGTCCTTTGTGAACCCCATCGAAGAACCCAAGAGCGATCGTTTTGGGATCGTGATTTTCTACCATAACATCTGGATGATGCAAAAAACAAGTTTCCATGACAATATCTCCTCTGTTTTAAATTTCTATTTTTCGATTTCAAAAAGAGAGTTATGCAAGCTCGATCACTTTTTCCGGCTTCCAAACCCCTGATCTACTTGGATGCATTTGATAAAGCGCTGTTAATTTCCCATCAAACAGCAGAGCAACAGGTGAAGAAGGCACAATTTCCTCTGTAAAAAGTTCCTGCTCCGTTAGTAAAGCTCCATTTAAAACACGTTTATGCAACGCTTCTGTGAGCATTACTTGAGGAAAACTTTGAACCCCTAGTTCCAGTGGCTTCAAAAAGCTTAAATCGTCCGCTTGCATCTTTTCTTCAATTTCTGCAAGAGTCAGACAATCAGCTTCCTCAAAAAAGCCACTTTTAGAGCGCCGCAAAGCCGACATATGGGCAGGGTATCCTAGTTTTTCACCAATCATCACAGCAAGCGTTCGAATATACGTCCCTTTCCCGCAGCGAATTCTTAATGCAAAACTTGGACTTGTTTGCGTGATTTCATGGCTATCTAAGCGCTGTAGCTCATCAATCTGGACTTGGCGCTTTGGCCGTTCAACGCTTTCTCCCACGCGAGCATACTCATAAAGTTTTTTCCCAGCCACTTTAACAGCTGAATACATAGGAGGAATTTGAGTGATTTCGCCTGTCAATTCATCTAAGACTTTCGCGATTTCCTGCGCAGAGATTGGTTCAGAAATCTCTTTTTCTGCCACTGTATCCCCCGTCTGGTCTTCTGTCGTTGTGCTTCTTCCAAGCGTGATTTCCGCGTGGTATTCTTTTCCTTCATCTGTTAAATACTCCGCGAGTTTCGTTGCTCGTCCCACACAAATCGGTAAAACCCCAGCCACTTCAGGATCAAGTGTACCTGTATGTCCGACTTTTTTGGTTTTTAAAATCTTTCGAAGCTTAAAAACACAATCATGGCTGGTTAAACCGCGCTCTTTATATAGTGCAATGATGCCGTCCATGTTTTTTGCTCCACTCCTTTTCACTCAAAAAAAGCCGAAACGGAAACGGAATAATCGTTTTGTCTCGGCTTTTTAATTTTAACTGTCTTTATTTAAGTCCCGAAGTAACTCATCAATTTTATTGCCGTACTCAAGTGAGCTATCTACTTCAAACAAAAGCTCAGGAACTTTACGCAAACTCATACGGTTCCCAATTTCAGAACGAATAAAGCCATGTGCCTTTTCTAAGGCAAGCAAAGAATCTTCACGCTCTTTTTCATTTCCTAGAATCGAAATAAAAATTGTTGCTTGCTGCAAATCACCAGTAACATCAACATCCGTTACGGTAATAAAGCCTAGACGTGGATCTTTAATTTTTCGGTTTAAAATATCGCCTAGTTCTTTTTTCATTTGCTCAGCAACCCGATTTGCTCTAACACTCATTTTGTTCACCTCTATACCCAGTCTGCTTCCGTCTTGATTCTCTCCCATTCCGGGAAAGAATCAAGAAACGAAAGGACTTGTTCCGTTTCTTTTTCACACTGGACGCGTGTATCCGAAACCACAGCAAAACTAACTTCTGTTCGCTGCCACTTTTCTTTAAAAGCTGTTTCCGCAATGGAAACATTATATTTTTGGCGTGTACGCGTTAAAATACGCTTTAACACACTTCGTTTTTCTTTCAAATTCATCGCGTCATGAATGATCCATTCAACCGCGACTGCTCGAATAATCATGCGCGTTCGATTTCTTCCATTACGAAGGCTTCAATCACATCATCTTCTTTAATATCATTAAAGTTTTCAATTGTGATCCCACATTCATAGCCTTTTGCTACTTCTTTAGCATCATCTTTGAAGCGTTTAAGTGAGGAAAGTTTTCCTTCAAACACAACAATACCGTCACGAATCAAGCGCACGCCACTATCACGTGTGATTTTTCCGTCCGTTACATAACACCCGGCAATTGTTCCGATTTTCGACACATTAAAGGTTTGACGAACTTGCGCTTGTCCGATAATTTTTTCTTCATATTCCGGATCAAGCATTCCTTTCATCGCCGCTTCAATTTCTTCGATCGCTTTATAGATGACGCGGTGTAAACGAATATCAACGCCTTCATTTTCAGAAGCTTCTCGAGCTTGCGTAGTAGGTCGAACGTTAAAACCAATGATGATTGCATTTGATGCCGCAGCAAGCGTAATATCTGATTCATTAATCGCACCAACTGCTGTATGAATGATATTGACATTGACACCTTCAACTTCAATTTTACGAAGTGAAGCTGCAAGCGCCTCAACCGAGCCTTGTACGTCTGCTTTGATAATGACATTGACTGCCTTCATTTCGCCAGCTTTCATGTGTTCAAACAAGTTATCTAAGCTAACTCGATTTGTTGCTGTACGTTGTTCTTGCACTGCTTTTGTGGCACGTGATTCCCCAACTGAACGAGCTGTTTTTTCGTCTTCAAAGACAACAAAACGATCACCCGCTTGCGGTACATCATTTAGCCCTGTAATTTCAACCGGTGTACTTGGACCAACTTGTTTCACCCGACGTCCCAGATCATTGACCATCGCACGAACACGACCAAAGGTATTCCCAACAACAATCGGATCTCCAACATGTAGCGTTCCATCTTGAACAAGGAGTGTAGCAACAGAGCCGCGACCTTTATCGAGTTCTGCTTCCACTACCGTACCAAGCGCACGACGTTCAGGATTTGCTTTTAGTTCTTCTACTTCAGACACAAGAAGAATCATATCGAGTAAATTGTCTAATCCTTCGCCAAATTTAGCAGAAATTGGTACAAAGATCGTATCTCCGCCCCAATCTTCTGGGATAAGTTCATATTCCGTCAACTCTTGCATGACACGTTCCGGGTTCGCTTGTGGTTTATCAATTTTATTGACAGCCACAATAATCGGCATTTTAGCAGCTTTTGCATGGTTAATCGCTTCAATCGTTTGTGGCATCACGCCATCATCAGCAGCCACAACAAGAATCGTGATATCTGTGATTTGCGCACCACGTGCACGCATTGCAGTAAAGGCTGCGTGTCCAGGTGTATCAAGGAACGTAATTTTCTTACCACGAACATCTAATTGATACGCACCAATATGCTGAGTGATCCCACCTGCTTCACCAAGTGTTACTTTCGTGTTTCTTAGTGAATCAAGAAGAGTTGTTTTCCCGTGGTCAACGTGCCCCATGATTGTAACAACTGGCGGACGTTCTTCAAGATGTCCCGCATCTTCTTCCGCTGCGTTTTCAAAGTAAACATCGAGATCCGTCACATCTACTTTAATTTCTTCTTCTACTTCCACACCATATTCTGCACAAATTAATTCAATGGCATCTTTGTCGAGTTCTTGGTTAATCGTTGCAACAACGCCTAATAAGAACAGTTTTTTGATGATTTCAGAAGGTTCACGATACAATTTTTTCGCAAGTTCTGCGACTGTCAAAGACTCTGTAAACGTGATTTTTTCTGGAAGTGGTTTTGGTTTTGGCGGAGTTGCCGGTTGTGCTTGATGATTTTGTTTCCCTTTTTTCTTGCCTTTACCACCACGATTTTGGTTAAATCCACCGTGAGTTCCGCCTTTGCCGCCACGATTTTGGTTATTGTTTCCGCCAAAGCGGTTTCCTTGATTTTGATTTCGTCCAGGAGAAGCATTTGTGTTCCGGTTGCCCGAATTTGCGCTAGATTGTGGTTTGTTTTTGTTCGTATTTGCGGGCTTATCCGTACGTTTTGCTTGCTCTCCTTGACTGGTTTTTTGTTCATTTTGACGTGGCTTGTTGTTATTTTGTGCAGCTGGACGCTGCGGTTTATTTTCTTTTGGTTTTTGGTTATTATTTGAATTCAGTTTATTAGACTCCTTGCTATTCGGTTTATTTTGGACTTTTTCATTTTTTTGAACAGCCGGTTTCTCTTGTTCGCTTGAAAAAGCTTGATCGAGTTGTCTTAAGGCATTATCATTAATCGTCGACATATGGTTTGAAACTTCTACACCTAAGCTGTGTAACTTTTCAATAACTTCTTTACTCGAAACTTGTTGTTTTTTTGCATACTCATATACACGAATTTTACTCATGCCGTACACCTCCACTAGGTAATCAACCGAGGAGTTCATTTAGTTTTTTGGCAAATCCTTTGTCGAGAATACCAATGACTGCACGCGTTTCTTTGCCGATCGCCCCTCCTAGTTCTTCTCTTGTAAATTTTTTTTGCAAGGGGACGTCGTAGTATTCACATTTATTTCGGACCTTTTTTTCTGTCCCGCTTGAAACATCATCTGCTAAAACAACAAGTGATGCCTTTCCGCTGCGAACTGCTTTTAAAACTAATTCTTCTCCGGTTGTTATTTTCTTTGCACGATTCGCAAGGCCGAGGAGTTGGAGAAATTTTTCATCCATGATTCTTATCCTCGAGGGATTCTACATACGCAATTAACTCGTCATAAAACCCTTCTTGCTCTTTCATTTTTAATTGGTGGGATAACGTATTTTTTTCTTTCGTACGTTTCGCCACATCTAAATCCTTCTTAATATAAAAGCCACGTCCTGGTGCTTTTCCTGTTGGATCAATCGTGAGTTCCCCATCTTTTGAATACGCAATGCGCAAAAGTTCTTGTTTAGGGAGTCTTTCACCAGTTACAATACACTTTCTAAGTGGAATTTTTTTGTTCCGCATGTCTGCTTTTCTCCTTTATTCTTCATCTTCCGAAACGTTATTTTCTTCTACAATCGTTTCTTCTGTTTCTTGAACAGGTGTTTCTTCACGCGGATAAATACCCATTTCGCGGGCAACGCTCTCGCTTTTAATATCAATTTTCCAGCCAGTTAACTTCGCAGCAAGACGAGCGTTTTGACCACGCTTCCCGATTGCAAGAGAAAGTTGATAATCTGGCACGACAACGGTTGTCGCTTGTTCTTCTTCATTCACAATCACATCAAGCACTTTAGAAGGGCTAAGTGCGTTTGCAACAAATGTAAATGGATCATCTGACCATTCTACAATATCAATTTTTTCGCCTTTCAACTCATTCACAATCGCTTGTACACGAGCTCCTTTAGGTCCAACACAAGCTCCAACAGCATCCACTTCTGGATCTGCAGTGTAAACCGAAATTTTAGAACGATCTCCTGCTTCCCGAGCGACCGATTTGATTTCCACAATTCCTTCATAAATTTCAGGAACTTCCATTTCAAATAGACGTTTTAATAATCCTGGGTGTGTTCTTGAAACAAAAATTTGCGGACCTTTCGTTGTCTTTTCTACTTTAGTCAAATAAACTTTGATCCGGTCATGCGGGCGATAAGTCTCATTTGGCATTTGTTCATTTTGCGAAAGAATCGCTTCAATTTTACCAAGGTTCACATAGATGAAACGGGAATCTTGTCGTTCTACGATCCCTGTCATGATATCATCTTCGCGGTCAATGAACTCATCGTAAATAATGCCTCGCTCTGCTTCACGCACTCGTTGTGTGACAACTTGTTTAGCAGTTTGTGCAGCAATACGCCCAAAATCTTTCGGGGTAACTTCTAATTCCACAACATCCCCTACTTTATACACGGGGTTTAATTCATGCGCTTCTTCAAGCGAAATTTCAAGACGTGAATCGAATACTTGATCCACCACATCTTTTCTTGCAAATACGCGAATAGATCCATTTTCAAGATTCAATTCCACACGTACATTTTGTGCTTGGTTAAAATTTCGTTTATAAGCAGAAACAAGCGCTGCTTCAATTGCTTCGACGATTACATCTCGAGAAATTCCTTTATCATGTTCTAAAACATGAAGAGCATCTAATAATTCTGTGCTCATTACTCATTCACTCCTTATTTAATTTTTTAAAATTCAATGGCAAGGCGTGCTTTCGCAACCTTGTCTTTCGGGATTACACATGTGATTTTTCGCGTTTTATCTTTGATTTCAATAATTAATTCATTTCCATCATAAGACATAAGCGTGCCTTCCCACATTTTACGATCATCAATTGGCTCATAAGATGTAATATGCACATAGCTTCCCACTGCGTTTTCAAAATCTGCTTCTTTTTTTAGAGGACGTTCAGCGCCAGGAGAAGAAACTTCTAGAAAATAGTTTTGACTGATTGGATCAGACTCATCTAATTTTTCACTTACTTTTTCACTGACAATTGCGCATTCATCAATATCAATTCCACCATCTTTATCAATAAAAATACGTAAAAACCAATTTTTTCCTTCTTTTTCAAACGCTAAATCGACAAGTTCAAAGCCTAACTCATCAGTAATCGGCTTGACAAGCTCCTCTACTTGGTCCAAAACCTTACTCATTTCAGCCTCCTTAGAGATATGCTCTGCTACCGGTGCGAATGTTCTTCCAAACAATCGCAAAACGAAAGAGTGGGCAAATGCCCACTCTTAGCTGAGTTATCGTTGTATTTCATTACATAGTATACCATAGCCTGCGTGATTTCGCAAACAAGCCCCCAATTTGTGGGCCTTTTTTAAAACAGCGACAACTGATTTTGATCGGGAAGTCCTTCCAAACAGCCTTGCTCATCCATATATTGAATGATAGTTTTAGAGACTTTCCCACGTTGTTGCAAGTCTTCCTTTGATAAGAATTCACCGTCCGCACGAGCCGTAACAATTTGTTTCGCAACGTTTGTTCCAAGACTTGGAATTGCATTAAACGGTGGAATCAGCGTATCGCCTTCAATGATAAACTCATCTGCCTTCGATTTATATAAATCAACTTTTTGGAATTTATACCCTCTCGCAAGCATTTCGTTTGCGATCTCAAGCACCGTGAGCAAATTCTTTTCTTTCGTCGAGGCTTCAAGCCCTTTATCATTAATTTCTTTCATGACGGCTTTAACCGCTTCACGTCCGTTCACCATTGATGTTAAATCAAAATCATCTGCACGAACGGAGAAATAAGTTGCATAGAAATAAAGTGGATGATGCACTTTAAAGTAAGCAATCCGAACTGCCATTAAAACATAAGCAGCCGCATGGGCTTTCGGGAACATATATTTGATTTTTTTACAAGAATCAATATACCAGTTCGGCACATTGTTTGCGATCATGGCTTCTTCCATTTCGTCTGTTAAGCCTTTTCCTTTCCGTACTGATTCCATAATTCGGAAAGCAAGCGAACTTTCAAGACCTTGATAGATCAAGAAAACCATGATGTCATCCCGACAACCAATTACATCAGGAAGCTCACAAATTTTATTTTTAATTAATTCTTCCGCGTTTCCGAGCCAAACGTCAGTCCCGTGCGAAAGTCCAGAGATCTGAACAAGTTCGGAAAACGTGGTTGGTTTCGTTTGTTCAAGCATTTGTCGAACGAAGCGTGTCCCAAACTCAGGAATCCCCAGTGTCCCCGTCTTCGAATCAATGTCCTCTGGCGTAACGCCAAGCGATTCCGTTGAACCAAATAGTTTCATCACTTCTGGATCATCAGTTGGAATGGTTTTTGGATCAATTCCGCTTAAATCCTGAAGCATCCGGATAGCCGTTGGATCATCGTGCCCAAGAATATCGAGTTTCAGCACATTATCGTGGATGGAGTGGAAATCAAAATGAGTCGTTTTCCATTCCGAATCCGTCGCATCCGCAGGAAATTGAACAGGCGTAAAATCATAGACATCCATATAATCTGGAATAACGATGATACCGCCCGGATGCTGCCCTGTCGTACGTTTTACTCCCGTACAGCCTGCAACAAGCCGGTCCACCTCGGCACCGCGAATATTCATGTTCATATCTCGCTCGTAACCGCGCACAAATCCAAAGGCGGTTTTTTCAGCGACTGTACCGATCGTTCCGGCACGATAAACGTAATCTTCCCCAAATATTTCTTTCGTATAAGCATGGGCAACAGGTTGATAATCCCCAGAGAAGTTAAGGTCAATATCGGGAACCTTATCTCCTTTAAACCCTAGGAAAGTTTCAAACGGAATATCTTGCCCTTCCTTCCGGTAAGCCGTTCCACATTCCGGACACGTTTTATCAGGAAGGTCAAAGCCAGAACCAACCGACCCATCATGAAAGAACTCAGAATGCTTACAGTTCGGGCAAAGATAGTGTGGCGGAAGTGGATTCACCTCAGTAATTTCCGTCATCGTCGCTACAAATGAAGAACCAACCGATCCCCGGGAACCAACCAAATAGCCATCATTCAGTGATTTTTCAACCAATTTATGTGAAATCAAATAGATAACGGCAAATCCATGACCGATAATACTCTTAAGTTCTTTTTCAAGCCGTGCTTCCACGATTTCAGGAAGCGTTTCGCCGTATAAATCATGTGCCATCTTATAACTCATATTGCGAATTTCATCTTCGGCACCTTCAATTTTTGGCGTATAAAGCTCATCTTTAATTGGCTTCAACTCATCCATCCAGTCCGCAACTAAGTTCGAATTCGTCACAACAACTTCTTCTGCTTTTTCCGCGCCAAGGAAACTAAATTCCTTAAGCATCTCTTCCGTTGAGCGGAAGTGCACATCTGGAAGTTCTTGACGATTCAGTGGATTCGCGCCTCCCATCGAATGAATCAAGATTTTTCGATAGATTTTATCTTGCGGGTCCTTATAATGGACATTTCCCGTTGCTACAACAGGTTTTCCAGTTTTTTCGCCCACTTTTACGATGTTTTTCAAAATCTCTTCCAAAGCTTTTTCATCACGTATCATTTCACGTTCAATCAGTGGCGCATAAACAGGTTTTGGCTGTATCTCGATAAAATCATAAAACCCTGCTACTTTTTCTGCTTCCGCCATTCCTTTTTGCATCATTGCTTCAAAAAGTTCTCCCTGACTACAAGCCGTTCCAATAATAAGTCCTTCACGCAGTTTCTTAAGCTTCGAACGCGGAATCCGTGGCACGCGATAGAAATAGTCAATGTTCGACATGGAAATCAGTTTGAACAAGTTCTTCAAACCTTCTGCCGTTTTGGCATAAATCGTTGCATGGAATGGACGCGCGCGTTTATAGGCATCCCCTTCTCCCATGAACTGATTGAACTCATCATGGTTCATGATCTCATGCATTTCTTTTGCATCTTTGATGAGTTTCCAAGCCAAATAGGCAGTGGCCTCCGCATCAAAAATCGCGCGGTGATGCTGTTCCAATATAATATTGAACTTTTTCGTCAGTGTATTCAAGCGGTGATTCTTAAAATGCGGATAAAGAAAGCGAGCTAGTTCGAGCGTATCAATGACCGCGTTAGGTGCATCTTGCATGCCAATCTTTCGGTAAGCCGTATTGATAAAGCCCATATCAAAAGAAGCGTTGTGGGCAACAAGGATTGCATCTCCGCACCATTCACGGAAATTTTTCAAGACAACATCAATTGGATCAGAGCCTTTTACCATGTCATCTGTAATCCCTGTTAAGTTGATTGTGGTAGCCGAAAGCGGATGCCCCGGATCAATAAAAGCTTCAAATTTATCAACAATCTCGCCATCTTGCATTTTAATTCCCGCAAGTTCAATAATCGTATCATAAACAGCAGAAAGCCCCGTAGTTTCCACGTCAAAAACAACATAAGTCGCATCTTTTAAATCAATATGTTTGTCGTTATAGGCAATCGGAACCCCATCATCAATCAAATTTGCTTCTACACCGTAAAGAATCTTGATGCCAAATTTTTGTCCCGCCGCATAAGCTTCCGGAAACGACTGCACAACCGAGTGATCCGTTAACGCAATCGCTTTATGTCCCCAATCCGCAGCTTGCTTAGCAAGATCTGTAATCGAATTCGTTGCATCCATTTGGCTCATGTTCGAGTGCAGATGAAGTTCCACACGTTTTTCTTCTGCCCCGTCAAGCCGTTTTCGCGGTGCAATTTCATTCACATCTTGTGCCATCATAATTAAATCACGCACAAAAGTGTCATTTTGGACACTTCCACGCACTTTCACCCACATGCCCTTTTTCAAATTCTGGAACATGGCTGCGTCATCTTTATCACGAGAAAACATCTTGATGATCATCGAGCTCGTATAGTCAGTGATTTTAAATTGAAGCAAACTCCGCCCGCTTCTCAGTTCACGAATTTCCGTCGCAAAAACATAGCCCTGAACAGTAATTCGGCGCTCCTCGTCATAAATATCGCCGAGATGCTTCACTTCGTCGCCATCCTTAATTTTATAGCCCAGTTGGAACGGACCCGTAAGTTCAGCTGGAGCTTGTGAAGTCCCGTTTTCCGCTTCTAACTGACGCTTTTGCATGACTTGAACCGCAGCCTTAGCCTTCTGAGCATCTTCCTCTTCCTTCGCCTTTTTAAAGGCTTCGTAAGCTTCCGTATTTTCCTGCGTAAGCACAGCAGTTCGAAAAGCAAGACGCGGGAACCCGCAGTTTGCATAGTTTTCAAGAATTTCTGCAGCAAAACTTTGCTCAAATTTTGTCTTTTCCATTTCGTTGTGCAAATTTAACTCCAAAAAATGAGGTTCCTTAAACTTTGGCTTTTGTTCCATTAAAACTTGCCCGATCAAAGGCGATGTCGCTAAAATCGGCGAAACAAGGATATTCCAATAATCTTGAATCAACGTTTCATCGAGGCGCGCTTCTTTGGCGTGAATAGCAAGTTCCGTATTCGCAATCTCGTTAAACGCACGTTTCATGCCCGTATCCAGTAATGTATAAAAATCTGCGGGAAAAATCTGCGGTGTCTCTAAATGAAACTGCCACGTTTTATTTCTTTTATCCGCAATCAACTTTTCAATTTTGGTATCCCGCGTGAAATCTTCAAATGTTTTGTCTTCCTTTAATCCGATTTGTTCTAAAAGAAGTTGAAATCGCTCCTTTTTTTCTTCTTCTGAAGCACTCAATTGGGTGTCACTCCTTTCAGCTAAAAAGCTGTAAAAAGTACCTTCCACAAAATGCAAAGGTACTTTTTAATCTATCTCTATTGTACATGAAAAATCATTTTTCGCCAAAAAGAATTGGCAAGGTATTTAACAATTCCTCTTCGCGAACTTCAATCATTTCGCCAGTTTTGCGGATTTTCACTTCAACAATTCCTTCAGCCGCTTTTTTCCCAACGGTAATCCGAATTGGAAGTCCAATCAAATCAGCATCCGCAAATTTCACCCCAGCTCGTTCTGAGCGGTCATCTAGTAGTACACTATAGCCTGCAGCTTGCAGCGATTCATAAAGCGTATCTCCAAACTCACGCTGTGCATCATCTTTCATATTTACTGGAATCAAATGAATATCGAATGGTGCAATTCCTTTTTCAAACACAAGCCCTGCTTCGTCATTGCACTGTTCCGCAATAGCCGTAAAAAGACGAGAAACTCCGACACCGTAACATCCCATAATAAGTGGATTCGCGCGCCCATTTTCATCAAGAAAAGTCGCCTTCATCGCCTCTGAGTATTTGGTTCCAAGTTTAAAGATATGGCCCACTTCAATACCTTCTGCAAACTTAATGACACCTTGTCCATCAGGAGATAAATCCCCTTCTTGAATCATGCGCAAATCAAAATAACTTTGCACCGTAAAGTCGCGTTCTGGATTGACATTGATAAAATGGTACCCATCTTCATTGGCGCCCACTACAGCATTCACAACATCTTGCACGGCGTGATCTGCATAAATCCGAATATCCTCAGGTGCTTCAATCGGTCCAAGCGAACCAAAATTTGCGCCAAGAAGTTTAACCGCTACTTCTGGATCAGCAAGTTCAACTGATTTTGCTTCCAACGCATTTTTGATTTTAATATCATTGACTTCATGGTCGCCACGAACCAGTACCATGATAATATCGCCATCCACATCAAACAGCATTGATTTCACTGTTTTTTCAATTGGAATATCTAAATTGGTAACAAGATCCTCAATTGTCCGTAATTCAGGTGTCGCAATTTTTTCTAATTCGGCTTCTTGCTCTAGCGACTTCTTGCCATTATAAAGGACAGGTGCCATTTCCGTGTTTGCTGCATAATCAGACGAATCGCTATAAGCAATCGTATCTTCCCCAATTTCAGATAGCACCATAAATTCGCGAGATTCTTTCCCACCAATGGCACCAGAATCTGCAATCACTGCACGGAAATCCAAACCACAGCGAGTTAAAATATTGCAATACGCTTGATACATTTTTTGATAGGTTTCATCCAAACTTTCTTCATTCGCATGGAATGAATAAGCATCACTCATGATAAATTCCCGACCACGAAGTAGCCCAAAGCGAGGTCGTTTTTCATCACGGAATTTAGTTTGAATTTGATAAAGCGTGATCGGAAGGCGCTTATATGATTTGAGTTCATCACGAACTAGGTCCGTAATCACTTCTTCATGCGTGGGTCCAAGTACGAAATCACGACTATTGCGATCTTTAAGACGCATTAATTCTGGTCCATAATCATTCCATCTGCCCGACTCCTGCCAAAGTTCAGCAGGTTGAAGAGCTGGAAGAAGAAGTTCAGAAGCACCCGCGCGGTTAAATTCTTCACGAATGATTTGCTCGATTTTTTGTAAAGTAAGACTTGCAAGTGGTAAGTAACTATAAATCCCACTTGCAGTTTGCCGAATAAATCCTGCTCGAAGAAGCAATTGATGACTTCTTACCTCGGCATCAGCAGGCGTTTCTTTTAATGTTGGAATAAAAGTCATTGTTTGACGCATAAAACACACTCCCCTTTTAAATTATTCCTAGCAGGTGACGTCTAGAAAAAGGCCCGCTGAATATCGTTCCATGTTACAAGGATCATTAAGACCATTAATAAAGCAAAGCCAACAAAATGAATGATTCCTTCTTTTTTTGGATCTACTGGTTTTCTGCGGATAAGCTCATAAAGGAAGAACAGCAAACGTCCTCCGTCTAGTGCAGGAAGCGGTAATAAGTTTACAATTCCTAAATTGATGCTTAAAACAGCCGTCCAGTTTAATAGTGTAAGGAAGCCGTAACTAACAACTTGTTCCGTACTCGTATAAATTCCAACTGGTCCATTCAGCATATCTAGTGAGAAGCCACCCGTGATCATCTTCCCGAGCACATCAAAGATTTGGTGAATCCAGTTCCAAGTATTTGTGAAACCGTAACTAATCTTAGCTCCGAACGAATCCTTAATTGGATTTTCAACTCCAATTTTCCCAACGGCTTCGCCTTGAACTTTTTGTTTTTCAGGTGTTACTTTTACCTCTTGCGTTTTACCATCCCGTTCAATTTTGAACGTTAACTTCTTATCTGGATTTTCTGAGACTTTCCCAACAATTTCAGCCCAAGAATTGGTTTTTGTTCCTGAAATCGAGAGAACCTTGTCGCCTTCATGAAGGCCAGCCTCAGCAGCTGGGCTATCTTTTACAACATTTCCAAGCGTGTTTTCCGTTGAAGCAACCCCGCCTTGGATAAAAGCGAGTGCTGTGAAAATCAAAATAGCTAAAATGAAGTTAAAAAGCGGTCCCGCAAAAATAGTTGCTGCTCGTTTTCCTAGTGACTTAGCACCGAAAGTCCGATCATAAGGAACGACTTGTGTCTCAATTTTCCCATCCACAACAACAGCGTCACGCGCAACTTGATAGCGAATTTTTTTCGATTCATCATAGTCTTCAAAGCCTTCAATAAACAGCTCTTTTTCAAGATCTGCTTTTGAAACTTCAAACGGTTGGGCGTTCACATATTGATCTTTTCCGTTAACGATGATTTTCGTTACAGTTTCATCTTTTGATAACTCGAGCCCTACTCGGTACCCCGGTTTTAAGTCTAATTCTTCACCGTCTTCGCCCGCCATCCGAACATAACCACCGATCGGTAGCAAACGAATCGTATATTGTGTTTCCTTCTTTTTGTAAGCAAAAATTTTCGGTCCAAAACCGATCGAAAAATCACGCACCAAAATCCCAGAACGTTTTGCAAGCAAAAAGTGCCCTAATTCGTGAAAGAAAACGATGAGTCCAAAGACGAAAATAAATGCAATAATCGTTGTCAAATTAATTTCACCTCTATAAAAGTGTTTTTACGTATGCCCTTGTTTCTTGATCGACTTGCAAAATCGTATCCAGTGATGGTGCTTGAATCACAGTTTGCATGTGATGATTCATGGCGTTTTCAACCACTGCTTCAATATTGTTAAAATCAACCTGCCCATTTAAAAAGCCAGCAACCGCAATTTCGTTGGCAGCATTTAAAACGGTCGGCATCGTTCCACCTATTTTACCAGCGTTGTACGCTAATTTCAATGCCCTAAATCGATCATAGTCGACGTCTTCAAAATGAAGCGTTCCAATTTTAGCTAAACTGAAAGGCTCGCTAAATTGAATGCTTGACCGGTCTGGGAAAGTAAGTGCATATTGAATCGGAATACGCATGTCTGGTGCCCCGAGTTGGGCAATCATGCTTCCATCGATGTATTCAACCAGTGAATGGACGATGCTTTCCCTATGGATAACAACATCGATATCGTCATAATCCATATCGTAAAGCCAGTGCGCTTCAATGACTTCAAGACCTTTATTGAACATCGTCGCCGAATCAATTGTGAGTTTATTCCCCATGTTCCAGTTCGGGTGGTTTAGCGCTTCTTTTACCGTCACGTGTTTCAGTTCTTGACACGTTTTATCACGAAAACTTCCGCCGCTAGCTGTAATAATCAGTTTCGAAACATTTTCGCGTTTTTCACCATTTAATGCTTGAAAAACAGCCGAATGTTCACTATCAACCGGCAAAAGATCCACACCTTTTTTTCGAGCAGCTTCCATAACTAAGTGCCCAGCCGTCACAAGGGTTTCCTTATTCGCGATCGCAATTTGCTTACCAGCTTCAATCGCGTCGAGCGTCGGCAAAAGACCCACACTCCCAATCACAGCACTCAGCAAAATATCCCCTTCAGAGAAAGAAGCGATCGCACGAAGTCCTTCCATTCCCGAATAAAAACGAATATCAGGAAACTCGAGTTTTAGCTTTTCCACATCTCGTTTGTTTTGAACGGATACAGCTTTTGGCTTGAACTCTTGAATGATTTTACGTCCTAGCTCCACATTTCGGCCAAAGGATAGCGCAGTAATCTCAAAAAGTTCTGGATGCTCTCTTGCAATTTCCAGAGTTTGGGTTCCAATCGAACCCGTTGCACCTAACAAATTAATTTTCTTCATGGCTTCATCTCCATTAAATGATTTGCAGTATATGTAACAGCGGTAAAACAAATAGTAGACTATCAAAGCGGTCTAAAATCCCGCCATGCCCCGGTAAAATCTTTCCAGAATCTTTCACATCATAAAAACGTTTTAGCGCAGACTCAACTAAATCGCCAAGCTGTCCGAAGATCGAAAGCACAATCAAAGCAAGTAAGACAAGACCGATGTTCCCGCTTAAACCCATAAAGTAGAAAAAGCCACCTGCAATTATAAGAGCCGAAACAATGCCTCCGATGAAGCCTTCTACTGTCTTATTTGGGCTAACATGTGGCGCGAGTTTGTGCTTACCAAACTGACGACCAATGAAATAAGCGCCCGTATCCGTTGACCAAACGATGAGGAGCGCAAATAAAACATAGTAAAGTCCTGCATCACGCGTGAGCGCCAGGTAATGAAATCCGATTCCCACATAAAAAGAAGAAAGAACAGCAATTCCCGCTTGATCAAAGTGAAATTTGTTTTTTGAAAAAACGGTATAAGAAAGCAAGATTGCAATCCCGATAAAGATCAGCTCAATCATTGATAATCCGAAATGGTCTAACCAAGTTAAATAATTTTCCGGCACAACAACGAGCCAAGTTAAAAGCATGGTGACAATACCGTTCACCGAAAATAGTGATTGCTTTGTCATCGTGAGAATCTCATACACGGCAATCGATGCGAGTAGAATGCTAATCAGTTCAAATGGTACCCCGCCAACAACAACGAAGGGGATAAAAATAATAAGAGCCACAATGGCCGTAATAATTCTTGTCTTCACCTTTTTTCCTCCCTAAAGCCCGCCAAATCTACGTGATCGATTTTGATAGTCAATCATCGCTTCTAAAAAGTCTTCTTCTGTAAAGTCAGGCCAGTGAACATCTGTAAAGTAAAACTCACTGTAAGCCAACTGCCAAAGCATAAAATTGCTAAGCCGTAGCTCCCCACTTGTACGAATCAATAAATCAGGATCACCTAACCCATTTGTCATTAAATGTTTTTCAATGTCAGCTTCTGTGATTTCTTCTGCTTTCTTCCCACTTTTTTCTAGTTCGCGGATAGCTTCTTTCATTGCCGTTACAATCTCAGCACGCGACCCGTAATTTAAAGCAAAATTAAGCACAAGACCCGTGCAATGTTTGGTATCTTCAATCGCCTTCTCTACAGCACGAAGCGTGTGTAATGGCAAATTATCCCGATATCCCATAACATTGACTTTGACGTTTTCTTGGATGAGTTCTGGGACAAATGTATCGAAAAACTCAACAGGTAATTTCATTAAGAAATCCACTTCGTCAGTTGGACGCTTCCAGTTCTCTGTTGAAAAAGCATACAATGTCAAAACTTCAATGCCCATTTCATTCGCATAACTTGTGATCTTCTTGACGACATTCATGCCTTCTTTATGACCAGCAATGCGAGGTAAAAACCGTTTCTTAGCCCATCTTCCATTGCCGTCCATGATAATTGCAACGTGCTTTGGAAGTGGAAGTTCGGGTGATAATTCACCATCTATAAAATTTTCATTTTGTCGAAAGAGCTTTTTAAACATTTTAAATCCTCCAATAGAAATGCCACTGTTCTGCGCATGTCTATACCTATAATACCAAAAAACGCCCAATTAATGTACTAAAATTTGCATGTGATTCATGAGATTTCCATGAGAAAAGCGGTTTAGTTAGGATACAAAAGAAAAGCATCCCTCCCCTTCCTAAAGTAGAAGAAAAGGAATGCTTTTTCGTGTCATTAATTAAACTTCCATGATTTCCGCTTCTTTAGCTTTAGCGATTTCATCAATTTTTTGAATGCTTGCATCCGTTAGTTTTTGAACATCTTCTCCGTAAGTACGCAAGTCATCTTCTGTGATTTCGCCAGCTTTTTCAAGCTTCTTAAGTTCATCATTGGCATCGCGGCGCACATTACGAACCGCAACTTTTGCTTCTTCCGCTTCTTTTTTCACTTCTTTCGCAAGTTCACGGCGACGTTCTTCCGTTAATTGCGGAATTGTAAGACGAAGCACTGAGCCATCGTTATTTGGCGTTAAGCCAAGATCTGATTTCAAAATTGCTTTTTCAATATCTTCAAGCGCATTTTTATCAAAAGGTGTGATAAGAAGCATTCTAGCTTCTGGAATGCTGATCCCCGCAATTTGATTAAGCGGAGTTGGCGCACCATAATATTCCACTTGGACACGATCCAAAATTGAAGCATTTGCACGTCCAGCACGAATTTGTCCTAACGCGCGGGATAAAGCTTGCTCAGATTTTTCCATTTTTTCCTGTGAATTTTGTAAAACTTCTTTACTCATTGATTTATTTCCCCCTTACGGTTGTTCCGATTTTTTCGCCAAGAACGACACGTTTAATGTTGTTTTCAGTTTCCGCAAACGAAAATACGATCAGCGGAATATCGTTATCCATACTTAGTGAAGATGCTGTAGAATCCATCACTTGCAAGCCTTCTTTAATGACATCCAAATAGGAAAGTTCATCATATTTTTTCGCTGTATTATCAACACGTGGGTCAGCACTATATACGCCATCCACATTGTTTTTAGCCATCAAAATGACATCAGCTTCAATTTCAGCTGCACGAAGCGCCGCTGTTGTATCTGTAGAAAAATACGGGTTTCCTGTTCCCCCTGCAAAAATCACTACACGTCCTTTTTCAAGATGACGTATAGCTTTCCGTCTAATGTAAGGCTCTGCAATTTGACGCATATCGATTGAGGTTTGCACACGCGTTGCCACGCCAATATTTTCTAATGAGTCTTGAAGCGAAAGCGAGTTCATCACCGTTGCAAGCATGCCCATATAATCAGCAGCTGCCCGGTCCATCCCCATTTCACTTCCAAGACGTCCGCGCCAGATATTGCCGCCACCGACAACAACTGCTACTTCTACGCCTAATTCAACTACTTCTTTTACTTGCTTGGAAATTGCGTTTACGATATTCGGACTAATTCCAAAACCGTCCGTACCCGCAAGCGCTTCACCACTTAATTTTAAAACGACACGTTTATATTTTGGGGTATCCATAATGACCTCCACACCTTTATTCTAGTTCATGATAAAAGAGTTTTTTATCCACCAGTATCCATTTTACTAAAAAACGATCAATTACAAAAGTATTTTCTATGAAAAAGCCAAAAAAGTTCTCTTTTACTAACTGGACAATTTCAAATGCAGAATAGGATAATCCTTTCCTTGCCCATCTTTTTCACTTTTTCCATAAACTTCAAACCCATTTTTCTCGTGAAATTGATGCTTTGCTTTTTTTCATGCTAGACAACTCCGATAGAATATATTTTGTATAGCATAGAATACATCTAAAAAACGAAACCCGCTATTCCAAACGAATAGCGGGTTTCACAAATTATTAAAAATCAAAATTTTTTGTTATCTTTTTTAACTTGGCTCATAAC
>NZ_JAATJW010000039.1 GCF_011800755.1 Listeria valentina
AAACTTATTCCGTAAGGAAAAGAAATGAAACATTTAGGGAAGATCATTTATCTTTCTAAAATATATTTTACGAGGAGCTATTAAAAAATGAAGCTCGTGATTAATGCAGACGATCTTGGTTATACGAAAGCGATAACAGATGGGATTTTCCGTAGCCACAGTAAAGGCGTTCTAACTTCGACAACGCTTTTAATGAATGCTTCTGCTACTGAATATGCTGGAACTGAAGCTCAAAACTATCCTAAACTCGGAATCGGTGTTCATCTAACTTTAACAGCAGGCTTTCCGCTTACGAATCCCAAAACACTAATACAACCAGGCGGTGCTTTCCTAGATCAGCTGACACTCCGTAAAACAGAAGTTTCCGAAACAGAAGTACTAAAGGAGTGGCAGGCACAAATCGATCGCTTCGAAAAGCTAATAGGCAAAAAGCCGACACATTTAGATAGTCATCATGATGTGCACTTTAATCCACGATTTTTTGAGATTGCAAAAGCGCTAGCAGAAGAACGTGGAATCCCCCTCCGAGGTGCTGATCCAAGAATTCCAAATGTCCAAAACGCTTTCCCAGATTCAGAGTCCATCTCGCCTGAATCTTTCATTCAGCACCTTAATAAACAGCAAAACTATTCAGGTACCGAGCTGTTTTGTCATCCAGGATTTTGCGATCTCGAACTTCGTCAGTTAAGCTCATATAATGAAGCTCGTAAACTCGAGTTGAATGTTTTAATTAACCCCGTGGTTCAAGCTTATCTTGCCGATTCACAGTTTGAGCTTTCCACCTATTAAAAGGAGTGTTTCGATTTTGATTTCAAAAAAAACATCTTCCCATTCGCTTTTACTCATTAGCGGAACGTTTTTTGCGCTCATCTTTCTCTTTTTCTGGAGAAGCGTTTCTGTAAAGGCAACCTGGATCACGCAACTAGATCAAAATTTAAATCAGTTAATCCGTTCCGATTTAAAAGAACCGCTTGTAGAATTTTTCAAAGTTTTTACTGATCTCGGCGGAACAATGGTACTTACCATCTTTTCCGTGCTCCTTTTTCTTTTTTTATGGAAAACGCGAGGTTTGCTTTTTTCACTTTGGGCTGGCATCACCCTTCTACTTGGTGAACTTGTTTTACCACAAATTGTGAAACACATTGAGCTACGTCCACGCCCGCTTGATAAAGTCATTTCCATATCTGGCTACAGCTTTCCAAGTGGACATGCTGCCGGATCTACCACCTTTTATGGCTTGACTGCACTCATTCTTATTTTGTTTTTCTTGAAAAAATCATCGCAAAAATGGATAGTCGGCATTTTAGCCTTTTTGTTCATTGGCTTCATCATGTTTTCACGTGTTTACCTTGGCGTGCACTATCCAAGTGATGTACTTGCCGGCTTTTCACTTTCTGCTTCCTTGCTCTCTTTTTCTTTCTATTTTTTATTTAAATCTCCTATTTTGCGAAGAAGTTAACAAATCCTGTTGACTTCCCTTCAGTAAAAGGATACATTTAGTAACGGAATAAATGAAATTCGAGGTGACAGAATGAAAAAAAGAAATTGGATTGCGCTTCTTTTTCTTGTACTTATCGTCGCACTTGCTGGTTGCGGGAAAAGTGAAACTCAAGACTCGAAGCAAGCAGAAAAAACAACTATCCTGGAAACACCTTACAAAAAAACGGAATTCTTAATGGGGACAGTTGTCACGCTTTCCATCTATGATAAAGGCAAAGAAAAAGTACTCGATAAGGGCTTTGATCGCGTAAAAGACTTAGCAGACAAAATTGATGTGAACGATGAAAACACCCGCACTTCTGAAGTCGATAAAATTAATGCGGCTAGCGGCGTAAAACCCGTGAAAGTCGATGATGATATTTATTATCTCATTAAAGAAGGACTTAAATTTAGTGCCCAAACTGGTGGCACAAAAGATATTACAATCGGCCCGATCACATCACTTTGGCACATTGGTTTTCCAGATGCACGCAAACCTTCGCAAAGCGAAATTGATGCGCGCCTTCCTCTTATCGGTTATAAAGATGTAGAATTAAATGACAAAAATAAAACCGTTTATTTAAAGAAAAAAGGTATGGAGCTCGATCTTGGTGGTATTGCCAAAGGCTTCATTGCCGATGAAGTAAAAAAAGTCTTCAAAGAAAATGGCGTCTCGACTGCCATCATTGATCTTGGTGGAAACATTTTACTTGAAAGGAAAAATCCTAAAGGAAAAGATTGGAATGTCGGTATCCAAGATCCCTTTTCACCACGAAATACCATTCTTGGAAAACTACCTGAAACCGATAAATCCATTGTTACTTCTGGTATTTACGAACGTTATTTAGAAGTTGATGGAAAGAAATATCATCATCTATTTGATCCCAAAACTGGTTATCCATTCAACAATGATATTGCAGGGGTCACGATCATCAGTAAAAAATCAATCACTGGTGACGGACTTTCCTCAGCTGCCTTTTCAAAAGGGATCGACGAAGGGCTTTCTTTCATTGAAAAACATAAAGGAGTCGAAGCGATCTTTGTTAGCAAAGAAAAGAAAGTTTATATCACTTCCGGTCTCAAAGGAAAATTCGAACTGACCAGTTCCGATTTTAAAATGGGAAATTAACTTAAAAAAGCCGGACAACCATTTAAAAGTGGTTGTCCGGCTTTTTTCATTCCAGAAAACCATCCCTCTGGAAGTTCGAGTGATGGTTTTAGCGTCATTATTTAACTTTCACGATCCAATCCTCTGGCGCTTGTCTTTCACCAAATTGAATGCCACAAAGTTCATCATAAAGTTCTTTTGTCACAGGTCCTACTTCCGTTTCGCTATAGAATACATGGAAGTCTTCCCCATTTTGAATGCCACCAATAGGAGTAATAACCGCCGCAGTTCCACAAGCCCCTGCTTCTTTAAAATCATCCAATTGGTCGATATATACATCTCCTTCTTCTACTTCAAGCCCTAGTCTATGTTCCGCTAAATAAAGCAGTGAATACTTCGTGATACTTGGCAAAATAGAAGGAGAAAATGGCGTAATGAAGCGATCATCTTTTGTAATCGCAAAGAAGTTCGCCGCTCCAACTTCTTCAATTTTCGTATGTGAAGCAGGATCCAAATAAATGGCATCCGCAAATTCACGTTTTTTCGCTTCTTTACCTGGAAGTAAACTTGAAGCGTAATTTCCGCCGACTTTTGCTGCGCCAGTGCCACGAGGTGCTGCACGGTCAAATTCAGATACGATAAAGTTCGCAGGTTGTAAGCCGCCTTTAAAATAAGCACCTACTGGCGTACAGAAAATGGAGAAGATATATTCATCTGCAGCTTGAACGCCAACATTATCTCCTACACCGATAACAAAAGGACGCAAGTATAATGTACCGCCAGTTCCATAAGGTGGTAAATAATCTTCATTTGCTGCAACCACTTGTTTACAAGCTTCAATAAATTTCTCAGTTGGGACTTGCGGCATTAATAACCGCTCACAGCTTTTTTGCATACGTAATGCGTTTTGATCGGGACGGAACAAATTGATCGAGCCGTCTTTGGCACGATAAGCTTTAAGTCCTTCGAAACACTGTTGACCATAATGAAGTGCTGTCGATCCTTCGCTAATGTGGAGTACGTTATCTTCTGTAAGTGTTCCTTCGTCCCATTTTCCGTCTTTAAAATAGGAAATGTAACGCTTATCTGTTTTGATGTAACTAAATCCTAAATTTTTCCAATCAATGTCTTTCGGCATTCTGTTCCCTACTTTCTCTCTAAAAAATTGGCTTGTGTTTCTTTTAAATTCTAGTATAGCACAACCTCTTTTCAGTTTCAGTAGTTTTTTTAACCTGTTTTTTAAATACCCCAAACTATCTAAATTCACTGTATTTTCTAATCCTTTATTTAAAATAAGCAAAATAGCCTTCCTTTTTGTTCAATCCATGATAAAATGAAACCATTCTAAATCTTAAGGGGGAGATGGATTTATGGCTGAAGGAAAAATGCTTGAAGAAAAATTATTTAGTAAACATTTAAACGAGGAAATGGAAGTCATCATCTATTTGCCAAAGCAATACTCGCCTCTTTACAAATATCCGCTTTTCATCATTCAAGACGGGAAAGATTATATCCGATTCGGTAAACTTCCAAAACTTGTGGACGAACTGACAGATAGCTCGCAAATTCAAAAATCAGTTTTCGCCTTCCTGCCGTATAAAACAGTGGAAGACAGAAGGAGAAAATATCATCCAGACGGTGAGCAAAATGAAGCTTACGTGCGTTTTTTGGCGCATGAACTTGTTCCTTTTCTCGAAAGCTTGATTCCATCTTTCCAAATGGCCGGCAGCCGCTTTTTAATGGGGGATTCCCTCGGTGCGAGCGTTTCCCTGAAAGCTTGTCTCAAATACCCTTATACCTTCGGAAATGCCGTTCTCCATTCGCCGTTTGTAAACGATGATTTGATGGAACTTGTGAAGCAAGCAAACCCGGGAATGCTCAAAATCTTTCACATCATCGGGGATCAAGAAACGGAAGTTGAGACTACAAACCACACGATTGATAATTTTTTGGCTCCAAATGAAGCTTTACATAATTTGATTCAAGAAAAAGGCTTCGAATCGGAATTCCATTTATTTGAAGGTGGACACCGCTGGACTTACTGGCAACCCTTTTTAAAGCCCAGCTTAAAATATATGCTTCCAGCCCGTACGTTCGATTTAGAAAGTATGGAAAGCTGATTAGAGGAGGAAACAATCTGATGACTGTACAAAAAGTAACGACTGAACAAATGCGTCAAGATGCGCTTCAAATTCGTAATGACGTCTTTGTGAAAGAGCAGCATGTTGATCCAGAACTTGAATGGGATGAATTTGATACAGATCCAGAAACCATCATGTTTGTCGATTATGATCTGGACCAAACTCCACTTGCAACTGGCCGTTTTCGTACTTTAAATGGCTACGGGAAAGTCGAACGAATTTGTGCCCAAAAAGCCGCGCGCGGAAAAGGATCTGGCAGAAAAATCATGGAAGCCATCGAAGCGGAAGCTAAAGCACAAGGTGTGAGTAAGCTTAAATTAGGCGCCCAAGTGACGGCGATTCCTTTTTATGAAAAACTTGGTTATGAAGTGTGTTCAGATATTTTCATGGACGCAGGCATCGAACATAAAGAAATGCAAAAACAAATTTAATCGCAAACAAGCCGCTCGAAGCTTCGAGCGGCTTGTTTTTAGGTTTACTTGGTCAAAATAATGGGGCCTTCTTTTGTTATAACAAGGGTATGTTCAATTTGTGCAACATAACTTTTTTCAGTTGCATAAGTCCAACCGTCCGTTTCTTGAAAAACTTCTTCTTCAAACGTTGAAATAAAGGGTTCAAACGCGATCACCATTCCTTCTTTCAACAATTCGTCGTCCCACGCGGCCTTGTAGTTGAAAATGTGATCTGGGGCTTCATGAATCGTATGCCCAATCCCGTGTCCCGTCAGATTTTTGATCACCGTCAAGTCATGTTCCCGAGCCGTTTGAAACACAGCTCGCCCGATCCCACTTTTTTTAGAACCCGGCTTTGCTTTCGCAAGTCCGGCTTCAAACGCCTTTTTTGCCACATCGCAAAGTTGCTTCAGTTCTTCATTTCCATCCCCTACAACAAAGGAAATTCCTGTATCTGCGAAATAACCGTTTTTTGATCCAGAAACATCAATATTGACTAAATCGCCTTCTTTAATTTCTCGTTTTCCAGGGATCCCATGTGCAACTTCGCGTCCTACGCTAATACACGTGAACCCGGGAAAATCATATTCACTTTTTGGTGCAGAAATGGCTCCTTCCTCTTCAAAAAGCTTACCTGCTAGCTCATCTAGTTCTTTTGTTGTTATACCAGGTTGCGTTTTTTGAACTAATTCATCGCGAATCTTCGCTACGATTCTCCCGATTTCTTTTAACGCTTCGAAATCTTCTTTTGTTTTGGCTATCATTTTATTCCTCCATTACTTTCTAAAAATGAGATTTTAAATTTTTATTAAAGATCGATCAAAAACAGGTATAATAGAAATTAGACAGCCTGAAAGGAGTTGCTACTTAAAATGAAAAAGCTCGTCTGGGCCTGCCGAATTTTTTATTTGTGCCTCATGCTACTGCTTTTTTTCGTTCTCGATTATTACCATTTTCTACTTTTAAACGTGACACTCGCTTATATTCCATTCGAAATCGCTGTATTTCTTTATCATAAAAAACGAAATCCCTTTGTATTTTGGATCATGGCAATCGCTTGGCTATTATTTTTCCCCAATGCCTTTTACCTCGTCACCGACTTTTTTCATCTGAAACAATTTCGGATTTATGACTACAACGGGATTCTCAAAAAAGACAGTTTTCTCTGGCAAAGCTTTTCCGTCATGGCGGCTTCCATTTTTTTCGGCCTTTTTGTGGGCAACTTATCGCTCCAGTTTTTCTTAGATGCCGCAAGAGAACGGATGAAAAAAGATCGAACGTTTATTTTGCTTCCGCTTGTCCTGCTTTTATCAAGCTATGGCATTTATCTAGGACGTTTCGAGCGGCTTCATACTGTTCATCTTATCACAGAACCTGTAGAAGCTTTGAAAAGCATTCTTGACGTTTCAAGTTTTCAGTTTGAATTCATCTTTTATTTATTTGTACTTCAATTACTCGTTTATTTGATGTTTCGCTTCTTCCCTAAAAGACCCTGATGTACGCTTTTCAATTGTGCCATCTTTTTTACCAATCAAAAGGTCACTTGTAAGCTGTAAAAATAAACCATGCTCTAAAATACCGGAAATGCTGTCGAGTTTTTGCGCTAGCCATTCGGTATTTTTTATTTTTTTTAAAGAAAGATCCAAAATATAGTTTCCATTATCGGTTACAACGGGCGTTTCACTATTTGATTGCTTTCGCAGGCGAGGATGAAAGTCTAGCTTAGTGAGCTCTTTTTCAACTTGCCTATAGCCAAATGGCAAAACTTCAACGGGAAGCGGAAAAGCTCCTAGTTCGGAAACGAGCTTAGTTTCATCAATCACCCACAAATTTCGTTTAGAATGAAGCGCCACCATTTTTTCACGAAAGAGGGCTCCTCCCCCACCTTTTATTCCATTCAAAGCTACATCTACTTCATCTGCACCATCAATTGTGAGGTCAATGTCTTGAACGTCATTTAAAGAAACAAGTGGAATCCCTCGTTCTCTTGCAAGTTTCTCCGTATTGTTAGATGTCACAACCGCTTGAATTTTGAGTCCAGCTTTGACTCGTCTCCCGATTTTGTCAATCGCATAAAAGGTTGTCGATCCAGTTCCAAGACCAACGATCATGCCTTCTTTAATTTCTTCACAAGCCTTTTCAGCAGCGAGTTTTTTCATATTTATCATTTCTTCACCCAACCTTACATTTTTAACATCTTTCTGACCGTTAAAATTGATTTCCTCCTTTTATTATACCGATAATCCTTGTTATTTTCAGGGTTTTATTACTCCTTTATTCGTTATTATAACTAAATGTGTATTTTCCGCCATATGTAAGCGCTTCAACCTTACAAAAATGTAATTAGACATTTGCAAATCCCTGAGTTACATTATTAATTGAGTAAAAGCTTAATATTTGTAACACAATAGTAATATTAATGAGGTGAATGCATGAACAGAATCAAGCATTTTTTCTGTCTTCCAGCAACGATTTTTGTTTTAAAAACCATCTTCTATCTGGCTGTTCTACTTGGCTTGCTCTGGTTTTATGGATTCAAAAATCCAAACAGTACAAACTTTATCTATAATGAATTTTAAAAAGAAAGGATGAATAAAATGAGTGTGCAAACCATGGCAACTTCTATTGTCGAACGAATTGATGAATGGGCAGAACGAGCACCTGACTTTCCTTGCTATGATTATCAGGGGACAGTACTTTCCTATCTGGCACTCAAACAAAAGTCAGATGCGCTAGCTGCTTATTTGCTTAAACAATTGAAACAAACTGATAGCCCCATCGTGGTTTATGGTCATATGAGCTCACTGATGCCCATCGCTTTTATGGCTTCATTAAAAAGTGGACATGCTTACGTTCCAGTTGATGTTTCAATGCCGAGTGAACGAATTGAACAAATCATTCAAGCCTCTCATCCTTCTATAGTTCTTGCCGTAGAGGATTTACCTGAAGATGTTTCCTGTACCATTCAAGTTCTATCAAAAACTCAAATTGAACAAGCAATGGAAGACGAAGCAGGCAGCCAAGTTGACCGTGATCACTTTGTAAAAGGCGATGCCAACCACTATATCATTTACACATCTGGCAGCACGGGCATGCCTAAAGGGGTTCAAATCAGCCAAAATAACTTAGTCAGTTTTTCCAATTGGCTCTTGCAAGATTTCTCACTTTCTGAGGGACTTCGTTTCTTAAATCAAGCGCCTTTCTCATTCGACCTTTCTGTTATGGATCTATATCCTTGTCTTCTTTCAGGAGGGACACTCATTCCAGTCGACAAAACGATTACATCCAATTTGAAAGATCTCTATGCGGTACTTGGTACTTTAGATTTAAATGTTTGGGTTTCAACTCCTTCATTTATGGATATTGCTCTTCTCAGCCCAGACTTTAATGCTGCAACTTGCAAAACGTTATCTTCCTTTATATTTTGCGGGGAAGTCTTAACAAAAGAAACAGCACGTGAGTTGCTTAAACGCTTCCCGGATGCAAAAGTGTTCAACACTTATGGACCAACGGAAGCAACCGTTGCCGTGACTGAGATTCAAGTAACGAAAGAAATCATTGATGCCTATCCAAGTTTACCACTTGGTAAAGTGAAACCAGATACCAAACTCCTGATTGTCGATCCAGAAACAAAGCAAGAAGTTCCAACTGGTGAAAAAGGAGAAATCGTATTGGTTGGACCTAGCGTTTCGAAAGGTTACTTAAATGAACCAGAAAAAACGGCTAAGGTCTTTAAACAAACGGCTGAAGCAAATGCTTACTTTACTGGCGATTGTGGCAGCATCCAAGATGATTTTCTTTTCTTCTATGGTCGACTGGATTTCCAAATTAAGCTTCACGGTTACCGGATTGAGCTAGAAGACATTGAAAACAATTTAAAAGAAGTGAGCTATATTCGCTCAGCAGTTGTGATTCCTAAAATCACGGGCGGAAAAGTGGATAGTTTGGTCGCTTTTGTCGTACCGAACGAACATTCATTTGATAAACCGTTTAAGCTAACTAAAGCGATCAAGGAAGAACTCCAAGCGAAGATGCCAAGTTACATGATTCCACGTAAATGGATTTATAAAGATGAACTTGCCCTTACGAATAATGGAAAAATTGATCGCAAAGTTTTAAATGATGAGGTGAACGAATGACAACCCCATACGGTAGCATATTTTACTTTGCAATCCTAGCGCTTTTTATCGCGCCAATCGTGATTGCAAACTTAATGGGGAAAAGACTTCCCGTTTATAACGCATTTGTGACATTGCTCTTTATCTTCTTTATGTTTTCAAGCAACATGGTGCAAGGTATTGCGTTTATCATTTTCATTTTTTGGCAATTAATCGTTGTTCGGCTTTACTTTAATTACCGGCGCGTTCAAGGAAAAAATCACGGTGGCATTTTTGTTTTAGCCGTCATTTTATCCATTCTGCCACTGATTGTCGTAAAGGTTCAGCCACTCCTTGAAAGCCAAACTACATTAGTCGGTTTTCTCGGTATTTCCTATCTGACCTTTAAAGCGACCACCATGGTCATGGAAATACGCGATGGACTCATTAAAGAATATGATTCGACGCAATTCGTTAATTTCTTGCTATTTTTCCCGACGATTTCTTCAGGTCCTATTGACCGGTTTAGACGCTTTCAAAAAGACGTCACAAAACCAGTTGACCAAGAAAAATATTTGGGGCTTCTAAATCGAGGTATTTTTTACATTTTCCTCGGTTTCTTGTACAAATTTATTATTGCTTATTTGATCGAAACTCACTGGAAAGGACCACTTGAGTTCAATGTGCTTCACCACATCGACTTTGGTTCTAGCTTGTTCGGTTACATGTACGCTTATAGCATGTATCTCTTTTTCGACTTTGCCGGCTACAGTCTATTTGCCGTCGGTGTTTCTTACTTACTCGGCGTCAATACGCCAATGAACTTCAACAAGCCGTTTCTTGCTCGTAATATCAAAGACTTCTGGAATCGCTGGCACATGACACTTTCCTTCTGGTTCCGAGATTTCATCTTTATGCGACTCGTTTTCTGGCTCACTAAGAAGAAGTGGTTCAAAAGTAAGTTTACCATTGCCTACATTGCCTATTTCGTAAATTTCTTCGTAATGGGGATCTGGCACGGTTTACATTGGTATTATATTGTTTACGGTCTTTATCAAGCCTTGCTGATTGTTGGCTTTGATATTTTCGAACGTATCAATAAAAAATATAAGTTTTATCCAAAAAATAAAATCACTTATGTCGTCGGGATGTTCATTACCTTCAACTTCGTTTGTTTCGGTTTCTTGATCTTCTCAGGCATATTTGACAAATTAATCATTTAAATTAAAGGTGGGAAATAATTATGGCTTTTCGTGACGAAGTTTTAGATGTTTTAGAGGAAATTACTGAATCTGAAGAAGTAAAAGAAAATACAAATGTACAACTATTTGAAGAAGGTTTACTCGATTCCATGGCAACTGTACAGCTGCTTGTTGAAATTGAAAATAACCTTGATATCACAGTACCCGTTTCTGAATTTGATCGCGACGATTGGGCAACTCCAGAAATGATCATCAAGCAGCTTGAGGCCTTAAAAGGATGAAAAAAAAGCTTTGGATGATTTTTGGACCGATTTTAGTGGCGGGTTTTATCTTCCTATTCATTTTATTTGGACCAAGCGCCATTTTCGGCGGCGTCTCCGAGCAAGCTGTTAGCGATGGGGCTACTTCTATGAGCCCCGCCGTTGTAGGTGGAGAAAAGATTCAGCGTACCGCTTTTGAATCTGATAAATATTTGCCAATTTTCGGCTCCTCGGAACTCTCGCGAATAGATCCGCTTCATCCAAGTGTTTTTGCTAAGAAATATAAAACTGGCTATACGCCCTTTTTAATCGGTCGACCTGGCACTCAGTCGCTCTATCATTACTTGGATATTAACATGCTAGAAAAGGAACTAAAAAATAGGAAAGTAGTTTTCATTTTATCGCCACAATGGTTCCAACCAAAAGGAGTGGATGATAATCACTTTGGGGCTACTTTTTCACCGATTCAAGCTTATACCTTTGCACTACAAGATGAAAAAGAAACCCCTGAGCGTCGCTATGCCGCTCGCAGATTGCTAAGTTTCAAAGTAGTTCAAAATGACGCAACTCTCTCAAAACTTCTTGAAAATATCGCGACGCTTGGTCCGAACAAACCGCACAGCCCGTTCCTTACAAAGCGAGCTGGTGAAATTCAATATCGCGTTTTAAAACGTAAAGACGAATTACAATCTAAATTTGTCACTGGATCTAAGCAAGCGAAAATCAATAAAGAAGTGAAACAACTACCGGATAATCCCGATTTTGAAGAATTGGATGAGTTTGCAAAATCACTTGGTGAAAAGCAAACGGATAACAATGAATTTCACGTAAAAAATCACTATTACAATAAAAAAATCAAACCGATTGAAGAGAAATTAAAAAACAGTCGGAAGGATCTAAGTTATGTTAAATCTCCAGAATACGATGATTTACAACTTGTGATGGATGCTTTTAAAAAGGTGCATGCTGATGTATTATTTGTGAATCCGCCTATCAACCGCGAATGGACCGATTTTATCGGAATGGATCCGGATGCGCTCCACAAATACTATGAAAAATCAGAAGCTCAAGTGAAGAAGAATGGATTTAAATACCTTTCACTTGAAGAGTATTCCGATGCGTCTTACTTCCTAGAAGATCCAATTCACTTAAGCTGGCGGGGATGGGTTCAAGTCGATAAATCTTTAACCCATTTTATGAAAGAACCACTTCCCGTTCATTATCCAAAAACAGATCCAAAATACTATTTCAAAAAGCAACCCTTACAAAAAAATTTAAAGCAAGAATTGAAAAAGAAAAATTAACTGAAAAAGCGAGCCGGCAGAAGAAAAATTCTTCTATCCGGCTCGCTTTTTTATTGAAGAGGTTTCATTTTAGAAAGTTGTTGTTCAGCTTCGATTTGAAACCTGGTTGGTTTTGTTACTTTTTCAAGCGATAACATTTGTATTTGACGATTATCATATAAATGAACATACAAAGCTTTTTCCTTTAAATCATAAGCGGATGTATATTGTGTAAATTGAACTTTATGGTCATCACCTGTCACAACAACGCCCTTAGGAATGTCAAAGCTATCGAGAACATGGAAAATTAATTCAATCGCTTTTTCGTCTTCTACAGGGTCTGAAAACTGGTTTAAGAAAGTCGCGTGTACAAAGCGAGAATGCGGCGTGAAGTCTCCCGGAATGCCATAAAGTCCATTCCCCTTTCCTGAAGAAAAGATGTTTGCTTGTCCAATTTTTCGCGCTGGAGCAATTTCCTGACTCATGCCTACGTAGTTTTCAAGATTTGTAACGTGCCAATCAAATTTAGGGCTGTTGGTGAAAGTTCCGACGAGGTTCTCATAAATTTCAAAGCTTCCAGGAACCGATGGCTCGACAACAAGCGACTTTCCAGATAAATCTTGAAAAACATAGTGTTGCGGAAGCGAGGTTCCAAGCATCCCTCCATCTGACGAAATCGCCACTTCCTTCAAGGCTTTTTCACGTACTTCTTCCACATTTTTACAATTGGCAAGCGCCCAAGTCACAAATTCCTCGCCTGCAAGTGGAAGCTTGCCTGCAGCCTCTATTTCATTTTTAGGTACATAGCGATTTACATTGCCAAAATAAAATGAACCTCCGGCAAGTCCTGCATCATTCACGCCATCAACGACCATATCAGCTCCTTTGATCGAAACGCCTACAAACGAATGTTTAGTTACGTATTCGCTGAGAGAAGCTTTAATCTGAGCTTCAGCGGGCATGATTAAACCTTGATAGTCTAAGTCCATATCAAATTCTTGTGTTCTCCCCCAAAAAGGATTGCCTTGCTTCGAAAACACACTAATTCCCGTACACATACTAATCGTCTCCTTTATACAAGTTGTTTTTGTTTATTCTTTCTTCCTCTAATCATTAAAACGGCAAGTCCTCCAAAAAGAAAAGTTCCTGCTAAAAATAGAAAAGCCGCTTGATAAGACCCTGTTTTTTGTACAAGTGCTCCAATAATAGTCGGCGCAAAGAAACCGCCAAAAACGCCTCCTGCATTGATTGTTGCATACTTTGTCGATACTTCATCCGGATGGAACAACTGATGAGGTAAACTCATAAGTGTCGAAAAAGCAACAATACAAAGCATATTCGCGATGCAAAGCATAACAATCGAAGCAAGCAAACTTTGCATCATAAATACGCCATAAATACAAAATGCTCCGACTAAACCAGACAAGACAATGATTTGTTTTTCTTTCCCTCTGAAAAACCGCCCGATCAAGTAACCACCTAACACGCCTGCAAGTAAAATGAAAATACCCGTTACAGAACTTACATAGCCGACTTGATCAATCGGGAGCCCGCGCGCTTCATTTAAATAAGAAGCGAGCCAACTTGTTAAGCCGTAAACCGAAGCATTCATAAGAAACGCCGCGACAATTAAGACCCAAATCACGGGATCTTTAATAATTTGGAGAAACGAGAGGTTATGCTTGGCCGCCTCTGCCTCACTTGTCATTTTTTTAGTTTGCTTAGGCAATATTAAAAGCGAAAGGCCGATCAAAATGACAATGACTCCCATGATATAATAAGTATTGCGCCAGCCAACTGCTGTCAAAAGCGGAGCCACAAGTAATGGCCCGACAAACATCGCAAAGCCTGACGATGAAATCATAATTGTTTGGGCAAACCCTTTTTTCTCAGTTGGAACATTCGTCGCAATAAAGCCACTCACAGAAGGTGGGTATCCAGCGTGAGCGAGCGCACCAGTCAAAAAGCGAATAATAACTAAAAATAGCAATGAAAAACCAAATCCAAAAATCATTAAAAATAAACCGACACCAACGAGTGAAAAAACAAGTACAGCTTTGGAACCGAATTTATTGCTTAGATACCCCATTGGAATTTGCATAATTGTGTAGCCAAGGAAAAAAGCACCCAAAATAATTCCCTTTTCACTTGGATCAAATCCAAGATCCTTAGATACAGTGACTAATGAAATGCCGATCGTATATTTGTCTACATAAACACACGTATAACCAATAAATAAAAGAAGTAGTAGAAAAAACGATTGGTTTGCTCTTCCTTCTTTTTCAGATGTCATGGCATAATGCCCCTCTCTTTAAATCGTTCTCTTGTTCCGCCAGCAAAATTCCGCAAATCATCAACATCTTATCCCCTTTTGATTACGCTTACAATCATCCCCTCTCTAAAAATGACTGTCTTTCCTTTAACAATTATAGCACCCTATTCTCCCTTTTAGATAGATAATCAACAGACTAAAATCAATATTATTTAATTAGTTAACAAATTTGTCAAAAACAAAGAAAGCCTTGCGACATAAGGATTTCTTAGCGTAAACCTTTTATTTTATTTGTCCAAATTCTGATTTTAAAAGCGCGTAGCTATTTAAATCCGTGAATTCACCATAAAGTTTCTTGGCTTGCTTAAATGTTCCTTCTTTTCGGAAACCACTTTTTTCTGCTACACGATTGCTCGGTAAATTAGTCACATCTGCAACAATCGTCAAGCGATTGAGACCCATTTCGGCAAATCCCAGCTCACAAACCGCTCGCACGGCTTTGGTTGCGATATTTTTTCCACAATGAGCAGAATTCACCCAGTAACCAATTTCCGCTGTTTCATCATTTAAATTCATAAAGTGGAAATCAATGGCACCAACCATTTCATCACCAAACGCGATAAAGAATAAGCGATCAGTCCCTTTGATATAACCATCTAGCTTTAATTTAATATAGTCTTTTTCATCTTCTGGTGTTTTCGTACCATCCACAAAGTCCAAAAACTTCCGCAAATGTTCACGATCTTTATCGAGTGCTTCGAAAACTTCCGTTGCCATCGAAAAACTTGGTTGAACCAAACTCAATTGTTCATCTATTTTCAATTTAAAAGCCAGTTCCATTTGTAGTTCCCCCTCCAACACCTTATTTCATCCGTTCAAACATTGCTAAAAGTCAGATTTTTCTTTTCATAGTAACACATCTGATTACATCGAACAACAAAAAAAGTACTGCAAGGATGTGGTGGTAGAAAAGAGAGTTCTAGACAACATAGGGAACCTTGCAATACTTTATTCAATCATATCCTATTTTCAAAAAGAAGTCTGTGACGAAGTTGTGAACAATTTACGAATTTATGGTCTTTTTTGAATACATTTTCGTCCCCATATGCATAAGCAGCAAAAAAGTTATTTATCGAGAAGATTTGTCACGAATTTCTTGTAAAATTTCAGTAGCCGTAGAAAGACTAACACGTCGATTTTCGAGCAAAGCTTTAGCTACTCGTTCCACTTCTTCTCCTTCTGCACCAGCTGCAATTGCCGTTGATTTTGCTTGAAGTGACAAGTGCCCACGCTGAATCCCTTCCGTCACAAGTGCTCTTAGGGCAGCAAAATTTTGCGCAAGTCCAACTGAAACGATCAACTGGGCTAGCTCACTCGCCGTCTTCACACCTGAAATTTTTTTCGACAGAGAAGCTAGCGGAACAATTCCAATTGAGCCTCCAACCGTTGCAACAGGCATCGGAAGCGTAAGTTCACCAACCAGTTCACCTGCCTCAGAAACCGACCAGCTGCTCATCGGTTGATACCTTCCCGTTCGCGCCGCATAAGCATGCGCCGCTGCTTCCACGGCTCGCGTATCATTTCCAAAAGCTAAAACAACCGCATCCACACCGTTCATAATGCCCTTATTATGCGTCGTCGCCCGGTAAATATCAGCCGCCGCAAATTCATAAGCGCGAACAATTCGATCACGAACTTCTTCTCCATTAAAGCCCTTTCCTGCAAGCAAGTCAGCTGGAATAACACATTGAGCCGTTGCCGTTGCTTGATCGACCAAATTCGTTAAAATCCGCATTTCTGCCGTTCCACTGGAAAGCTCTTCCAGTTTTGGCGCCAGTGCTTCCGCCATCGTGTTAATCATATTCGCACCCATCGCTTCAAGCGTCACAACCGCTATATGCACAACGAGAAGCGTCTCACGCACCGTTTCTACCACTCGCACAGTCAAATCAGTAGCACCGCCACCTCGTTTTTGTAGAGATGGATAAGCGTTATTGGCAAGAACGAGCAGCTCCGTTTTCTGCGCCAAAATGGCGGCCCGACTTTTCTCGACATTTTGAATCCCCGATAATTCAATTTGCCCGGTCATTTCACGTGAACTTGACTCGGCCTTCATTCCACCAGCTTGCCGAATTAATTTCCCTGCTCCGCTTTGCGCCGCAATCACAGAAGGCTCTTCCGTTGCCATTGGAACAAGATAATCCCGACCGTTCATTCGCATATTTAACCCTAATCCAAGCGGCACCCCGTAGATACCAAGCAAGTTTTCCACCATGTGATCGGCCGTTTCAAACGAGAGCGAGCCAGCTTGTTCAAAAACCGCGCGACCTTCTTGGGTCAACCCGCACAGCTCTTGAATCGCATCTAGTCTCTCTGCTTTCGTTTTCTTATAAAAGCCCTCTAACATTTGTTTCACCTGCCTACATTGGATAAATTTTGTGCGTTTCTTTGGTCTTTCGCTTATCCTCATAAAATGTAAAACGCGTCTCAAGCTCCTGACGCAATTTTTCTGGCGCGATAATCGCGTCCACAATGAGTTCCGAAGCTTCTTGATAAATATTGATTTCCGCTTGATATTCCGCCGTTTTTTCCGCAATAAAGGCAGCACGTTCCGCTTCACTTAACTCGGCGATTTTACGAGCATAAACCGCATTAACCGCTGCATCTGGCCCCATAACGGCCACTTCGGCTGAAGGAAGTGCAAGCACCGCATCCGGTTCGAAAGCTGGACCCGCCATGGCATAAAGACCGGCTCCATAAGCTTTGCGTACAATTACAGAAATCATTGGAACCGTTACTTCACTGACCGCCGCAATCATTTTTGCTCCGTGACGGATAATTCCTGCTTTTTCAACTTGCGAACCGATCATGAATCCGGGTACATCCGCTAAAAATAAAAGCGGAATCCGGTAAGCATTACAAATCTGGATGAATTTCGTTGCTTTATCCGCCGAATCAGGGAAAAGTACGCCGCCCTTTATGATTGGCTGATTCGCTACGATCCCAATTGATTTCCCGTTTAGCCGAGCAAAACCTGTAATCATTTCCTTGGCAAACAGCGCTTTAATTTCAAGAAAACTATCCGCATCAACAAGCGTTTCAATCACTTGATACATATTGAGTGGTGCATTCGGATTTTCAGGAATGAGCGAACCAAGATCCTTGCCATTTGGAAGTTCCGGAGCTTCCCCCTGTGCCCCATCTAAAACCGACAAATAGCGCCTTGCAAATCGAAGCGCTTCATCCTCAGATTTCGCAAGTACATCTCCGCATCCGGATACCGTGCAGTGCATCCGTGCGCCACCCATTTCTTCAAGTGTCACCTTTTCACCGATCACTTTTTCCGCCATTCGAGGCGAGCCAAGGTACATTGACGCATTTCCTTCTACCATGACGACGATATCACAGAAAGCTGGTATGTAAGCGCCTCCTGCAGCGGATGGACCGAAAAGCAAACAAATTTGAGGTACCTTTCCAGCAAGCTGCACTTGATTGTAAAAAATTCGGCCAGCTCCGCGCCGACCCGGGAACATTGCGACTTGATCGGTTATGCGCGCCCCTGCGGAATCCACCAAGTAAAATAATGGAAGTCCGAGCCGTCCTGCCGTTTCTTGCATTCGAATTATTTTTTCTACGGTTTTTATTCCCCATGAACCGGCTTTCACCGTGGAATCATTGGCAATTACCGCCACTTTCCTGCCATTTACAAAGCCAAGGCCCGTCACGACTCCGTCTGCTGGAAGATCTTCCGCTTCACTTTCTGCAAACAAGCCGTCTTCTTGAAAAACGCTATCCGTATCGAGCAATAGCTGAATCCGCTCACGAACAAAAAGTTTGCCTTTTTCGCTATTCGCTTGATGATACTTGGCTTTACCGCCCGTTTTAATCTTGTCTATTCGTTCATTCAACTCCATTTACTCCTACCTCCCTTGAAATTTGGCTTCCCGCTTCTCTCGAAAGGCCTCGAGCCCCTCACGTCTATCCGCCGTCGGAATCGTCTTTAAATAGCCTTCTTTTTCGAGCAAGAAAGCGTCCTTCTCAGGCAGATCGCTTGCTCCGCCGATTACTTCCTTGGCGATTTGAACCGCGATGGGCGCATTCTTTGCCAGCTGCTCCGCCCAGTTTAGCGACGTGCGAAGCGCATCTTCTGCTATTTGATTCACGAGCCCGATTTCTAGAGCTTCTTCCGCTTGGATTCGCTTCGCTAGTAGAATCAGTTCCATCGCCTTACTTTTTCCTACAAGCTTCGTCAGTCGCACCGTTCCAAAAGAACCCGGAATAATGCCGAGGCTTGTTTCCGTAAGACCTAGCTTCACGCCTCGTTCTGCGATTCTAAAATCGCAAGCGAGCGCGAGTTCAAGTCCGCCTCCAAAAGCAGCACCATTCAAAACGGCAATCGTTGGACACTTTAACGCCGCCACTTGCGCACATACCGAGCGAATTCGTTCTACCGCAGGCCAAACCTCATCCTCGCTTAAACCAGCTCGTTCCGATAAATCTGCCCCAGCCGAGAAAACGCGGCCGCCACTACCAGCAATAAGGAGCGCACGAACTGGTTTTAAATTTTGGATAGCTTCCTTAAAATCCGTGAGCATGGCGTTTGAAAAGGCATTGGCTTTTTCTGGACGATTGAGCGTTAAAACGGCTATTTCATTTTCTAAATATTCCAAGTTGACCAGTGCCATTTAATCAAGCATCCCGATCGTATCATTTTCATTTACAAACTCGCCTTCTGTCACTGACCATTCGACAATTTTTCCCGTATTTGGCGCTTCAACAGGAATCAGCATCTTCATGGATTCAATTTCTGCCAAGACTTCTCCTTTTTCAACTTCATCTCCTGCATGCTTTTTAAATTGATGCAACGTTCCTGTAATGACCGCACGAATTTCTTCCATTATTTGTTCTCTCCTTCTTCCTTAAATAGTTGTCTTGCAATTACAAGGCGCTGAATTTCCGAAGTGCCTTCGCCAATTTCAAGGATTTTCGCATCCCGGATCAAGCGTTCCACTTGCGCAGGTCGCATATAACCTGTTCCGCCAAGAATTTGCATCGCCCGATTGGCATTTTTCGTAGCTGTTTCTGAAGCAAAGACTTTCGCCATTGCTGCTTCCTTGATATAAGTCTCACCAGAATCTTTCAAAAGGCTCGCCTTTTGAACGAGTAGTCTTGCCGCTTCCGTCTCTGTTAGCATATCCGCAAGCTTAAATTGAACGGATTCAAATTGCCTGATCGGTCCACCGAACTGAACGCGTTCCCCGGAATGCTGAAGCGCCTTATCGAACGCGTCTTGCGCAAGGCCAACCGAAATCGCTGCAATCGAAATGCGGCCACCATTCAGCACATTAAGTAGCTGCTTCAATCCGTCCGTTTCTTGCCCCAATAGGTTTTCTTTTGGGACGCGCACGTTTTTAAATGTAATTTCACCTGTATCAGACGATCGCGCGCCCATTTTATCATAGGGACTTGTCACCGTAATACCTGCTGTATCCATCGGGACAACAATCGCTGAAATTATTTTTTCTCCAGAAGGTTTATAGCCTGTAATCGCTGCAACTGTAATGATAGAAGCATAATTCGCATTCGTGATCCATTGTTTCGTTCCATTTAAAATATAATCATCGCCTACTTTTTCAGCCGTCATCTCGATTCCTTTCGCATCAGAACCTGCCGTTTTTTCCGTCAGTCCAAACGCAGCCAGTTCACGACCTTCTGCAAGTGGTCGTAAAAATTTCTCTTTTTGTTCAGGCGAACCGTATCTTGCAATAGGTTCCGTCCCGATGGAAATCGTTGCAACATAGCTTAGCGCCACACCTAAACTTGCGCGGGCAATTTCTTCTGCCGCCGTCATATAAGCAAGCGTGCCCATGCCTTTACCGCCATATTCTTCAGAAAAAGGTAGCCCAAGATAGCCTCGCTTTCCCATTTCTGCAAATAATTCGCGCGGGAAACGAGCCTCTTTATCTAGCTGATCCGCTATAGGACGAATTTTTTCTTCCACAAAAGCGTACACTTCTTTTTTGAGCGCAGTAAGTTCCTTTGAAAATTCAAAATCCATGTTGCTTCCTCCTTCTTGGATTGTAAAATCACTACCCCTCAATGATAACTATTCTCATTTTGAAAAGCAATTTTCACGATTGGTATAAAAAATCCTGCACAGACGTGTCTGTGCAGGATTTACAAATTCATTAGAAATTAAAATTATCCGGATCAGGACCCGTTCTTTCATCTTTATTCATCGCTGAAATTGCAAGCATGTCTTCGTCTGAAAGTTTAAAGTCAAACACATCCGCGTTTTCTTCAATCCGTTCCTTATGAACCGACTTAGGAATAGTGACAATTCCATTTTGCAGATCCCATTTAATAATGACTTGGGCAACTGATTTCCCGTATTTATCCGCAATTTTTTTCAGTTCAGGATCACTTAACATTTGACCATTTCCAAGTGGCGACCAAGCTTCTACCACAATTTTATGATCGCGGCAGAATTGTCTTAGCGGCTCTTGCGTCAAATGTGGATGAAGTTCAATTTGGTTCACCATTGGCACAATATCAGCATCCGCAATAAGTTCCTTCAAATGGTGTTCTTGGAAATTGCAAACCCCAATCGCGCGAATTTTTCCATCTTGATAAAGCTGTTCAAAAGCGCGCCAAGTATCTTTAAATTTACCAGCAACTGGCCAATGAATCAAATAAAGATCAAGATAGTCGGTTCCAAGGCGTTTAAGGCTTGCTTCAAAGACTTCGATCGTTGCGTCGTAACCTTGATCTGCATTCCAAAGTTTACTTGTTAGGAAAAGATCTTCACGTTTCAATCCTGACTCCTTGATTGCTTGACCAACGCCTGCTTCGTTCCCGTAAGCCTTCGCTGTATCAATAGCCCGGTAGCCAGCTTGAAGCGCCCATTTGACGGGATCGACCACTTCCTTATCGTCTACTTTCCAAACACCAAAACCAAGGCGAGGCATTTTCACACCGTTCGCGAGTTCAACTGTTTCTGTTATACTCATTCTCTTCACCTTCCTCGTAAAATATATTTTAGAAAGATAAATAATCTTCTTTAAATGTTTCATTTCTTTTCCTTGCGGAATAAGTTTCG
>NZ_JAATJW010000003.1 GCF_011800755.1 Listeria valentina
GTTTATATTGATTTATCTGTTAATTAGGTTGATTTTATGATAAGGCACCATTATAATTAATAGCAATATAAATAAAACTTCAAGAGGTGTTCAACTATGATAACAATCGAAAATCTATCCGTAAAACTCGGGAAAAGCCTCATTTTAGATCACTTATCTCTCAAGATCAGTTCTGGCGAAATCATCGGACTCGTTGCTCCAAACGGAACAGGGAAGACAACTCTTTTGCGTTCCATCTCCGGCTTGCAAAAAATAACATCAGGAAAAATTTCTCTCGACTCTCATGATATCAAGCAAGCTGACACAAACTATTGTCGTTCCTTCTTCTACTTACAAAATGTTGATTTGCTTTATCCAGAACTAACTGTTATTGAACATTTGCGCTTTGTTAAGTACACTTGGAAATCTGATCAGCAAATCGATCAAATATTAGATTTACTCCAAATGACAGCTTATCAGCATAAAAAAACATCTAAACTCTCACTTGGAATGAAACAACACCTTGTGATTGCAATGGCGATCACAAGTGGAGCGCCTAATATTTTAATGGATGAACCGTTTAACGGACTCGATCCTACAAGTGTACATATTGTGACTAGAGCTATTCATTCACTTGCGCAAGCTGGCAAAGCCTTTCTTTTCTCCTCCCATATGTTAAATCACATTGACCAAACTTGTAGCAAAGTATTTTTTCTCCAGAATAAAAAAATCGAATATATTCTAAATTTTGCTGAAACTCCAAGTGAAAAATCAGAAGAGATTTATCACAACTTATATGAAAGGAATGACATCTTTGAATCTACTACATTTTGAAACCTTAAAATTCTTGCGTAAGAAAAAGACACTCGTTCTACTACTTCTTGCTATTTCACTTCCTATTCTTAATTATATATTGAGCGGCCTCTTTGATACTCATGAAACAGAACGTGCGGATTTTGCTATTCAAGCATCTGAAGCAGAAAATTCAGCCCAACAAATTGAGGATATCTCACAAAATGAGCCTGCTGCAAAGCAAGCGGCAAAACAAACTAAAGAAGAAGCTACAATACTTGAACAGCTTGTTTCTGATGTTTCTAGTAATGACTGGGCTACTTTTTTAAAACATCAAATCGCATACGACCAGTTGCAACTTAAAGGAATCGAAGAAGGGAGCATACCTTTGGATGCCGAGGAACTTTCTCGTATTCACAAACAAATAAAACTCAATACTTACTTAGAAAAGTACCATTTAGAACCAGAAATTAGTGGCGCTGATCGCTATGGAATCAATTACGCACAGCAATTTCTGTCGATAACAACTCCCTTTCTAATATTTGTCTTAGTCCTTTTCGCTGTTATTGATATTCTAAACAATGAAAAAAAATTAAAAACACGCGATTTCATGAATATGGTTCCAACTAGTAAAAACAAGTTGATTCAAATCAAACTTTTGCTAAATGCTTCCTTTGCGTTTTTTCTTGTCATCGTAACGGCTATTACTAGTTTTCTCACTGGATTAATCGGGAAAGGTTTGGGTACATTTCGCTATCCTGTATTATTTCACAATCCCGCCACTGATCAAATTCACATTGATACCATCGGCGCGTGGCTCTTAAAATATTTCGGCTTAGCATTGTTATTCATTTTACTGATCACGCTCACTGCTATTTTAATTAGTAAAATTTCCACGGGTGACGTTGTGAATGCCATGATCCTTCTAGCCATTTTGTTCCTGCCATCAGCGCTTGGTAAATACAACAACGGATTCGATAAAATTATGCCTTTCCTACCGTCTTCCTATCTCAATATCCCGAGTCTCCTTTCCGGAGAAGCTCTCTCGCAGAATGCTCAGTTAACCTTTACAAACGCCATTTGGTCATGCAGTGCATTTATTATTTTACTTTACATCGTTATCTTCGTTATAACTAGGAGTCAGAAAAAAATCTAATCAATATATAGGCTACAAAAAGCCAATCCCTATTTTTCGATTAGAGATTGGCTTACTTTTCTTAACGTTAAAGTGACAGGCAAATTTATTTACGCCTTACTAAATTTATCAAATTCATTAAAAAGAACATACAACATAAAATCATGAATAAGCCGTATACATAATGCTGACTCAAAAAATTTATTAAAGACAGAATGAGTAAAAGAAAAGCGCCTAGAACATTTAAAATGATGTTTATCATGGCAACAACGCCCAAACTACACCTTGTGCTATATACCCCTTACCTAACTTTTTAGCTAGTTTAGTCAATAAAGAAACTACTTTTCTTTCCTGTACTTTCGATGAGGGAGTTTCTTGATAATCAGTACTTATACCCGTTTCTTTTCTCACTTCTTTTAAAATAGTTTCAATTTGTTTCCTTTCGTATTTATTATTTTCACCTATGTCCAATTTAATATACGTATTTTCATACTCAGTAGCATATGCTCTTATACTTGGCGTGATTATTGACAACCCCATTGTTAGAGCAAGCGCCGCACAACAAAACTTTAAGCTATTTTTCATATGATGTCCTCTTTTCATTGTTTTAGGAGCTGAGTATAACATAAAAATCTTCCGTAGAACCAAAAATATAATGAAATGTCTACTTTGGGTCTTAAATGACTAAAAATTGGTCTTCTTTCCCTTTTCCAGTACCACTTATAGAATTATATTCAACACTAGTTCTCACATCTTTTAAATCCATGAAACACAAAAACCCCTTCTTGCAAAAACAAGAAGAGGCTTGAATTGTAAATATTAACGTTTCGAGAACTGAGGAGCACGACGAGCAGCTTTAAGACCGTATTTCTTACGTTCTTTCATACGAGAATCACGAGTAAGAAGACCAGCTGATTTAAGAGCTGAACGGTATTCAGGTGCTACTTGAAGAAGTGCACGTGCAACGCCGTGACGGATTGCACCAGCTTGTCCAGTGTATCCACCGCCATGTACGTTTACAAGTACGTCATAGCTTCCTAGAGTTTCAGTTGCAACTAGTGGTTGCTTGATTACTTCACGTAATGCTGCGAATGGGATGTAATCTTCCCAGTCACGATTATTGATAACAACTTTGCCGTCGCCCGGTACTAAACGTACACGTGCTACTGAGCTTTTACGACGACCAGTTCCGTAATATTGTACTTCTGCCACTATTATTTCCCTCCTTTAATATTAACCGCGTAGTTCGTATACTTCTGGTTTTTGTGCTGCATGTTCATGCACATCGCCTGCGTATACGTGTAATTTTTTGAATTGTTGACGTCCTAGAGAAGTCTTTGGAAGCATTCCTTTTACAGATAGCTCAATCAATTTCTCAGGATAGTTCGCACGCATTTCACCTGCTGTACGAGATTTCAAACCGCCTGGATATTGCGAGTGACGGTAATAAATTTTATCCGTTGCTTTTTTACCAGTAAGACCTACCTTACCTGCATTAATTACAATTACAAAATCTCCAGTATCAATGTGTGGAGTAAATTGCGGTTTATTTTTGCCACGAAGAATACTTGCTACTTCGCTCGACAAACGACCTAGAGAAACATCAGTAGCGTCGATCACGTACCATTTACGTTCTACTTCGCCTTGTTTCGCCATATAAGTTGTACGCATGAGTTACCCTCCTAATAAATTAAAAATTGCGCCCGGAACCGTTCCTTGTTCCGAAACATCTTTATCTTACTTCTATTGTTTTTTCAACACAACAACCTTCCGGGGCTTATTGTGGGGTAAACAATACCATAGTCCATAATACAATTTCTGTCCTTAAAAGTCAATGAATTTCAGGAAAAAAGTCGGATGGGGAAAGAAATTAAACTCCGCTTTCGCAGTACGCTATTTTCCGAATTCATCATAAAACACGTTCATCAAATACAAACCTTCTGGAGGTGCCGTTTTACTCCGCAATGCTTCTCTGTTTTTAGCATCCAAGGCTTTTTTTAGATCCTCTAGCGAAAGCTTTCCTTGTCCAACATCCAATAACGCGCCAGTCAGAATCCGCACCATGTTATACAAAAACCCATCACCACGATAGGTAATCGCAAAAAGTTCGTCATTCACTTGCTCCATTTTGATCTGATAAAGCGTTCGAACCTTATTCTCCATCTCTGTTCTCGCACTACAAAATGTCGTGAAATCATGCTCGCCAATCAAAATTGCGACTGCTTCTTCCATCTTCTGAAGATCAATCGGATAAGGAAAATGCCAAGCAAAGTGGCGCATAAACGGATCAAACAGTTTCCCGCACTGAATCAGGTAGCGATATTCCTTCCCAGTCGTATCAAAACGAGCATGAAAATCCGAACCTACAGCTTCAACCGACCGAAAACTAATATCCCGAGGCGTCCTCGTTTCAAGCGCCATCCGAAAAGAATCCCCAGGAATTTCAAGCGGAGAATCAAAGTGAATGACTTGTCCTTTCGCATGAACGCCAGCATCCGTGCGTCCTGAAGCCGTTACTCGAATGAAATCCCCTTTGTGCATTTTTTGAAGGGCTTGTTCAATTTCGCTTTGCACTGTCCGCTTTCCCGGCTGAACTTGATAGCCAAAAAAGCCGCTTCCATCATAAGCAATAATCGCTTTATAGCGTGTCATGAAATATTTTTCCTCCTAATTCCTAAAGAACCATAAAAGTCCAGTTAAGATGACTAGCGATGCCAATAAAAGTGTATCTCGCAAGCGCCATTTTAACAATCTGAATTTTGTTCGCCCCTGACCACCACGATAGCCTCTTGCTTCCATCGCAATCGCCAAATCTTCCGCACGCTTAAACGCACTGATGAAAAGCGGAATCAAAAGCGGAACAATCGCCTTAATTCGTTCCATAATCTTGCCGCTTGTAAAATCCACGCCTCGTGCCTTTTGCGCCTTCAAGATCTTCTCTGTCTCGTCCATAAGCGTTGGAATAAATCGAAGTGAAATGCTCAGCATAAGCGCCAGCTCGTGAACTGGCAAACGTAAAACACGAAATGGCATCAGAATTTTTTCAAGTCCATCCGTTAGTTCAATTGGACTTGTCGTAAGTGTCAATAGCGTCGTCATAAAGACAATCAATACAAAGCGGCAAAAGATTTTGATCCCGTTTAGAAGGCCTAACGTCGTAATTTTGATCGGGCCAAGCGCAAGTAATGTTTCTCCACCTTGTGTGAAAAAAACTTGCAACAATAGTGTAAGTAAAATCAAAACCATAATTGGCTGGAGCCCCTTCACAAAAAACATGAAAGGAACTTTGGAGCTAAAAACTAAATAAAGAACATAAACAAATAAGAGCAAATAAGTTAGCCAATTGTTCGCTAAAAAGACAATGACAATGAAATACATGACCGCTGTAATCTTTGCTCGCGGATCAATCGAGTGGAGCCACGAATTCCCTGGAATATAGCGCCCCAAAATCATTTTATCCATCATAGTGGGTTCCTGCCTTCAGGTAAAAAGGGTATCATCTCTTCCAAAAGTTCATCCATATTCAAACAAACTTTAGAGAAAGATACCGAAAATTTCTTCTCGAAATCGCGTTGAAAGCGAACAACCTCAGGAACGAGCAATCCAAGCTCCGACAGGCGTTCAGATTCTCGAAAAATCTCGCGAGGAGTTCCGATTTGGTCTACTGTTCCTTCTTTCATCAAAACGATTTTTTCAGCATATTGAGCCGCATCTTCCATGCTATGTGTCACAAGGACTGTGGTTAAGTTTTTCCGTTCATGCAGCTCGTAAAACATTTCCATGATTTCTTTGCGTCCACTTGGATCAAGTCCCGCTGTAGGCTCATCTAAAACCAAAACTTCAGGCTCCATCGCAAGCACGCCTGCAATGGCCACGCGGCGCATCTGCCCACCTGAAAGTTCAAATGGAGAGCGTTCAAGAATGTCTTCTGTGAGTCCGACCTCGTGAATGGCTTCCCGGGCACGTTTTTCTACTTCTTCCAGTGGGACGCCGAAATTCAACGGGCCAAAACAAATATCTTTTTGTACCGTTTCTTCAAACAACTGCGCTTCTGGAAACTGAAAGACAATCCCCACTTTCTTGCGAATATTTTTCAATTTCTTTTGCTTCTCACCCGCTAGAATTTCCCGGTCGAATATCGTGATTTTACCTTCCGTCGGGAGCAAAAGTGCATTTAAGTGTTGCAAAAGCGTTGATTTCCCGGAGCCAGTGTGCCCGACGATCGCGGTGTAACTACCATCTTCAAACGAAACGGTCACATCTTCTAACGCGCGTTTTTCAAAAGGACTATTTTTTTGGTAACAAAAACCTAATTGTTCGAGTTTAATTGCCATAATAATTCAAGCAGCGCTCCTTCCGAGAGAATCGGCTCATCTATTCGAATGCCGCGTTCCGAGAGTTTTTCTTCCAGTTCAACGATAAACGGCACACCAAGTCCAATTTGTTTCATCTCTTCCGGTGCTTTAAAAATATCCTGTGGCGTCCCTTCTTTAAATCGTTTTCCTTCGTTCATTACAATTACACGATCCGCATAAAGTACTTCATCGAGATCATGCGTAATGGAAATAACGGTGATTTCTTCACGTTCACGTAAATTGCGAATCGTCGCCATCACTTCTGCTCGCCCGCGCGGATCAAGCATTGAAGTTGCCTCATCCAAAATAATCACATCTGGTTGGAGAGCTAATACACCCGCTATCGCGACACGTTGTTTTTGACCACCAGAAAGCCTTGCTGGTTCGTGTAAAGCATAATCGGTCATACCTACTTCCTTGAGGGCATCTTCCACTCGCTTGACCATTTCTTCATGTGGCACACCATGATTTTCTAAGCCAAAAGCAACATCATCCTGAACAGTCGCCCCAACAAATTGATTATCTGGATTTTGGAAAACCATGCCCACTTGCTTGCGAATTTCCCATATTGTTGTTTCACTTAAAGCAAAATGGCCAATCTTAATTAAGCCTTTTTCAGGAAACAGTAAGCCGTTCAACAGTTTGGCAAGTGTCGATTTCCCTGAGCCGTTATGCCCAACAAGCGCAAGCCACTCTCCTTTTTCCACAGAAAAAGTGACATCTTCTACTGCAAAATTTTCTTCTTCTTCGTATTTATAAAAAACGTGCTCTAAACGCACAAAATCTTCAGACAAGCCTCGCACCCCATTTCGAATGGTTAACACCTATTTATTATAGTATAAAGCGAATTCTTAAGCAAAGCTTGTTTTTTTCTTTTGAAAAAAGGGAAAAGGAGGGGGATGAGGAGTGATTTTATGTGGCTTGAATTTTTATTACGCTTATCTGTCGCAGGAATTTTAGGAGGTATCATCGGGCTCGATCGTGAACTTCGGGCTAAAGAAGCTGGCTTCAGGACGCACTTTCTAGTTTCACTAGGCAGCGCTCTAATCATGATTGTTTCACAATATGGTTTCTTTGGTGTGACGGGGCATTCGAATGTTTCATTTGACCCCAGTCGGGTTGCCGCTCAAGTAGTAAGTGGCATAGGGTTTATTGGTGCCGGAACTATTATCATCCAAAAGCAATTTGTTCGCGGATTAACAACCGCTGCTGGTCTTTGGGCAACATCAGGCATTGGACTCGCTACAGGAGCTGGGCTTTATGCACTTGGTGTCGGTGCAACGGTCCTCACACTAATTGGACTCGAAGCACTCAGCCTCTTTAGCAAATCAGTTGGTTTCCATACAGTTTTACTTGTTTATTCAACAAATGATAAAAGCAACCTTGCATCCATCACGAACTATCTTCACGAGCATGACTATATGATCTCTACATATGAGACGAAGCGTGAGCCGTTCGGTGATATAGACGCTTACCAAGTAACCATGCAAATTAAATCAAGATCCATTCAAGAAGAAAGAGAGATCTTTCAATATATCCAAAATCTGCCCCATGTCACAATTGAAAGGATGGAATAAAAACAAAGAGCCTCGAGGAACTATTTAAACAGTTCCTCGAGGCTCTTTTGTATAAAAAAACTCAAAGTAGATATACACTTTGAGCGAATCGAAAACAAAAAAAGCCTGCGCTCCCCACGAGAAAACTCGCAGGGAACACACAGAGCTAGACAAGACAAAGAATGTTGCTTTCGCTTATCATCACACTCTACTTGCTTTAAAGTTCATTATTTAACTAGTTCAATGATAACCATTGGCGCTCCGTCACCACGACGAGGACCTTTTTTATAGATACGAGTGTATCCACCTTGACGTTCTGCATAACGTGGTGCAACATCGTCAAATAGTTTTTGAAGTGCATAAACAGCTTGGTTTTTCTTACCGCCGTCTTTTGCATCAACTTGTTTAACACTAGCTACTTCATGACGGATGTATGCCGCAGCCTGACGACGAGCGTGCAAGTCACCTTTTTTACCAGAAGTAATAAGACGCTCTACAACTTTACGAACTTCTTTAGCGCGTGTTTCAGTTGTTTCGACACGTTCATGAACGATTAAATCCGTTGCAAGATCACGAAGTAATGCTTTACGTTGCGAACTTGTACGACCTAATTTTCTGTAACCCATGGAATTCCCTCCTTACATTTCTAATCAGTTTTCGTTGCGAAGACCTAAGCCAAGATCAGCCAGTTTCACTTTAACTTCTTCTAAAGATTTACGACCTAAGTTACGAACTTTCATCATATCATCTTCAGATTTGTCAGCGAGTTCCTGAACTGTGTTAATTCCAGCACGTTTCAGACAATTATAAGAACGAACTGATAAGTCAAGTTCTTCAATTGTCATTTCAAGTACTTTTTCTTTGTGGCTTTCTTCTTTTTCAATCATGATTTCAGCTTTTTGCGCTTCGTCTGTTAAGTTAACGAAAATGCTCAAGTGCTCAGAAAGAATTTTAGCGCCAAGTGACACTGCTTCTTCTGGACTAATGCTTCCGTCAGTTAAAACATCAAAAGTTAGCTTATCATAATTTGTAGATTGACCAACACGTGTATTCTCAACTTGGTAGTTCACACGAATTACCGGCGAGAAAATAGAATCTATCGGAAGGACACCGATAGGCATGCTTTCACGTTTGTTTTGATCAGCCGGCGTATAACCGCGGCCACGAGCAGCGTTAAGGCGAACATGAAATTTCGCGTTGTCGCTCAACGTTGCGATGTGAAGATCTGGATTCAAAATTTCGACATCACTATCATAATTAATATCTCCAGCTGTTACAACACCAGGTCCTTGTATATCAATCTCTAATGTTTTTTCTTCATCAGAGTAAACTTTAAGTGCCAGTTTTTTGATATTCAAAATTATGGTTGTCACATCTTCAACTACACCTTCAATTACAGAGAACTCATGTAAAGCTCCATCAATTTGAATGGACGTTACAGCAGCGCCTGGAAGTGAAGATAATAGAATACGACGTAAGGAGTTACCCAAAGTTGTACCATATCCACGCTCAAGTGGTTCTACAACAAACTTTCCATATTTGGCATCATCGCTGATCTCAATCGTCTCGATTTTTGGCTTTTCAATTTCGATCATTCAAATATACCCTCCTTCAAAACGTCTTATTTCAGAAACCTAGTCGAACCTCAATTGTGCTTCAAAATATCGCTGTTTTAAAAGTTACGCACAAAGACGACTACTTATACACGACGACGTTTTGGAGGACGACATCCATTATGAGGAACCGGAGTAACATCTTTAATTGCAGTAACTTCAAGACCTGCAGCTTGAAGAGCACGAATTGCTGCTTCACGACCTGCACCAGGACCTTTAACTGTTACTTCAAGAGATTTAAGACCATGTTCCATCGCAGCTTTTGCTGAAGTTTCTGCTGCCATTTGAGCTGCAAAAGGAGTAGATTTACGAGAACCTTTAAAGCCTAAAGCACCAGCACTAGACCACGATAAAGCATTACCATGTGTATCAGTAATCGTTACAATTGTATTATTAAATGTAGAACGAATGTGTGCAATACCGTTTTCGATATTCTTTTTCACACGACGTTTACGAGTGTTTGTTTTACGTGCCATTCACTAATTACCTCCTTTACTATTCGTTTATTTCTTCTTACCTGCAACAGTCTTAGAAGGACCTTTACGTGTACGCGCATTATTTTTTGTATTTTGTCCGCGAACAGGAAGTCCACGACGGTGACGCATACCGCGGTAAGAACCGATTTCGATTAGACGCTTAATGTTTAAGTTCACTTCACGACGAAGATCCCCCTCAACTTTAATACGGTCTACGATTTCACGGATTTTACCTAATTCTTCTTCACTTAAATCTCTTGTACGTACATCTTCAGAAACGCCTGCTTCTTCCAAGACTTTAGCAGCTGTTGCTTTTCCGATACCGTAGATGTAAGTTAGTGAGATCACGATACGTTTTTCACGTGGAACATCCACACCTGCAATACGTGCCATCTAATCAAGCACCTCCTTATATTCTATAATCAACCTTGTTTTTGTTTATGCTTAGGGTTTTCACAGATTACCATAACTTTACCTTTACGACGAATAACTTTACATTTTTCGCACATAGGTTTAACAGATGGTCTTACTTTCATTCCATATACCTCCTTGTTTACTAGAGAAAATGTCTCTATAAACCGATAACTACTAAGCTGGCGAACCAGACCGGTATATAAATTCAATTTTCGGAGCGCAAATTATTTAAAACGATAAGTGATTCTTCCACGAGTTAGATCGTATGGGGAAAGTTCAACAGTTACTTTATCCCCTGGTAAAATACGGATGTAGTGCATACGAATTTTACCTGAAACAGTGGCAAGCACTTCATGCCCATTTTCGAGTTCAACTTTAAACATTGCGTTAGGCAAAGTTTCTTGTACTACGCCTTCAACTTCAATTACATCTTCTTTAGCCATATGTTCGCTACCTCCTTCTCGGTTACTAGACCACTTGGTTCCGATTTTATCAGTGTAAAAACTTGATTACATGAAAAAACGTGAAAAGAGATCTGCTTCTTTCATTTCAAAAGCCGACCTGCCTTTAGACAACCTGAAAAGTGAGATCCGTAATCCGGAGAACTCGAGCACGGGGACTAAAGTTCGTTTTAGCAAATGTTTCGGATATTCTTCAAATGGTTCTCTCGTTCATCATGATTTGCAAAGATGCTTATATTCCACTGCCAATTATCCATTATACTACAAATCAACAGGATTTGCACGTTTAAAATTTCCAGCAGTGTTCAGCCGTTCTCCTTTAAAAAGAAGCAAGAATTTGATCTACATCAAGAAAAACTTTATTAATTTCTTGTTCGCCATTAATACTATGAAGTTTACCTGTTTTCGTGTAAAAATCAAGCAAAGGTTGCGTCTGCTTTAAATTAACATTTAATCGATTTTCAACAGTTTCCTTTTTATCATCTTCACGTTGATAAAGTTCAGAACCATCGACATCGCATTTTCCAGCTACTTTTGGCGGATTGTAAAGCTCGTGATAAGTTCTGCCACAAGTTGGACAGATCCAGCGTCCAGTTAGACGCTTCATCAAAGCTTCTTTTGGCACATCAATATTGATGACCGCATCAAGTTCAGTCCCAAAGTCGCTTAAAATACATTCAAGCTCTTCAGCTTGAGCAACTGTTCTTGGAAAACCATCTAACAGAAAACCATTTTTTGCATCATCTTGAGCTAGACGTTCGCGAACAATACCATTTGTCACTTCATCAGGAACTAAGTCGCCTTTATCCATATAAGATTTAGCTTTAAGTCCTAGTTCAGTTTCATCTTTCATTGCTTGACGAAACATATCTCCTGTTGAAATGTGCGGAACATGATATTTTTCAACAATTTTCTCGGCTTGCGTACCTTTACCGGCACCAGGAAGGCCCATTAATACTAGTTTCAATTGATTCACTCCTTGTACCCGCAAGGCAGACCTGCTAGGAAACCCATAGCAAGTGCCCGCGCGTTATTTGATGAATCCCCGATAATTCCGTTTAACAAGTTGTCCTTCCAATTGTTTCGTTGTATCAAGTGCTACCCCGATAACGATTAGAAGACTCGTACCACCGATTGCGAGCGTTTGAGGTAACCCAAATGCTGTCGTTCCGATTGTCGGAATGATTGCAACTGCGGCAAGGAATAGAGCTCCGATGAAGGTTAAGCGATAAAGTACCGAAGTAAGATAAGCTTGTGTTTCCCTTCCCGGACGTTTACTAGGAATGTATCCACCTTGCTTTTTCAAGTTATCAGCCACTTTTTCAGGGTTAACTTGGATAAAAGCATAGAAATAAGTGAATGCAATGATCAGAGCTACATACAAGACCATGCCAATCGGTTTTGTATAATCAAATACGTTTTTCAGTACAGAGACAACTCCATTACTATTATCAAAGAACGTCAAGATCGTTTGCGGCGTAATGATGAACGCACTTGCAAAGATTACTGGAATAACCCCAGCAGAGTTCAATTTTAATGGTAAGTGAGTAGCTTGTGCACCCGCTTGTTTGTTTCCAGCTACACGTTTTGAATACTGGATCGGAATTTTACGTAGTGCTTGTTGGAAGTAAATTACTACAACAACGATTAGTAGTGCAGCAAGTGCAATCCCAGCAAGAACTAAAATGTGAAGGAAAAGTTGATCGCCTGCATCTTCGATTTGTTGAACGTAAACTTGACGAATCCCATCTGGAATACGAGCTACGATCCCCGCGAAGATGATGATGGAAATCCCGTTTCCGACACCTTTAACCGTAATTTGTTCCCCAAGCCACATTAAAAACATTGTCCCAGTTGTAAGTACAATCGCAACAACGATGTACTGTGCAACAGAAGCATTGAAAATAAGTGTGGAGCCTGACAAACGGTTAAATCCGTAAGCCATACCGAAGGCTTCAATAAGTCCCAAACCAATTGTCAAATAACGCGTCAATTGATTGAGTTTTTTACGTCCCATTTCACCTTGTTTAGACCACTCGGTGAGTTTTGGAACAACGTCCATTTGTAACAGCTGTACAATGATAGACGCAGTGATGTAAGGCATAACCCCCATCGCGAGAACGGAGAAATTTTTAAGCGCCCCACCATTAAAAGTGTTTAGGAACCCAAAAATGCCGCCTTCCATTGTTTGTTGCAATGCTGCTGCATTCACCCCAGGCACAGGTATGAATGTTCCAATACGGAAAATGATGAGCATTGCAAGAGTGAAGAAAATCTTATTTCGAATATCTTTTACTCGAAAAAAGTTTACTAACGTTTGAAACATTAGATCACCTCAGCTTTTCCGCCAGCAGCTTCAATTGCTTCCTTAGCCGCTGCAGAAAACTTATTAGCTTTCACTGTAAGTTTCTTCTCAATAGATCCATTCGAAAGGATTTTAATACCAGATTTAGCATTGCTCACAACACCTGTTTCAATGAGAAGTTCAGGTGTTACTTCAGTGCCGTCTTCAAAACGATTTAAAACATCTAAGTTTACAATAGCAAATTCTTTGCGATTGATGTTTGTAAAACCACGTTTAGGTAAACGACGGAAAAGTGGGAGTTGTCCACCTTCAAATCCTAAACGTACGCCACCGCCTGAACGGGCTTTTTGCCCTTTATGTCCACGGCCAGCAGTTTTTCCGTTACCAGAGCTCGTTCCACGACCAACACGATTACGCTCTTTGCGCGAACCTTCAGCAGGTTTTAGTTCGTGTAGTTTCATGTTCAAGCACCTCCTCCTATTTCTTGTTCATTTCATTAAAAATGACTAGCTTAAACTTCTTTTACGTCCAGAAGATGACTAACTTTGTTAATCATCCCACGAATTGCAGGATTATCTTCTTTGACAACAACGGAATGTGTCTTACGAAGGCCTAGTGCCTTAACTGTTTCACGTTGATCTCCGGGACGACCGATTAAGCTACGTTTTAGAGTAAGTTCTAATTTAGCCATAATGATAATTCCCTCCTTATCCTAACAATTCTTCAACTGTTTTACCGCGAAGTTTAGCTACTTCTTCAGCTTTTTTAAGTTGTTTGATTCCATCAATTGTTGCACGAACCATGTTGATTGGCGTGTTTGATCCAAGTGATTTAGATGATACATCAGCAACACCAGCAAGTTCAAGGACGGCACGAACTGGACCACCAGCTGTTACTCCAGAACCGGCATTCGCTGGTTTAAGTAGGATTTCCCCACCGCCAAAGCGACCAACAACTGTGTGCGGAATTGTAGTTCCAACAGTTGGTACAAACACCATATTTTTCTTAGCGTCTTCAACAGCTTTACGGATTGCATCTGGAACTTCTTGAGCTTTACCAGTACCAAAACCGACATGACCGTTTTTATCACCGACAACAACAAGTGCTGTGAAACGGAAGCGACGACCACCTTTTACAACTTTAGCAACACGGTTGATTGTAACAACACGTTCTTCTACATCTAATTTGTTTCCATCAATAATTTCAGCCATCTAAGTTTTCCCTCCTTCTTTATTAGAATTCTAATCCATTTTCGCGAGCTGCTTCAGCGAGCGCTTTAACACGGCCATGGTACAAGTACCCTCCGCGGTCGAAAACAACTGCAGAAATTCCTTTTTCAGAAGCACGTTTTGCAACTAATTTGCCAACTTGGCTAGCAGCATCAACTTTTGATTCAGCAGAACCAAAGTCTTTATCTAAATTCGAAGCACTTACAAGTGTTACGCCATTTACGTCATCAACTAGTTGAGCGTAGATATTTTTATTAGAACGGAAAACGTTTAGACGAGGACGGCTTTCTGTTCCAGTAATTTTAGAACGAACACGAGCATGTCTTTTTTTACGAACTTTGTTTTTATCGATTTTAGTAATCACACGACTCACCTCTTCTCTTATCGCTTACGCGGCATTATTTACCAGTTTTACCTTCTTTGCGGCGTACATATTCGCCTTCATAACGGATACCCTTACCTTTATAAGGCTCAGGCGGACGTACAGCACGAATGTTAGCAGCAAGTTCACCAACGTGTTCTTTATTGAAACCTTTTACAATTACTTTCGTATTCGCAGGAACTTCAATTTCAACACCTTTTGGCGCTTCAAATTCGACTGGATGGGAATACCCTACGTTAAGAACAAGTTTTGAACCTTGTTTTTGAGCACGGTAACCGACACCGACTAATTCAAGTGATTTTTCGTAGCCTTCAGAGACTCCAACAACCATGTTATTTAGGACTGCACGAGTCGTGCCATGAAGAGCACGGTGATTTTTATTGTCAGATGGACGTGAAATATTAATTTCACTTCCTTCGATTTCAATTTTAATCTCAGGGTTAAACTCTCTTACAAGTTCACCTTTAGGACCTTTAACTGTTGCCTTATTTCCATCAAGTGTAACTGTTACACCAGCAGGAATTGTAATAGGCTTTTTACCGATACGGGACATTGTCGCACCTCCTTATGAATAAATTTTACCAAACGTATGCAAGTACTTCTCCGCCCACTTGTTTAGCGCGAGCTTCTTTGTCAGTTAGGACACCTTGAGAAGTAGATACGATTGCAATACCTAAGCCGTTAAGAACTTTAGGTACCTCGTTCGATTTAGCATAAACACGAAGCCCTGGCTTACTGATACGTTTCAAACCAGTGATTACGCGTTCGCCAGATGGACTATATTTCAAGAAAACACGGATTGTGCCTTGCTTTTCATCTTCAATATACTCAACGTCACGGATAAAACCTTCACGTTTTAAGATTTCAGCAATTTCTTTTTTGATTTTCGATGCAGGCAATTCTAATTTGTCATGTTTAACCATGTTCGCATTACGGATACGAGTTAGAAAATCTGCAATTGGATCTGTCATCACCATGTGTTATTATCCTCCTTCCTTAAACTTAGGTTTACCAGCTTGCTTTTTTAACGCCAGGAATTTGACCTTTATAGGCAAGTTCGCGGAAACAAATACGGCATAATTTAAATTTGCGAATAACGGAATGTGGACGCCCACAACGTTCGCAACGAGTATAACCTTGAACTGCGAATTTTGGTTCACGTTTTTGCTTAGCGATCATTGATTTTTTAGCCACGTTTTCGCCTCCCTACTTTAATTATTGATTATTTTTGAAACGGCATTCCAACTTGAGTTAATAACTCACGGGACTCTTCGTCAGTTTTTGCAGTTGTAACGATAACAACATCCATACCACGAACTTTAGAAACTTTATCATAATCAATTTCAGGGAAAATCAATTGTTCTCTCACACCCAGCGTGTAGTTACCGCGGCCGTCGAAAGCTTTTTTCGAAACCCCACGGAAGTCACGAACACGTGGAAGTGAAACAGTAATTAATTTGTCTAAGAAATCATACATACGGTCACCACGAAGCGTTACTTTCGCACCGATTGGCATTCCTTCACGAAGACGGAATCCAGCGATCGAGTTTTTAGCTTTTGTGACAACTGGTTTTTGACCAGTGATTAATGCAAGCTCTTCAACAGCACTGTCAAGAACTTTAGCGTTTGCTACTGCATCACCAACACCAGTGTTGATTACGATTTTTTCAATTTTAGGTACTTCCATAACAGAAGAATAGTTAAACTTGCTCATCATACCAGGAACAATTTCCTTAAGATAGCGATCTTTAAGGCGATTCATGTAATGTTGCCTCCTTCCTCAATTACTTAAATTATTTATCGATGACTTCACCGGATTTTTTAGCTACACGTACTTTTTTATCGCCTTTTACTTCATAGCTCACACGAGTTGGTTCGCCAGATTTAGGATCGATAAGCATTACGTTAGATACGTGAATTGGTGCTTCAACATTCAAGATTCCACCTTGTGGATTGATATTGGAAGGTTTCGTATGTTTTTTCACCATGTTGATTCCTTCAACAATTACACGATCTTTTTTTGGGAATGCAGCAAGAACTTTGCCGGATTTGCCTTTATCTTTACCAGTAATAACTTGTACTTTATCACCTTTTTTGACATGCATTAGTCTTAGCACCTCCTTGGTTTGAAACTTGTTTATTAAAGAACTTCTGGAGCTAAAGAAACGATTTTCATGAAGTTGTTTTCACGAAGTTCGCGAGCAACAGGTCCAAAAATACGTGTTCCACGAGGACTTTTATCATCACGGATAATGACACATGCATTTTCATCAAATTTGATGTACGAACCATCTTGACGACGTGCTCCACTCTTAGTACGAACGATTACTGCTTTAACGACTTCGCCTTTTTTGACAACGCCGCCTGGTGTTGCTTGTTTAACAGTACATACAACAACATCACCAATGTTAGCAGTTTTGCGTCCTGATCCACCTAGCACTTTAATTGTTAGTACTTCACGTGCGCCAGAGTTATCAGCCACTTTCATACGACTTTCTTGTTGAATCATTAGGACACCCTCCTTCCAGAATAACAGGTAAGAGAAACACCTGGATCTCTCACTATTTTATAAAACCATTAAATAATTACTGCTTCTTCTACTACTTCTAGTAAACGGAAATGTTTAGTTGAAGATAGAGGGCGAGTTTCCATGATACGAACGATATCGCCAGTTTTTGCAGTGTTATTTTCATCATGAGCTTTGAATTTCTTCGAATACTTCACGCGTTTACCATACAAACCATGCTTTTTGTATGTTTCAACAACTACAGTGATCGTTTTATCCATTTTGTCGGATACAACGCGACCTGTATAGACTTTACGTTGGTTACGGTCAGCCATGTATTAAAACCTCCTTATTAGTTTCGTCTTAAGCAAGTTCTCTTTCTTTCACAATTGTTTTCATACGAGCAATGGATTTACGTACTTCTTTAATGCGAGCAGTATTTTCCAATTGTCCTGTAGCTAATTGAAAGCGCAAGTTGAAAAGCTCTTCCTTTAGCGCTTTTTCTTGATCTTGGATTTCGGTAGTGGATAGTTCACGGATATCTTTAGCTTTCATTTGCTTCACCACCAATTTCTTCACGTTTTACGATCTTTGTTTTGACCGGCAGTTTGTGTGATGCAAGACGCAACGCTTCACGCGCAACTTCTTCAGGCACACCTGCGATTTCAAACATAATTTTGCCACGTTTAACTGGGCTTACCCAGCCTTCCGGAGCACCTTTACCTTTACCCATCCGAACTCCGATTGGTTTAGATGTGTAAGATTTATGAGGGAAAATTTTAATCCAAACTTTACCGCCACGTTTCATGTAACGAGTCATCGCAATACGAGCAGCTTCGATTTGACGGTTCGTGATCCAAGAAGCTTCAACTGCTTGAAGACCATATTCACCAAATGCGACTTCTGTTCCGCCTTTCGCACGACCGCGCATATTTCCACGGAATTCACGACGGTATTTTACACGTTTAGGGACTAACATAATTATTTTCCTCCTTCCACATTGTTTTTCTTCGCTGGAAGGACTTCACCACGGTAGATCCAAACTTTAACGCCTAGTTTACCATAAGTTGTATCTGCTTCTTCCCATGCATAATCAATGTCAGCACGAAGTGTATGAAGCGGTACAGTTCCTTCACTATAGTGTTCAGCACGAGCAATATCAGCTCCGCCAAGACGACCAGATACTTGGGTTTTAATTCCTTTCGCACCAGCACGCATTGTACGTTGGATAGCTTGTTTTTGTGCGCGACGGAAAGAAACACGTCCTTCAAGTTGTCTAGCAATATTTTCAGCCACAAGTTTTGCATCTAGATCAGCACGTTTGATCTCAACAATGTTAATGTGGACACGTTTACCAGTTAAATCGTTTAGGGATTTACGAAGTGCTTCAACTTCTGAACCACCTTTACCGATTACCATACCTGGTTTAGCTGTATGAATAGTGATATTCACACGGTTAGCAGCACGTTCGATCTCAACACGCGAAACGGAAGCGTCAGCCAAGCGTTTTGCAATGTAATCACGAATGCGCAAATCTTCATGTAAGAAATTAGCGTAATCTTTTTCAGCGTACCATTTTGAATCCCAGTCACGAATGACGCCGATACGCATACCAATTGGATGTATTTTTTGACCCAACGTTTATCCCTCCTTCACTTCAGATACCACAACAGTGATGTGGCTTGTACGTTTATTGATTGCACTTGCACGACCTTGTGCACGCGGACGGAAACGTTTAAGTGTCGGGCCTTCATCAACGAAAGCTTCCGAAACCACTAAATTGTTTACGTCTAAATCATAGTTATGTTCAGCGTTTGCCATAGCAGATTTCAATACTTTTTCAATAACTGGTGAAGCTGCTTTTGGAGTAAACTTCAAAATCGCAATTGCTTCGCCAACTTGCTTGCCTCGGATTAAATCAATAACGATTCTCGCTTTACGAGGAGCAATACGTACCGTTTTGGCAACGGCTTTTGCACTTGTAATTTCACTTGCCATTTAGATATCCTCCTCTCGAAATTATCGTTTTGTTTTTTTGTCGTCTCCCGCGTGTCCACGGTAAGTACGAGTTGGTGCGAATTCACCTAGTTTGTGTCCAACCATGTCTTCTTGAACATAAACAGGAACATGTTTGCGTCCATCATATACAGCGATTGTTTGACCTACGAATACTGGAAAAATAGTGGAACGACGCGACCAAGTCTTAATCACTTGTTTCTTGTCACTTTCATTTGCTGCTTCCACTTTTTTCATCAAATGTTCATCGACAAAAGGTCCTTTCTTTAAGCTACGACCCATGACGGAACCTCCCTTCGTATAGCTAGGAAGTCGGAGTTAAGCCTCCGCAAACTCCCTGCTATCATAATTAACGTAATTTTATCCCAGATCTTATTTACCTTTACGACGACGTACGATAAATTTATCGGAGTTGTTGTTTTTCTTACGAGTTTTGTAACCAAGTGTTGGTTTGCCCCAAGGAGACATTGGAGATTTACGTCCGATTGGCGCTTTACCTTCACCACCACCATGTGGGTGATCATTAGGGTTCATAACCGAACCACGAACAGTTGGGCGTTTACCCATCCAACGTGAACGACCTGCTTTACCGATGTTAATAAGTTCATGTTGTTCATTACCAACTTGACCAATTGTAGCACGGCAAGTAGCAAGAATCATACGAACCTCACCAGATTTAAGACGAACAAGAACATATTTACCTTCTTTACCTAGAATTTGAGCACTTGCTCCAGCAGAACGAACAAGTTGTCCGCCTTTTCCAGGTTTAAGTTCGATATTGTGGACAACAGTACCCACTGGAATATCTTTAAGTTCTAAAGCATTTCCGATTTTAATATCAGCTTCTGCTCCAGAATAAATTGTTTGGCCAACTTTTAGACCTTTCGCTGCGATGATGTAGCGTTTTTCTCCATCAGCGTAGTGAACGAGCGCGATATTAGCCGAGCGGTTTGGATCGTATTCGATTGTAGCGATACGTCCAGGAACGCCGTCTTTATTACGTTTAAAATCGATCACACGGTATTGACGTTTATGACCGCCACCGTGATGACGAACAGTTAACTTACCTTGATTGTTACGACCAGCTTTCTTTTTCATAGGACGAAGCAAAGATTTTTCTGGAGTACTTGAAGTAATCTCAGCGAAATCAGAACTTGTCATATGACGGCGGCCGTTTGTGGTAGGTTTGTACTTTTTAATCGCCATTTTTTTCCCTCCTCGTTAGATTTTATTCAAAAACGTTCGTATTAAACTTCAAAGAATTGAATTTCTTTACTATCATCACTCAAAGTTACGATTGCTTTACGACGCTTGTTCGTGTAACCAACGTAACGACCCATGCGTTTTTTCTTGCCTTTGTAGTTCATAACGTTTACTTTCGTTACTTGAACCTCAAAGATTTCTTCAATTGCATGTTTGATTTGAGTTTTTGTAGCACGAGTGTCTACTTCAAAAGTGTATTTCTTGTCATCAAGAACACTTGTAGATTCCTCGGTTACAACCGGGCGCTTAATGATGTCGCGTGCATCCATTATGCAAGCACCTCCTCTATCTTTTGAACAGCTGCTTGTGTGACAATAAGTTTATCATGTCCAGCAACTTCTAGTACTGAGATACTTTCAGCCGGAATAACAGTAATGCCTTGAATGTTACGTGCAGAAAGTTCGATATTTTCGCTTTCAGAACCAACGACAACAAGAGCTTTTGTATCTACAGAGATATTTTTAAGGAAAGCCGCAAATTCTTTTGTTTTTGGCGTTTCAAATGCTAAATCTTCAAGTACTACGATATCATTATCAAGAACTTTTGAAGATAAGATCGATTTGATCGCTAAACGGCGAACTTTCTTCGGTAATTTGTAAGCATATGAACGAGGAGTTGGTCCAAATACGGTACCACCACCACGCCATTGCGGCGAACGGATCGAACCTTGACGAGCACGACCAGTACCTTTTTGACGCCATGGTTTACGACCACCACCACGTACTTCAGAACGGTTTTTTACTTTGTGAGTTCCTTGGCGTAAGGAAGCTCTTTGGCTCAAAATAACGTCAACAACAACTTTTTCATTTGGTTCAACACCGAAAACAGCATCGTTCAACGTAATTTCGCCAGCTTGTGATCCATCTTGTTTAAGTAAGCTTAGTTTTGGCATTCGTTAGTCCTCCTTTCCAACTTTTTATTTTGCTTTAATAGCAGTTTTAATTTGAACTAATGATTTTTTGGCACCAGGAACATTACCTTTTACTAAAAGCAAGTTCTTTTCTGCGTCTACTTTAACGATTTCCAAGTTTTGGATAGTGATTTGATCTCCACCCATACGTCCTGGAAGAAGTTTATTTTTGAAAACACGGTTAGGTGCTACAGGACCCATTGAACCAGGGCGACGGTGGTAACGGGAACCGTGAGCCATTGGCCCGCGAGATTGTCCGTGACGTTTAATAACGCCTTGAAACCCTTTACCTTTCGATACGCCTGTCACGTCCACGACGTCACCTTCTGCGAATACATCTACATTGATTTCTGCACCAATTTCATACTCGTCTAAGTTTACATCGCGTAATTCGCGAATGAAGCGCTTAGGAGTAGTATTGGCTTTTGCTACATGACCTTTTTCGGGTTTGTTCGCTAAAACTTCACGTTTGTCTTCGAAGCCGATTTGAATAGCTTCGTAGCCGTCTGTTTCAGCAGTTTTCTTTTGAAGCACAACATTGTTGCCTGCTTCGATTACTGTAACTGGAATAAGTTCCCCGTTTTCAGTGAAAACTTGTGTCATCCCTACTTTTCTACCTAAGATTCCTTTGGTCATGAGTCACACCTCCTGTTAATTGTTATTTTTTGTGGGCATTTTGCCCAATTTATTAAAGTTTGATTTCGATATCTACACCACTTGGCAGATCCAAACGCATCAAGCTGTCAACCGTTTGTGGTGTTGGGTTAACGATGTCGATTAAACGTTTGTGCGTACGCATTTCGAATTGTTCGCGCGAATCTTTATATTTGTGAACCGCACGTAAAACCGTGTAAACAGATTTTTCTGTCGGAAGCGGAATCGGACCAGACACAGAAGCGCCAGAACGTTTCGCAGTCTCAACGATTTTTTCAGCTGATTGATCCAAAATACGGTGATCATAAGCTTTTAAACGAATACGAATTTTTTGTTTTGCCATTATTTTCCCTCCTTCTCGCCTATTTTTAAAATAGACATTCTCCATGGAAATTACCTGAGTACCCGCCATGGCAAAGCGGCCGGGTGTGTCAGCAACCTTCCACTTCATCACATCTACAACCCACTAATCAGGGGGTTGTGGGCACAAAAGGGCAGACGAGTGCCTATCCATTTGCACTTTATCTATTATACACGGGTTGCCCTTACGAATCAACCGTTTTTTGAAAAACTTTCAGATTAAAGCCAGTGATTTTATTTTTAGATTTCTAGTAACAAAATAATTACATTTATATATGGAAGAAAAAAACTAGAATTTGATTTATTCTTCAGGAAATAAGCTGTTCTCGCCGGCTTCCATCATAACCTTTCCCCTAACTAAAAAGACTGTGATTTACGAACAAACAATTCATTCGCAAATCACAGTCTAGTTCATCACTTTATGTACTTTTTCTCTATCACTATCTATTCAGGGGTTCAATGTTTCATCTAAACCAGTCTTCAATTTTATACTAATAGATGAAACATTGGTGCTTTTCATCATAAGAGCATGAGTTGCTTCGAGTTGCAATTTAACACAGAATGATATTAGGGAACATTAAGCCCATAACAAGATAACCCGAGCGCACTTTATAAAAAACCACCAAAAATTAAGCTGTGAACCTAACTTTTGGTGGGAACTATTCAAGTTAGTAACCTCGTAAAAAGATAAGCGCTGCCGTGAGCAAGGCAAGCACAGCTACAGCAATTAAGTCGATCCAATGCCAGTGCAACAACCTGAATTTGGTACGCCCTTTGCCGCCATCATAACCACGAACTTCCATCGCGTCGGCTAAATCTTCCGCGCGATTGAATGAACTAACGAACAGCGGAATGAAAATTGGAACAACTACTTTCATTTGCTCAAACAGATTACCTTCTCCGAACTCTATGCCGCGCGCTCGTTGCGCTTTCATGATTTTATCTGTCTCTTCCATGAGCGTTGGGATAAAGCGGAGCGCAACGGTAATCATTAAAGCAATATCTGCGACCGGCACTTTGAGATACTTGAGTGGCCGCAATAAGTATTCAATCGCATCTGTTAAATCCATCGGCGTTGTCGTTAGCGTGATGACCGTAGATAGGATAATGATGAGTGTGAAGCGGATGAATACGTAGATGCCATTTATAATTCCAAAAGATGAAATCCGGAAGGGACCAAATTCAAAATAAATGACGCCACCGCTTGTAAATAGCATTTGCATGATGACGGTGAATAAAATTAGCCAAAGCAACGGCCGCACGCCTTTGATGAACACTTTGACTTTGATTCCTGTTAGGAAGATGACGCCGAAAGTAAAAGCAATCATGAGTGCATAGGCATAAGGATTGTTCGCTAAAAATATGATCGCAATAAAGTAGAAGCCGCCAAGCAGTTTCGTGCGTGCGTCTAGCGCATGGATCCAGGATTCTCCCGGGACAAAGCGGCCAAATATGAGTTTATCAATCATCCGAATGGCCCTCCTTCCAATTAAAATAGATATTTAACAAGGATGCTCGCCGCAAGTAGTACGACAAGCGTCGCATTGATGAGTACAAAATTTCGGATAGCTACTACGAAGGTTTTCGATTTAACTTGTTCTTGGTTGAATTTTTTGAGATTGCGATAAACAAGCGGGATCGTAAGTAATACAAGGAGCATAATCGAGCTTAGGTAGCTCAAAATGACTGCGGCAACCACGGCGGCAAATGAAGCGTAATAAAGCGTGTTGAAAAGGAGGACCCCCATTTTCCTGCCGATATAATACGGTAGCGTGTAGCGGTGGTTACGGATATCTTCGTCGAGATCGCAAAGGTTATTTGCCAGCATAATGTTCGCAATCGTGAAAATGCACGGAAGCGACACAACGCCAATTTCAATGATTCGAAGCAGGTTGAAGCGAATATCAATCCACTCCCCTTGCCACAATAAATTAGCGACACCTGCATCGTACGCGCTCATGTAAACAGCTAAAAAGAAAATGCCAAATCCCATCGTTACGCCTGAAAATACTTCGCCAAGCGGCATGCGTGACAGTGGAACAGGCCCAAATGTATATAAAATGCCAATGCAAAAACAAACAAAACCAATTAGAAGTACTAGCAAATCTGTTCGGAATACGAGCCAAACGCCAAGTCCTGTCGCAATGAAAAACATTGTGAAAATTAATATAAGTACATTTTTTTGCGGAATGTTCATTTTTCCGATCACGTTACTTTCAACCCGAAAATCGTAATCGTGATTGTCTGTTGCTTTGCGGTAGTCCATATAATTGTTGATCGCCGTTGTTGTTAAATCAAAAATCAGCATGGCCACAAAGAAAATAAGCGTGTTCTCTAGATTGATCGTCTGTAACTGATAAAAGACAAACAATGTGCCAAGAACAAATGGGTAGACACTTGCAATTTTTGTTCTGATTTCGACCAGCTCTAAAAATGCCTTGATAGACACTGGATTCCCTCCCCTTTCACTCCTTAAAAGTGATCTTTTATCACTATAACTTAAAAACCGCCGAAACGCCATCCCTTCCGAGCGAAAAACCCCTAGAGTTAGACGCCTAACTCTAGGGGTTTTTTGTTATTCCAACTCGGAAAGAATCTTATTTTTCTACTTTGTTGTAAACTTTGATTGTTGCTGTATTTCCGTTTTGTGCTGCGTTGATAAGTTGTTCAGCATAAATCTTGAATTGTTCAGAAGAGTGAGTAGCTCCAGAAACCGTATCTACTTCTCCTGCTTCTTGCTTGTCAACTAGAGATTCGTTAAGTGCTGGGATGTATTCTTTCGGACCAGTACCTTCTTTTGCTTTCATTGCTTTTTCGTAGTCTGCATCGTCAGTTTTCTTTTGACCGTCTTTGTTTACATAGTTGTAATCTGATTTAGAGATTTTACCATCTTTAACGGTCATCGAGAACACTGTGCGGTAACCATTCGAATAGTTTTGTTCTTCTAATTTGTAAGTACCGTCTTGCATTTTTTCACCGTTATTGATCTTGATTGTTGTTGTGTCGCCACGTTGTGCCGCTTGGATCAATTGGTTCGCATAGTTGATGAATGTATCCGAAGAATGCGTTGCACCAGAGACTACTTCTACTGCGCCAGCCGCTTGGTTTTTCACAAGAGAATCATTAAGTTCTTTCAAGTATTCTTTCGGACCAGTTTTCACTTTAGCTTTCATTGCTTTTTCGTAATCTGCATCTTCAGATTTCAACTTGCCATCTTTATTTTTATAGTCATAATTCGCATCTGTAATTTTGCCATCTTTTACTTTGATGGACATGAAGCCTTTCCAGCCTTTATCATCATAGTTTTTTTCTTCTAGTTTGTACGTTCCATCTGTCATTGTTCCGTCAGTTTTAGCATCTGCGGATTTCTTTTGTTCTTGTTTTGTATCGTTGCTTGATTTCTTATCAGAAGAACTATTGTCATTCCCACAAGCTACTAACAACATGCTGGATGCTACTACAGCAGTAAGCCCCATCGCAACTTTTTTCAATTCCATAATTTGCTCCCACCTTATACTAATAAAGTTTGTGATAACGCGAGCAAGAAAAGCTAATCTGAAAGCGGTTATCACGATTACAATCAAATCATACCATCACCACTATACTTTGTCTATACATAACAAAATGATTTAATTTATAGAATTTTATGAAAAACAAACTAAACAAAGGGTAAACTCTCTAGTTTCTTGCTAAAAGTGATAAATAACAAACAAAACAACCATTATACCTATTGACCTTAAGGTATATTCACCCATAAAAAACGGCTCGTTTCCAATAAAGCACTATTTTTTAGTTTTTGCGATCTTTTCATGAAAACGGTCTAGACAAGCATCTATAGAATCTGTTACACTATGTTAGGTTATTATTATACTTTTTACACTGCACTAATTTATTTGTTTGTGAATAAAATAACAAGGAGTTGAGAACGCATATGCCTGAAAAAAACATTGTTCTTATAGGGGCAGGGTATGCAGGTGTACACGCAGCGAAAAAGCTTGCGAAAAAGTACAAAAGAGATCAAGATGTAAAAATCACTTTGATCGACCGTCATTCGTACCATACAATGATGACGGAACTTCACGAAGTTGCTGGTGGGCGCGTTGAACCGACAGCCATTCAATATGACTTACGTCGTTTGTTCAATCGCACGAAAGTAAATCTGGTGACTGACAATGTCACAAACGTAGATCATGACAAAAAGGTTGTTACAACTGAACACGGAAGCTACCCTTATGACTATCTTGTGCTTGGTATGGGTGGAGAACCAAATGACTTTGGTACACCGGGCGTACAAGAAAACGGATTCACACTATGGTCTTGGGAAGATTCGGTTCGCTTGAGAAAACATATTGAAGAGATCGTAACTAAGGCAAGCCGCGAGCAGGATGTCGAAAAACGCAAAGCTATGCTTCGTTTTGTAGTTTGTGGTTCTGGGTTCACTGGAATCGAAATGGTCGGCGAATTGCTTGAATGGAAAGATCGTCTTGCAAAAGACAATAAGATCGACAAAGATGAAATTGAGTTGATCGTCGTTGAAGCGGCTCCAACGATCCTAAACATGTTAGAACGACGTGATGCTGACAAAGCTGAGAAATACATGGTGAAAAAAGGCATTAAAATTCTTAAGAGTGCTGCGATCGTTGAAGTTAAACCAGAAAGTATTGTTTTAAAATCTGGCGAAGAGCTTCCAACACACACACTCATTTGGACTGCTGGTGTTCGTGCTAATTCGGATACTAAAGATTATGGAATGGAATCAGCACGTGCTGGGCGTCTTAAAGTCAACCAATACATGGAAGCTGAGAAATACGATAACACTTATGTAATCGGGGATTTAGCTTACTTTGAGGAAGAAGAAGGCAAACCTACTCCACAAATCGTTGAAGCAGCTGAACAAACTGGGATGACTGCTGCGAAAAGTATCATCGCTGAAATTAGCGGCGGAGACAAAACGCCTTTCCAAGGGAAATACCACGGCGTGATGGTTTCGATCGGGGCTAAGTATGGGGTTGCGAACCTTTCTGGGATGCACCTTTCTGGCTGGTTTGCGATCTTCATGAAACATATGGTCAACTTGTACTACTTCTTCGGAATTCGAAGCGGTTACTACATGTGGCAATATATTATGCACGAATTCTTCCACATCAAAGATCGTCGCAACATTTTCCGCGGTTGGACTTCTCGTTATGGAAATGTCATTTGGAGCTTACCGCTACGTGTTTATCTAGGTTGGTTCTGGATTGATGAAGCACTTGCGAAGATTTACGGTGAAGGAACTTGGGATAAAGTTAGCTTAACAAACCTTAAACCGATGTTCCAAGGTCTTGGATCTGATTCTTGGCTAACTGCAACAACTTCGAAAATGCCTTTTGATTGGTTGCAAGCTGCCGCTACATCGGGCGCGAGTCAAGCTGCTGGTGATGCTGCCGGAGATGCTGCACAAAATGTGACAACACCTATTTTGAGTCACATGTGGGGCTGGTTCGAATGGATTATGAAAATCGTAATGCCAAACCAAGATGTTGCCGTGTTCATGCAGAAGGTTGTTCCTTTCATTGAACTTGCAATTGGCCTTGCTCTTGTAGTTGGATTATTCACTTGGCTTGCTAGCGTTGGAAGCATGGGCTTCCTAGTCATGTTCACACTGAGCGCTATGCTTGGATGGGACAAATTCTGGGCACTTCCTGCTTCGTTCGCAATGCTAAATGGCGCAGGTCGCACATTTGGATTAGATTATTGGGTTGTTCCTTGGTTCCAAAAACACCTTGGCAACTTCTGGTACGGTAAGCCTTGCGCTGTTTACCGGGATTCAGACAGGAAATAACGGATAACTTTGAACAAGGAGCGAAATCCCATTGGTGGATTTCGCTCCTCTTATTTTCAGTCATTTTATTCACAGATTTAAAATAAAAACGGTATATTTTTCCACTTAAATCCTATACAATGAGAGGGATAGGAAAATAATTGGAGGAGGGAAGCAAATGAAACCTTATTTAAAAATGATTCGCCGTTTTGATATTGTACTTGTCGTTTTGTTAACTTTGCTTTCTTTTTTACCTCTAGCTATTTTCTCATACGTTAAAGCCAATGAGCCAAAAAGTACGGCGGATCAAGGACTTACTGCGGTCATTACGGTAGATGGCAAAGAATATAAAAAAGTAGCTTTAACTGGGCACACTGGCACAGAATCCTTCACGATTACGCAAGAGGATGGCGATTCAAACACGATTGAAGTCAAAGATGAACAAATTCGAATTTCTAAAGCCACTTGCGGCGACCAAGTTTGCGTTCGAACAGGCGCTATTACTAAACGCGGGGAAACGATTGTTTGTCTGCCTCACAAGCTTGTCATCGAAGTGAAGGCAACGGATGGCGATTCAAACAGCAACAATGATGACGATGATATGATTATTTCTTCTTGATTGTTTAGGAAGAAAAAAGGAAAGTGAATTTTATGACGAAAAATAAGCGTCTTGTTTACATTGCACTGCTCGCGGCACAAGCTGTTGTTATTAGCTTACTAGAACGGGCCATTCCCTTCCCCTTTGCGTTCGCACCAGGGGCAAAACTTGGACTCGCTAATATTATTACTTGTATTTCGCTCTATACACTCTCAACGAAAGACACTTTTATGATTATTGTTATCCGCCTCGTGCTTTCCACTTTACTCGGCGGAACTATTTCTACATTTTTGTATAGCGCAGCCGGAGCACTACTTAGCTTTATCGGCATGTGGGCAGTACAAAAATTAGGTCCTAAAAATGTCAGCATCATTGGGGTCAGCACGACCGGAGGAATCCTGCACAACGTTGGTCAACTAGTTGTCGCAAGCTGGATCGCGGGTTCTTGGAGCGTTATGCTTTACCTGCCTGTCCTTTCTTTTATCGGTATTCTTTCGGGAATCGCAGTGGGAATTGCGGCTAATTATTTACTGCAAAACGTTGAAACCCTGCACGTATTTTTAAGTGCTAAACAAGAACGGCGCACACTCGAATAAATAGAAAAAAAAGGAGTTTCGCTATGCAACTTCATTCCATGTGGGAACATTATCCAGAACTAAAAACCGATCTCGCCGATGTGCTTCAAACGATTGAGGAAAACATTCAAATTCGTGATAAACGCGTTGAGGAAAACATCAAAGTACTGATTCATGCTGGCGGCAAACTACTTCGACCGGCTTTCGCTTTGCTTTCAGCGAACCTCGGTCCGGATTACGACCGCGATCGTGCTATTTCTGTTGCGGCTGCTCTCGAAGTTCTACATATGGCAACGCTCATTCACGATGATGTGGTGGATGAGTCTTCGATTCGGCGTGGCAAGCCAACTATTAATTCAAAATATGGCAATCATTATGCCGTTTACACGGGCGACTACTTATTCACAATTTGTTTTAAGATTTTATCGAAGCACTCGGATTCGATTTCGAACATTGAATTTAGCAGTAAAAACATCGAGAAAATTTTGATGGGAGAGCTCGATCAAATGCGCACGCGCTATGATTTAAATGTGTCCGTAAAGGCCTATCTCGCGCGCATCTCAGGGAAAACGGCGCAGCTGTTTGCCCTGAGTTGCTATTCTGGCGCAGTTTCTAGCAAAGCTCCTCGTGCACTTGCGATCAAAGCTTGGAATATCGGGCATTACCTCGGCATGGCGTTTCAAATCATTGATGATGTGCTGGACTACACGAGTACGGATGACGGCCTCGGAAAACCTGTGCTAAACGATGTTCTCCAAGGCGTCTATTCGCTTCCGCTCATCTATGCTATGCGTGGCCATAAGCAGGATTTTAAACCTCTTCTTAGCAAGAAAGCAGAGATGACAGACGCGGACCTCCGCGAGCTAACAACGCTTATCAACCGCTATCAAGGTACGGCGCAGGCATTTGAGCTCGCAGGTAAATACACGAAAAAAGCCCAAAAAGAAATCGCTAAGTTGCCGAAAGGTGCCTATCGCGATCAGCTTTCAGCGCTAACAAACGAAATTTTAACCCGCCAAATTTAGGCGTAGAAAAAGGAACTTGGCGGATGCCAAGTTCCTTTTTGTTAGTCCTCGATTTCCTTCAAGCGCTTGAAACGTTCAGCAAGCATCGGATGCGCTTCCACCGTTTTCACGCCATTCGCTTTTGCAGCAAAACTTGCAAAGTTGAGCCCAGCTCCAAATAGCTGCAAGGCCGCATTCCCAAGGTCGCCTGCTTTTAGCGCTTTTATGCCATCATCTAGAAAATGATTACTTTCATCCAGATGGCAATCCGGCAAGTACTTCTCCCCTTTCGCATAGAGTTCAATATTCAAAAGCACTTGACTTGCCGTTTCCTGCGAAATATCTGCATCTAGTGCAAGTAGCATGTCGTTAATAGGTTCAACCAGCTGCGCATAACCTCCGCCAAACTCCGCACATTTTGCTTTGATTTGTAATCTTCTTTCTTCTGCTGTCATCTTTTATCCCTACCTTTCCTTTTCCCTGTCAAGCATACGCCTGTCAGAGCCGGAAAAGCAACAAAAAAAGCCGGGAAGCATAAATGCTTCACCGACTTTATAGAACAAATAAAATTATTATTTGTCGATTTTAGCTACAACGCCAGCGCCTACTGTACGGCCACCTTCACGGATTGAGAATTTAGTACCATCTTCAATCGCGATTGGAGCGATAAGTTCAACTGTAATTGTAATGTTGTCTCCAGGCATAACCATTTCAGTACCTGCTGGAAGTTCAACAACACCAGTTACGTCAGTTGTACGGAAGTAGAATTGTGGACGATAGTTTGAGAAGAATGGAGTATGACGTCCACCTTCTTCTTTAGTTAGAACATAAACTTCAGCTTCGAACTTAGTGTGTGGAGTGATCGATCCTGGTTGAGCAAGAACTTGTCCACGTTCGATATCTTCACGAGCAACCCCACGAAGAAGCGCACCAATGTTGTCTCCAGCTTCTGCATAGTCAAGAAGCTTACGGAACATTTCTACACCAGTAACAGTTGATTTAGCAGTATCTTTGATACCGATAATTTCAACTTCGTCACCAACTTTGATTTGTCCACGTTCAACACGTCCAGTTGCAACTGTACCACGACCAGTGATCGAGAATACGTCTTCAACTGGCATCATGAATGGTTTGTCATGATCACGTTCTGGAGTTGGAATGTAAGAATCAACAGCGTCCATTAATTCATGGATTTTGCCTTCCCATTCAGCATCTCCTTCAAGAGCTTTAAGTGCAGAACCTTTGATTACAGGAATGTCGTCGCCAGGGAAGTCGTATTCGCTTAGAAGTTCACGAACTTCCATTTCAACTAGTTCAAGTAGTTCTTCGTCGTCAACCATGTCGCATTTGTTTAGGAATACAACGATGTAAGGAACACCTACTTGACGAGATAGAAGAATGTGTTCACGAGTTTGTGGCATTGGGCCATCAGCAGCAGATACTACTAGGATAGCTCCGTCCATTTGCGCAGCACCAGTGATCATGTTTTTAACATAGTCAGCGTGTCCTGGGCAGTCAACGTGTGCATAGTGACGGTTAGCAGTTTCATACTCTACGTGTGCAGTAGAGATAGTGATACCACGTTCACGTTCTTCTGGTGCACCATCGATTTGGTCATAAGCAGATGCTTGTGCCATTCCGTCTTTAGATAGAACTGTAGTGATAGCTGCAGTTAGTGTAGTTTTACCATGGTCGACGTGTCCAATTGTTCCAACGTTTACATGGGGTTTTGAGCGGTCAAATTTTTCTTTTGCCATTTTAATAAAATCCTCCTTAATGTTTAAAAAAATGATATTTAATAGCTGCCAAGTGAATTTCACTCGGCAAGTACTTCCTTAATTAAAGTTATACTTGATGTCAGTCAGAAATGCAACGATTATTCTTCGCCTTTATTTCCGCCGTTTTTCTTGATGATTTCTTCAGTGATTGATTTAGGTGTTTCTTCATAGTGGTCAAATTGCATTGTGTAAGTTCCGCGACCTTGTGTTGATGAACGAAGGTCTGTTGCGTAACCAAACATTTCTGCAAGTGGAACGAAAGCACGAACAACTTGTGCATTTCCGCGAGCTTCCATGCCATCTACACGACCACGGCGGCTTGTAATGTTACCCATGATATCCCCAAGGTATTCTTCTGGGATAACAACTTCAACGCCCATAATTGGTTCAAGAAGAACTGGGTCACATTTCTTAGCAGCGTTACGAAGCGCCATACTAGCAGCTACTTTGAAGGCCATTTCGTTGGAGTCAACGTCATGGTAAGAACCATCAAATAGTTTTGCTTTAATGTCGATTAGCGGATAACCTGCAAGGACACCATTTTCAAGTGCGCCTTCAAGGCCTGCTTGAACAGCTGGGATATATTCACGAGGAACAACCCCACCGACAATCGCATTTTCAAATTCGAAGCCTTTACCTTCTTCGTTAGGTTCGAAGTGAATTACAACGTGACCATATTGTCCACGACCACCAGATTGACGAACAAATTTACCTTCGACGTCAGCTGCTGAGCGGAATGTTTCACGGTAAGATACTTGTGGAGCCCCAACGTTAGCTTCAACGCGGAATTCACGTTTCATACGGTCAACTAAGATATCAAGGTGAAGTTCACCCATACCAGAGATGATCGTTTGACCAGTTTCCGTGTTTGTTTCAGTACGGAAAGTTGGATCTTCTTCTGCAAGTTTTGCAAGAGCTTGACCCATTTTATCTTGGTCAGCTTTCGATTTAGGTTCGATTGCAACCGAGATAACTGGTTCTGGGAATTCCATGGATTCCAAGATGATTTGGTTCTTTTCATCACATAGTGTGTCCCCAGTAGTAGTGTCTTTAAGTCCTACAGCTGCTGCAATGTCCCCAGCGTAAACAATATCAATTTCTTCACGGTGGTTAGCGTGCATTTGCAGGATACGACCTACACGTTCACGTTTACCTTTTGTTGAGTTTTGTACGTAAGAACCAGAGTTCAAAGTACCAGAATAAACGCGGAAGAAAGTTAGACGACCAACATAAGGGTCAGTCATAACTTTAAATGCAAGAGATGAGAATGGTTCTTCATCGCTTGCGTGACGTTCAGATTCTTCACCATCAGGTAGAGTACCTTTAATAGAAGGAACGTCAGTTGGAGCTGGAAGATAGTCAAGAACTGCATCAAGCATTGGTTGAACACCTTTGTTTTTAAATGCAGTACCACAAACGACTGGGTAAAACTCAACAGCTAGTGTTCCTTTACGGATCGCAGCTTTAAGTTCGTCTTTTGTGATTTCTTCACCTTCTAGGTATTTCATCATAAGTTCCTCATCAAGTTCAGCAACTGCTTCGATAAGTTTACCATGATATTCTTCAGCAAGATCTTTCATATCTTCAGGAATTTCTTTGACATGTGGATCGTTTCCAAGGTCATCTTCATAATACAACGCGTGCATATCAATCAAGTCGATGATACCAGTGAAAGTATCTTCCGCACCGATTGGAAGTTGAATCGGATGAGCATTAGCTTGTAAACGTTCATGCAAAGTTTTTACAGAATATAAGAAGTCTGCGCCGATTTTGTCCATTTTGTTGACGAATACTACACGAGGAACCCCGTAAGTAGTAGCTTGACGCCAAACAGTTTCTGTTTGTGGTTCAACACCAGATTGTGCATCTAGAACCGCAACCGCACCATCAAGTACACGAAGTGAACGTTCAACTTCAACTGTGAAGTCTACGTGTCCTGGTGTATCAATGATATTTACACGGTAACCTTTCCACTGAGCTGTTGTTGCAGCAGAAGTGATCGTGATACCACGTTCTTGTTCCTGCTCCATCCAGTCCATTTGGGAGGCACCTTCATGCGTTTCACCAATTTTGTGAATACGCCCTGTATAGAAAAGAATACGTTCCGTAGTAGTGGTTTTACCAGCATCAATGTGCGCCATAATCCCAATATTACGTGTCTTTTCTAAGGAGAACTCTCTTGCCATGTTGTCTTTCTCCTTCCATAAAACATTTTTTTAAACGGCTAGCCGAGTTTCAAAAATGAAAGTAGCAGCCAATTTCTGATTACCAGCGATAATGAGCGAATGCACGGTTTGCTTCCGCCATTTTGTGTGTATCTTCGCGTTTCTTAACAGACGCACCAGTGTTGTTCGCTGCATCCATGATTTCGCGAGCAAGACGAAGTTCCATCGTTCTTTCTCCACGAAGACGCGCATAGTTTACTAACCAACGAAGACCAAGAGTAGTACGACGATCAGCACGTACTTCAACTGGAACTTGGTAGTTCGCACCGCCGACACGACGAGCTTTTACTTCAAGTACTGGCATGATGTTTTTGATCGCTTGATCGAAAACTTCCATAGGATCGTTTCCAGTTTCTTCTTTAATGATATCGAAAGCAGCGTATAGAATCGCTTGGGATTTTCCACGTTTACCGTCAACCATCATTTTATTGATTAGACGAGTTACAAGTTTAGAATTGTAAATCGGATCTGGCAAAACGTCACGTTTAGCAACAGGACCTTTACGAGGCATTGGATATCCTCCTTTCATAAATTGGATTTAAAATAAATCTATTATTTTTTAGGTTTTTTCGTACCGTATTTAGAACGGCTTTGAGCTCTATTTTCAACACCAGCTGTATCAAGAGCACCACGTACGATATGGTAACGCACCCCTGGTAAGTCTTTTACACGTCCACCACGAATAAGAACAACGCTGTGCTCTTGCAAGTTGTGTCCGATACCTGGGATATAAGCTGTAACCTCGATTCCGTTACTCAAGCGCACACGAGCATATTTACGAAGCGCGGAGTTCGGTTTTTTCGGAGTCATTGTACCAACACGAGTACAAACACCACGTTTTTGCGGAGAATTTACATCAGTAAGTTCACGCTTGAAAGTGTTTAGTCCCTTGTTAAGTGCTGGAGAGTCAGATTTTTTCGATTTAGATTGACGCGGTTTGCGAACTAATTGGTTAATAGTAGGCATTGGATGGGTTCCTCCTTTCCTTTAGTAGTTCCACACATCCAGGTGGTTCATTTTTTCGAAAAAATAAAAGTGCTGTAGATGATCTACAACAATTTTCATTTTCAAGACCTCTATAGAAGAGGCACCTTGATTATGATAGCACTTTGAGTTGTGGGTGTCAAGAGATATTCCCGATCTATACAAATAGACTCTACCCCACTTTAAGTAAGAGCGAAACTTACTTTGACTCGTCAATCGGTCCACCATTACAACCTCATCAAAAATTCAAAATACAGACATATTTTATTAAAAAATGGACATATAAATATTCGGATTCCCATAATTTTGGAGATCATAAAAGGAGGCTTTGTGTATGATGTCATACACAAAGCCTCCTTTTTCGCCTATCTAGCTAGATTATTTCTTCTCTTTCAATTTCTCGTACATGATCACAAACAAGAAGACAAGTCCCACTGCGAGTAGTATGTGGCCTAGGCCGGCTATGCCGGAAACCGCCGCTCCTGTTTCTTGCCCAAGTACTGTCATTGTGCCGTGGAAAGTTAATAAGCCCACGGTAAGTAGCAAGCCTGCATTGTAAATGTAATAGAAGGCGTTGAATTTTTTGCTCGACATGATTCCGAAATTTTTCTCAAGTAGTAGCACGATTAAAAACATGAACATGCCAAGCATCAGTAAATGCGTGTGCAAAACAGAGAGTTGCGTTTCTCCTGTGAAACCCGTATATTTCGTGATTTCTCGGTAGTAAATTCCTGAGATAAGTCCTAGAACACAATAGAAAAGCGATGTTGTTAGCAGTTTTTTCATAAATTAGTTGCTCCTTTTTGTTTAGCGTAATCCTCTGAGTTTTTGATATAAATCTTTGGCGTAATTATCTGTCATCCCGCAGATAAAGTCTGTGACAAGCAGCAAACGCAGATACAACTTCACGATTTCGTCTTGGTCCGCTGCGTTTTTACGATAGCAACCTAGATAGTTATCCGAAATGAGTGACATTAATCGTTTATCTTTTGCCGTTTGTTTGCCTTCTTCACTATCAAAATATAAAACGGCCGGAATGTAACTGTCAAGTAGCGCCGAGATGATTTCACTTCCTGCGATTTCCGATTCGACAACACCTTGATTCGTGTAAATATACGTACGAGATAGATATTGTAAGACTTGAACGAGCTGAGAAGCTTCAGACGCATCTAACAAGGAGTCATCAAATTCACCTTTCATGATGGCTTCGTAGTTTTCATAAAAGACTTCGAGCGCACGGTTAATAAGTTGACCACGCACATTCGATGCCAGCCATTGTTGCGCAATAAAAGCCTCTTCTTGACCCTCGTAACGATCTGCTTTTTTCTTAAGCTCATTAAAGCAGGCTGACGTGACCCAGTTATGCTCATCAAATTCTTCAAAGCCCCGTAAAATTTGCTGAATCGTCACCGTCCCCTTTTTCACACCATCTTCTAAATCGGCGTTCAAGTAGGCGATATCATCGGCTACTTCTAGCAGGAACGTGAGCGGGTGGCGCTTGTTAAAGGCGCCCGTTGCGGCTGTCACCTCTTTAAATATGGCTTCGTCCGCGTAAAAGTATCCTAATTTTTTACTGCGAGTTCGTTTTTTATTAATTTCGAGCGAAGAAACCGGATATTTGATCACACCGTTCAGCGTGGCGTGGGTCAAGTTAAGTCCATACTCGTCAAATAAGTAGTGAAGCTTGGAAACAACGCGCAAAACCTGTGCATTCCCTTCAAAATGATAGAAATCTTCCTTCATTTGCTTGGTCAAAATAGTTGTTAACTTCTTCCCGCCATATTCGAGACGCTCCAAGTTTTCTTTGAACCATTCGCGGATGGATTCTTCACCAAAATGACCGAACGGCGGGTTCCCCATATCATGCAGCAATCCCGTGCAGGCTAGGATATCCGCAATTTTTTCAGCGTGTTCAGGCTTAAAACTCGGATCTAGCCCGCCTTCCACAATTTTATGCGAGGCCATATTTCCCATTGATTTAGCAATCGTTGCAACTTCAATCGAATGCGTTAAACGCGTCCGCACAAAATCACTTTTTTCAAGTGGAAAAATTTGTGTTTTATCTTGCAAACGCCTAAACGAAGCGCTCATTACGATTCGTTGATAGTCATTTTCAAAAGCACTTCGAATATCCGTACTTTTACTGCGTGTAACAGAGGATTCACGCCGACGTTTATCATTTAAAAGTGTATCCCAATCCATTTAGCATCCCTCACTTTTCAAGGTTTCTCTCTTACTATAACAGAAAAAGTGAGATTTTGCGCTCTACATTAAATCGCGTTTTCGCACACATTTCGAGAGATCAGCAGAAAATTTGCTATACTTGTCCTATAAAATAATAAAATATGGGGTGATTTTTTGACAGAAGCTTTAAAAATTATTATTGGCGCTGGCGAAACGCGCTACCCGGGCTGGATCGCAACACAGGAAAATGAACTTGACTTACTCAACATAGCAAGCTGGAACCGGCAGTTTTCTGCGAATAGTATTGATGCCCTTCTAGCCGAGCACGTCTTTGAACACTTGGATGTCGAAGAGGGCATTCTAGCTGCTAAAAATTGTTTCCACTTTTTAAAGCCTGGCGGATACATCCGTGCGGCCGTTCCTGATCGGAATTTCCAGAATCAAGCTTATCAAGAATTGGTCCAAATCGGCGGGCCCGGACCCGCCGACCACCCGGCAGCTAGTCATAAAATTGTTTACGACGCCGAACAATTGACAGCCATTTTTGAAGCCGCCGGGTTTGTCACTCATTTATTAGAATACTGCGATTCGGATGGAGACTTTCACTTCCATTATTGGAATCCAGATGACGGCTTAGTCGGACGCTCATTTCGTTATGATACGCGAAATAGTACCGAAAAACTTGGGATGGTATCGATCATTTTGGATGCACATAAACCGCTTGTTATAAAACCCTAAAATTTTACAGATTATCTGCGTCTATAACGAGCAAAAGCGGGTATAGGAGAGAAAAAGGCACATCTGAAAGGATGAGAAAAATGACGACTTATAGCCGCATTTTAGTTGGTGTTGACGGTTCTAACGAGGCCGAGGCAGCTTTCCGTCGTGCAGCAAAAATGGCTGCTAGCGATGAAGCCGTGCTTGGCATCGCTTTCGTTGCAGATATCCGCCGCATTGTCCCACTAATTGACTATGAGCAAACCTTTGTTCACAAGGCAAGAAACTACGGAGAAGAGCTTGTCGGAATTTATGAGAATGAAGCAAAAAAAGCTGGAGTAAAACAAGTTGAAACCTTTGTCCACTTTGGCACTCCAAAAAGTACATTCGTGAAAAAAATTCTAGCTGATTTCCATGCCGACCTTGTACTTGTTGGCGCAACTGGGCTGAGTTCAACCGAACGAATGATACTTGGAAGCGTCACGGAATACGTTGCCGAAAACGCGCCTTGCGATGTAATTGTAGTTCGCAGCGAAGCTTGGAATAAAAAAAAGAAAACTATATGAAAATACTGAGCGAATAGTGGGTTTTTATGGAACGTTTCTGAAAATCTACTAGCATCGCTCAGTATTTTTGTCTGCTCATGAAATACTGCAAGCCCCCTCCCTATTTCTTGCAGAAAAGGTTATAATAGAGAGGAAAATAAGATTACGCGAGGAGGATTTTGATTTATGTCTGCTTTAACTGTTGCTATTGCTTCTGATCACGGCGGAATTGAGCTCCGCAAATCGATCGTTCAACTACTGGAATCGCTCGGAATCACTTATCAGGAATTTGGTCCGGAAACGCCGGAATCTGTGGATTATCCTGAACTTGCTTTTACGGTTTCTGAAAAAGTCAAAAGTGGCGAAGTCGATCGTGGTATCCTCATCTGCGGAACTGGCGTTGGTATGAGTATCGCTGCAAACAAAGTGCCAGGAATTCGCTGCGCTCTCGTCGGAGATACATTTACCGCGCACGCAACTCGTGAACACAACGATTCAAACGTGATCGCACTTGGAGCCCGCGTCATCGGGCCTGGCCTCGCTTCTGATATTGTAAAAATTTGGCTGCATACTGAATATGAAGGTGGCAGACACGCAAATCGAATTGACCAAATTAACGCGTTCGAGCGCGAGCATCTCTAAACTTATTCGAGATATCCACAAGTTATCAACAGGAACAAATTCTGTGAATAGTTTGTGGATATCTCTTTTTCATACGTTTGAAAAAGTGCTGTTTCGCTTAACAAAGCCATTTCCCTCTGTATATTTTTGTATAAAAATACCTATTTGCCCGTCAAAAAGCCAATCGTTTACTCACAAGTTATCCACACTTTCCACAATTGCCATCCACAATCCCTTTTTCAGCCATCTTTTTTAGATTGTGGATAACTTTTTCAGATTCGCTTCTTTTCCTCCATTTCCATAAAAAAACAGTCGCCAAATCAAATTTACGATTTGGCGACTGTTTTTTCTTAACTGCTTATTTTTCTTTTCGAACGCGAGCTTGTAGTAAAATACGTGCTGCGAGTAAAACGAGAGCAAGTCCAAGTGATCCATAGAGGATAGTATCCCAAAGCATATCACCTGTTGAAGGAATCTTGCCTTTGTTTCCTGGCGCTTTAGTTGGTTTTTTGGTTTGTGTCACTGGCTTTTCTTTCATAATTTCATTTTTTTCCAGCTGAGGTTTTGCGGGATCAGCTGGTTTCGGAGGAAGAACGGCTGCTCCTTTTGGCTTCACCGTTACGTTTACCTCTACTTGAACATCGTCAAAGCTGTAAACGACTGGATAAACTCCCGCCGTTGTTGTGTCCACTTCGCCTGTTACCGTCACTTCTGCAAACGGAACTTCTTTTCCGTCTTTATCAAGTGCGCCGTCGAAGTTATCTGCTGCTGCCCACAAATCGCCCACATAAATCTCTGAATCATGCGCGTTCACTTCTGTAAGATCATCTTTGACTGTTATAACGGCTGTCGCGCTTCGTCCATTGGCACTATAAGTCACTCGGTATTCACCGCTTTTGGTCGTATCTACCGATCCACTGACTTGGATTTTTTCGGGGGAAAACGTGGGATCGATCTTCCCGTCTTTGTCGGCTGTAGATTCAAAATTATCCTCAGCATTCCATGTATCTCCTACATAAAGAACCGAATCTTTGACGTGCACAGCGCTTTGATCTGGTTTTACCGTTACAGTAATCGTCTTCGAAGCATCTGCCACGCTATAAGTCATTTCATAAGTTCCCGGTGTTGTTGTATCCACTTGACCAGTAACTTTCACAGAATCAAAGTTTGGAACTTCATTTCCATCTTGATCTGTTGCTGAAATAAAATTATCTTGTGGGCTCCAACTGTCACCCTCATAAATTTCAGAATCCTTGGCCTCAACAGAAGCATAACTTGTACGCCATTTTGCATAAAGTGTTTTGTTCAGCGCTACATCTTGCGAGAAATCAAATGGTGTTGTTCCTTCTTTATCCACATACCAACCATCAAAGGCATAGCCAGGTCGAATGTTTGGCTCGATGTTTTCGATTTTCGCATAGGGATCGTAACTATGAATGTGTTTAGCACCGCCTTCATAGTTTTCATCATAAGTAATGACAGTCCCTACAGGCATAATCCCATAAGCAGAAATCGTCTTACCATTTCCTAGTGTTACCACAAATGGAACAGCTGTCCCACGAATTTTAATATCATTCTCTCCTGTTTTCCAGTTATACACATTAACATTGGCAAGGCTTGTCATTTTCAGCGTCACATCTAGTGACCCAACTTCGTTTTGTTTAGCTGACACAAAATCATAATTCTGGAAAGCAGTAAATTTTTGAACAGTAACAGAAGAAAGTCCAACTTCGCCAACCTTAATGATATCTTTAATCGTAACTAAGTTATCACCTTTTGTTGGGTCATCATACATAAACTGAGTATCTAGAATAAAATTATTGGAGCTTGTATTTTGGAAGTAAGCTTTTCCCGCTACAGCTGAATAATCTCTAATGGCATTGTCACTAACATTTAAAAACTCCAAATTAGATAAATTTCCCAGACCTGCTACACTGTTCAGCGCCGTATCTGTTGCAGAAAACGACGTCAACTTCGTTAAATTCTTAAGCCAAGCAGCACTTGGATCATCCAAGTCTCCCATCTGCCCAATAGTCAATTTTTCTAAATTTGACAATTTCCCAAGTCCTATTAGGCCTGCACGAAGTCGATTATAGGATTGATAGTTAACCGTACGTGTATTAATAAAAGTTAGTGACAAACTTTTAAGCGTCGTTGCATTGCCTATCGGTGAAAAGTCTACATCTTGTTGAATTTCCACTCTCTCACCAGAACTGGTTGTAAGGATATCATCTGTCCCCGTAAAAAGGACTGTATTCAGTTTTAAATCTTGCAAGCTAGACAATTTCCCAATTTGCGTTAGAAAATCTGCTGCTGTAGTTAAATATGTCACTTGCAACGTCTCAAGTCCTGTTAGATACTCTAATCCTTCAAAAGAATCAATCTTTAATTGTTTCGTTCTTGTTCCTTGTACATTTAGGAATTTAATGCCGGCAAGTTCTTCTTTTGTTGCAGAATAGCCACCCAGTTTCCCTAAACTTTTATTAACGACTTTACGGAATTCCACATCTGGAATCAAATAATCATTATTGACTTCTTTTGCTTCTGGCTTTTGTTCCGCTTCCGGTTTTGTATCCGTCTCTGCCTTTGCCGCCGCTTTTTCTTTCACTTCTGGTAAAGCATTCGGCTCTGTTTGTTCATTTTCTTGTGTTTTCTTTGAAGCAGCTACATTTGTTTCCTTTGAATCCGCTTGATCGCTAAGTGTATCCTCCTGTTCCACTACATTTTCAAGCACTGAGCCTTCATTTTTTTGTATTTCTACAGGCTCTCCTTGAACTTCTTCAGCTTTTACTTGCCCTTGCAGCGAAAACGGAAAAAGAAGCAATGTACATAAACTTAAGATGACTAGCTTTTTCATTTACCCTCAACCCTTTTTATTTATTTTAAAATTCCGAATACATAGAAAAAACTCATTCAGTATTTACCTAAGTAACGTCCACATCCCCCCCAATATTGATGTTCCAAAAACCCTCAAAGAACATACTCATATTTGATTACCTTACTCCCCTTACTCTATCAACTCGTTTCTTTAAAGTCTATCTCGTTTGCTCAAAATATTTTTATTCGACACATTTTAGACAAAATTTATTCACCGTTTAGACATAATTAAAAAAATTAAGTATTTTAACTTACGAACACTTGTTCAAGAAACAAAAAAACAGAAACCAATTGAATTGATTTCTGCTTCCGCTCTTATTCTTCTGTCATTCGATAGCCTACGCCAACTTCCGTTCGAATATAGCGTGGCTCTGCTGGGTTTTCTTCAATTTTTCGGCGAATATTACTCATATTGACTCGCAAGGCTTGATTTTCATTCGCATATGGACCCCAAATTTCATGCATGATGAAATCATGCGTTAAGACTTTTCCTGCGTGAGAAGCAAGCAAGGCAACAATTTTATACTCAATCGGCGTAAAGTGAACTTCCTCATTCCTTAAAGTAACTTGCCGCTTCAAAAAATCAAGCCGTAAATCCGCCAGCTGAAAGGTTGTCACTTCTCCATCTTGCCCGCTTGCAGGATGGCTACTGCGATGACGAAGTGCTGTTCGAATTCGCGCGAGTAGTTCGGAGGTTCCAAAAGGCTTCGTAATGTAGTCATCAGCGCCTAAATCAAGCGCCTCTACTTTTTCTCGCTCATGAAGCCTAGCCGATACTACGATCACGGGGATGCTTGACCAAACACGAAGGGATTTTAATAACTCAAGCCCATCCATATCAGGCAATCCCAAGTCTAGCAAGATGATATCTGGCGTGTGTGATGCTGCCATACTCAATGCCTCTTTACCCGTTTTCGCGCTCAAAACTTTATAGTCGCTCGCTTCTAATACAGCTTGAATAAACCGGCCAATGCCTTCTTCGTCTTCAACTACGAGTACGAATTGATTAGTCCCCATCCGCGTTTCCTCCTAAGGGCAGTGTGAAACGGAAAATCGTTCCGCCACCTGGATTTTCTAGTGCCTCCATTTTACCACCATGTGCTTGAATAATCGACATGCAAAGCGAAAGACCAATCCCGAGCCCGCGTGACTGATCGACTCGACTCGCTTCTAAAGCAGAAATCCCGTCAAAGAGATGCGCCCTTTTTTCGGACGGGATTCCTTTTCCATCATCTTTCACTGTAAACTGCACCTCGTTTTTAGCAAGCATCGTCGTAATCCAAACGCGCGCCGACTCCCCGCCATGTCGCAGTGCATTTTCCATTAAGTTAATTAAAACTTGCTCAATCAGTGTACCATCCATGCGTACGAAAATGACTTCATTTGGAACTTGTACGTTGATTTCCCGTCCAGGAAATCTTGCACGCACACGTTCGACCGCTTCGCCTACAATTTCTTCAACCGCTTCATTTTCGGGTTTTAACGTAAATTCTTTATCACTAATGCGCGTAACCGACAGCAAATTTTCTACCATCCGAATTAGCCACTCGGAATCTTCTTTGATATCTCGCACCAGTTTCGTCTTCGTTTCCCCGTCGAGCTTCGTTTCATTTTCAAGTAGCACCGAGCTCGCGCCAAGGATGCCCGTAAGCGGCGTACGTAAGTCATGTGACACGGCTCGCAACAAGTTGCCACGCATTTTTTCTTTTTCAGCAGCAACTAAAATTTCATTTTGCTCATCCGAAAGTTTTTGTTTGAGCAACGCTAACGCGATTTGCGACCCGATCATTCGCAAGAAATTCCGATCCTCCTGCGAAATGGCGTCTTTTTCACGACTGACGTAGAGGCCAATGACGCCAAGCACCTGACCCTGCGCAATGACTGGCATATAGTAACCCGCCGCACCACTTAGTGTATCCGTCGATTTCCCAGCCGCTTTTCCGTTATGAAACACCCAGTGAACAACCGCTTTCTCCGATTCCGTAAGCAGTTCCCCGGCTTTCGCTTCATCTTCTGCCTGCAAGAAAACTGCATTTGACTCGTTTTCAGGATCTTTTGGGTAGAAAACAACAGATCGCGCAAACAACCGCAACATGTAATTAGTCGACAGCTCGAGGATGGCTTGTATATTTTGCGCGGCTAGCAGCTTACGATTTAATTCGTATAAAATTTCGGTATGCTTCTCTCTGATGACCGCTTGTTTGGCCAAATTTTTGATTCGAACGGTAAGTGCGCTCGTTGTGAGCGCTACGATCAGCATGATGCCATATGTGACGGGATAACCGGCTTGGATGGTATCGAAGGTGTAAAGCGGTCGCATGAAAAAAAAGTTGAACATCAAAACGGCAAAAAACGATCCGATGATGCCATAGAAGTAGCCGGTCGTTATACGTGAAAGGATGACAATCGCTAAAAGGTAGACCATGATGATATTTTGGTCGCCGATCCCGAGGCGTAGCAAGACTTCTGATACAAGCGTTGCTAGGATGAGCGCAAATAGCATCTTGAAGGTATCGCTCCAACTAATTGTGTCACGCAAAGAAAACCGCGTCCCCCGTTTAGTTTTTTCTGACGCAGTTTTCACCATATGAATTTCGGTTTTATCTAGCAAACGAAACAGTGTATCTTCCAGCTCTTCGCCAAAAATCCAGTTGTGTTTTTTCGACTTGCCGATCACGATATTTGTCACCCCGGACAGCTTCGCATATTCGGAAATCGCGGTCGCAAGCTCACTCCCTGTTATGGTAACGGCTTCTGCCGAAAGTTCTTCTGCAAGTTCCATGTTTTCGCGAAGCCGCTCTGTTTCTTCTTTCGAAAGCGATTTGCCACTTGCAACGTGTAAAGCGGTGAAGGAACCGTGGAAAGCTTCTGCGGCACGCGCTGTCCAGCGAATGAGTTTTTTGGCGGACAAGGAGGCATCAACGCATACGAGCCAGTTGGTTTCGCCGCGGCATGCTTCTTTTTGATTGGAGGAACTAATTCGGTCAGCCGCCTTGCGCGTCGCCATTTCCCGTAAGAGGCGTAAATTAGGCTTCGTGAAAAAATGCGTGAGCGCCACTTGGATGCTATCTTTGGAATAAATTTTCCCTTCTTCAAGCCGCTTAATGAGTTCGTCCGGCTCAATATCGATCAAGCGAATTTGGTCTGCCCGGTCAAAAAACCAATCTGGGATGGTTTCTGTCATTTCGCTATCCGTTACGCCCGAAACAAGGTCGTTCAAGCTTTCAATATGCTGCACGTTAACGGTCGTATACACGCTGATGCCCGCATCTAGGAGCTCACTCACATCTTGATACCGCTTGCGATTTCGCATGCCTTCGGGATTGTTATGCGCCAGTTCATCCACAAGTACAACATCCGGATGCTCATCCAAGATGCCATCCAAATCTAGCTCCGCTAAGTCGATGTCGCGGTGGCGAATCGACTTGAGCGGAATTTGGGGAAGCCCTGCTGCAAGCTCGGCTGTTTCTTTCCACATATGCGGTTCCAGATAGCCAATCCGAATGTCCACACCGCGCGCGAGCTCCTCGCGCGCATCGTTTAGCATCGCGTAAGTCTTGCCAACGCCTGCCGCATAGCCAAAATAAATTTTCAGCTTGCCACGTTTTTCATTTTGCTCATCCCGATTTACTAATTCCAAAGCGGGCTCCCCTCCTTTATCCATTTTGATCGAGTTCTAAATTAACGGCTAGTACATTCACGACAGGTTCGCCGATAAAGCCAAGCAAGCGCTTCGTCGTGTGCTTCCGGGTAATTTCTTCAACTTGCTCAGTTGAAATCCCGCGTTCATTCGCAATCCGCTTCGCTTGATATTCCGCCGCCGCAACTGAAATGTGCGGATCAACTCCACTCGCAGAACCCATTACTAAATCAGCAGGAACAAAAGCGTCTTGGTTTGGATCAAGCTGTTGCCATTTTTTTGTACGCTCCTCCCGCTCAAGTTTTGCTTCTTGGCTAGCTGGATTCAAATTCGAAGCCGCTTCATTTGGTCGGCCAAGCAAGTATTTAGGATCCGTGAAGGTCTGACCTATTAATGTTGAACCTTTGTTTCCTTCTATTATACTTCCATTTGCCGGGTCATGGAAAGCAGCTTGCGCGATCAAAGTTACAACCGCCGGATATGCCACACCGCAAACTAGTGTCAAAAACAAAAATGCCAATAAAGCCTGTTTCATCAAAACTTTCATTTTCTCGCCTCCTAAGAAATCCCGATCACCGTAAGCAATATGTCAATCGCTTTAATCGCTATAAATGGCGCAATAATACCGCCTAGTCCGTAGATCAAAATATTCCGTCCTAGTAATTTTTGTGCTGGAAGTTCGCGATATTTCACACCTCTTAGCGACAATGGAATCAAGCAGACAATGATAAACGCATTGTAGATCACAGCTGATAAGAGTGCTGTGACTGGGCTCGTTAGTTGCATCAAATTGAGCACTTCGAGTTCAGGATAAATCCCGTAAAAAAGCACGGGGATGATCGCAAAATATTTAGCGATATCATTTGCAACACTAAATGTCGTAAGCGCGCCACGTGTCATCAAAAGCTGCTTCCCGATTCTCACAATATCAATTAATTTCGTTGGGCTAGAATCAAGATCGACCATATTTCCCGCTTCTTTTGCCGCTTGCGTGCCCGAATTCATCGCCACCGCCACATCCGCCTGCGCAAGCGCCGGCGCATCATTCGTGCCATCGCCCGTCATCGCAACTAAGTGACCTTCCTTTTGATACGAACGAATCAAGTCCAGTTTCGCTTCCGGAGTCGCCTCCGCCAAAAAGTCATCCACGCCAGCTTCTGCCGCAATCGCTGCCGCCGTCATGGGGTTATCGCCCGTAATCATGATCGTTTTAATCCCCATTGCGCGCAAATCTTGAAACTTCTCCTTGACGCCATTTTTCACGATATCTTTTAAGTAAATGACGCCGAGCACCTGCTTATTCTTCACAACAACAAGCGGCGTCCCACCAGCCTGTGCAACTTTCGAAACGAGTTTCTCACACTCTGCCGGATAAACCGATCCCACCGATTCGACATATTGTTTCACCGCATCCGCGGCACCTTTCCTAACTTCATCGCCACCAAAATTTGTACCGCTCATCCGCGTTTTCGCCGTAAAAGGAATAAACTCCGCTTCCGACTGTGAAAGCTCCCGCCCGCGAATATCAAAGCGTTCCTTGGCAAGCACCACAATGCTCCTTCCCTCAGCCGTTTCATCAGCTAATGAGGAAAGCTGCGCCGCATCTGCTAATTCGCGCTCCGAAACACCCGCTACGGGCAAAAATTCACTTGCTCGCCGGTTTCCGAGCGTAATCGTACCCGTCTTATCCAGCAAGAGGACATCCACATCTCCAGCTGCTTCAATCGCCCGACCACTCATTGCGAGAACATTTGCTTCATTCAAGCGACTCATCCCAGCGATCCCGATCGAAGAAAGCAGTGCACCAATCGTTGTTGGAGCGAGACAAACAAGCAGCGCAATAACATTGGTAATCGAAATCGCTTCGCCCTTCCCAGCAAGCTTACTTGAAAACTCCGTAAATGGAATGAGTGTCGCTGAAACCGCCAGAAAAATAATCGTCAGTGTGACAAGTAAAATTTGCAAAGCGATTTCATTCGGCGTTTTCTTTCTCGCAGCGCCTTCTACCATCGCAATCATCTTATCAAGAAAACTTTCCCCCGCTTCAGCCGTAATCCGAATCACGAGCCAATCCGAAACGAGCGTTGTCCCGCCAGTGACAGCACTTCTATCGCCACCCGACTCACGAATCACAGGAGCCGATTCCCCGGTGATTGCACTTTCATCGACCGAAGCCGCTCCAGTGACAACTTCACCGTCCATCGGAATTTGTTCCCCCATCTTCACTAAGACTACGTCATTTTTCTTGAGTTCATTTGAAAGCACTTCCGTATAAAGATCGTGATTTTCTGGATCTTGCAATTTCCGCGCCGAAACGTCTTTCCTTGCTCCGCGCAAACTTCCCGCTTGCGCCCGGCCGCGTCCTTCTGCAATCGCCTCCGCAAAATTTGCGAAAAGAACCGTAAACCATAAAAGAAGGGCAATCGCAAATGTATACCAGCGCGCCTCATCTTGAATGCCGAAAAAACCAAGGAAGTAGAGAACTGTCGTTAGGACTGCTCCTAAATACACCACAAACATAACTGGGTTTTTAATTTGAATTCTCGGCGACAGCTTAAAGAAAGACTGTGCCGCTGCATCCGTATAAATTTCTTTTTTCTTCATCTTCAAGTCCTCCTACTTACCAGCCGTGAAAAAATCAGCAATTGGTCCAAGCGCCAAACTTGGCAAGAAACTAAGGGCGCCTACTAGTAAAATAACGCCAATCAAAAGTCCTGCAAACATCCCATTTTTTGTCGAAAGCGTCCCGCTACTTTCAGGAACCACTTTTTTCTGTGCCAGATTTCCTGCCAAGAATAAAGTCGCAATCAAGGGTAAGAACCTTGCAAGAATCATAATGATGCCGCCAATCCAGTTGGTAAAAGCGGTGTCTGCTGAAAATCCCGCAAAGGCGCTCCCGTTATTGTTTCCCATAGACGTAAAGGCATATAGGATTTCGGAAAAACCATGGGCTCCTGAATTGGTTAGCCAGCTCGTTGCAGCTGGTAAAAGTACGGCGGCCGCAGTCCCAAACAATGTAAGAAGCGGCGGCCCTAAAATAATCAAGCAGACCATCTTCATATCAAATGGCTCGATTTTTTTGCCTAGGTATTCGGGAGTCCGCCCAATTAATAGTCCCGCAATAAAGACCGTTAAAATGACAAAGGCGATCATGCCGTAAAGTCCGCTCCCGACGCCACCGAAGACAATCTCCCCGAGTTGCATCATAAAGAGTGGCACAGCTCCGCCAAGCGGTGTTAAACTGTCATGCATGGCATTCACCGAGCCGTTCGAGGCAGCTGTCGTGGCGACACCAAATAGCATCGAGCCTGAAACACCAAAGCGTGCTTCTTTCCCTTCCATATTCCCAGCTGAATCTGCTACACCCGCCGTATTAGGTAAACTAAATTGTTCAGCAGCTGTCATGGCAATGAGTCCTACTGAAAATAAAATCAGCATTACTGTAAAGAGCACGCGTCCTTGTTTTGCATCTTTCACAGCACGTCCGAATGCAACGACAAGCGCTGCCGGAATCAAAAGAATTGCAAGGATTTCTAATAAGTTGCTAAAAGCGGTTGGGTTTTCAAATGGAAATGCCGAATTTGCTCCGAAGAAGCCGCCGCCATTTGTCCCAAGTTGTTTAATTGCAATTTGACTTGCGGCTGGACCAAGTGGAATCAGTTGTTTCGCTCCTTCTTGGAGTGTTTCCGTCGTCACATATGGTGCGAAGCTTTGCACAACTCCTTGCGAAACAAGAAGAATAGCCAAAATGAGCGACAGCGGAACGAGCAAGTACAATGTGACTCGAATCAAGTCCTGCCAAAAGTTCCCGACCGAATGTGTTTTTTTCAAAATAAAACCGCGTACAAGCGCAAACAATACGGCGATCCCTGTTCCCGCCGAGACAAAGTTTTGCACCGTGAGTCCGAGCGTTTGCGAGAGATACGAAAGCGTGCTTTCCCCAGAATAAGCTTGCCAGTTTGTGTTTGTGACAAAACTCGCTGCCGTGTTAAAAGCAAGCCCGAGCGACATCCCTTTTTGATGCTCTGGATTAAGCGGCAACACACCTTGAAGCATGAGTATCGCCATTAAAAAAAGCAAACCCACTCCGCTGAATAAAACGACGGATGTGGCGTATCTTTTTGCACTCATTTCTTCTTCCGCATTTTTTCCAATCATTTTATACGCCAACTTCTCAAGTGGGGCGATCACTTTCGTTAAAAATACAGGCTTAAATGTTAGAATCCGGTAAATATAAATCCCAACAGGTATCGCAAGCGCTATTAATAGTAGAAGAAAAACGATATCTTGCATCACAATCCTGCTCATATGTCTTCACCTCGAAACAGGATATAAAATAAATAAACCATCAAGCCCGCAGTGATGCAGATCATGATTCCAGTTAAAACAGCCACTTTTCCCACTCCTTTAAATCCACACTTTTTCTACGTATCCATCCTAACAAAAAGCATATAAAGACAGTGTTAAGGTCTTTTGCAATGGCATAAAGATTTCGTTAAGACATCCGTGTAACTTTTACACAGTTATTTTTGTATGTGTAACGCAAAAACATTTTTGAAAACGCTATTATTAAAGCCATTTCAGGGTTTTTAAAAGTTGGCACGGAAGTTGCATATATAGTTAATATAAAATGAAATTTTAGGAGGTTTTGATTTTGAAAACCATTATGTTAGTTTGTTCCGCTGGAATGTCAACAAGTCTTCTGGTAACCAAAATGCAAAAAGCAGCTGAGGCAGAAGGGCTTGAAGCAAATATTTTCGCTGTCGCTGAAGCAGAAGCAGCAAATCACTTTGATGAGATTGACGTCTTAATGCTTGGACCACAAGTTCGTTTCCTTGAAGGGAAAATGAAAGAAAAACTTGAACCAAAAGGTATACCGGTTGGCGTTATCGATATGACTGATTACGGTACAATGAATGGCGAAAAAGTTCTTGCATCAGCTAAAGAGTTAATGAAGTAATTTTTGTTAGCGAACAACTTCTTTTGACAAGTTGTTTCTATAAATACTAATAACGATCCAAGTTGGATCACAAAAAGGAGAGTATTAAAATGAATGGTTTTATCGCTTTTATGGAAAAACACTTTATTCCATACGCAGCTAAAATCGGTGGGCAACGTCACTTAGTTGCTGTCCGTGACGGATTCATCGCGACAATGCCGCTAATGATTCTAGGATCATTCGCAGTACTAATTAACAACTTACCAATTCCTGGTTATTTAGATTTCATGAATAATATTTTCGGCGAAGGAAAATGGCAAAACTTCGGTGGAAACATCTGGAATGGTACATTTGCGATTCTTGCACTTTTAATTGCTTTTACAGTAGCTTATAACCTTGCCAAATCTTACGATAAAGATGCGTTGTCTTCTGGTGTCATCTCAGTTGCCACTTTCTTCACGATTGGTGCAATTGCTCCTGATGATAAAGGGATCCCAGGAGTTGGCGGACTTGGTTCTGTCGGTCTTTTCTTAGCTCTTATCGTTGCTATTTTATCTACTGAAATTTTCACACGTTTAAGTGGAAATCCAAAACTAATCATCAAAATGCCTGACGGTGTTCCGCCAGCAGTATCTCGTTCATTCGCAGCACTATTCCCATCGATGATTACAGTTTCAATCTTTGCTTTAATCACAGCTCTTTTCCAAGCATTTGGAATTACAAACCTTGTAAATGAATTCTATAAACTTATCCAAGAACCGTTCATGGGACTTGCAAACTCATGGGGAGTAGCACTTTTACTTGCGTTTATCTCGGCATTCCTATGGTTCTTCGGCTTGCACGGCGCGAACATCATCGACCCGTTCATGCAAACAATCAATGCTCCAGCAATCACAGCTAACCAAGAAGCACTTAAAGCTGGTAAAGAACTTCCTTACATCGTTAACAAACCTTTCTTCGATTCGTTCGTTAACATGGGTGGAACAGGGGCAACAATCGGTTTGATCATCGCGATCTTCATCGTTGCTCGTAAGCACAAAGCTTACATGACTGTATCAAAACTTTCAGCAGCACCAGGTGTGTTCAATATCAATGAACCAATGATGTTCGGTCTTCCAATTGTACTGAACCCAATCATGTTCATTCCATATATCTTAACACCAATGGTTCTTGTAACAATTGCTTACTTTGCAACAAAATTGGGGCTTGTTCCAGCAGCAACGATCATTACGCCTTGGACAATGCCGCCAGTTATCGGTGGCGCGCTCGCAACGCAAAGTGTTGCAGGTGGTATTCTTGCAGCCGTTAACTTGATTGTAGCTGTCTTGATTTATCTTCCATTCGCGAAAATGGCTCAAATCCAAGAGCTTCGTCGTGAAAAAGGAGAAGCAGAAGCTTAATCACCTTGTATATAGTATTAAAGAATTAAGGACGTGTTAAAATGGATACAGAAAATCTAGAACAAACAATCATGGGACTCATTGTCAATGGCGGAAATGCGAAAAGTAATGCAATGCTTGCTATTCAAGCCGCTAAAGAAGGTAATTTCGAAGAAGCGGATAAGTATCTTGATGAAGCAGACAAAGCACTTCTTGAAGCTCACCATTCGCAAACAGCCCTTATCCAAGGTGAGGCGCGCGGTGAAAGAACGCCTGTATCATTATTATTAGTTCACGCGCAAGATCACTTGATGAACGGGATTACATTCAAAGACCTAGCAAAAGAAATCGTTGAATTGTATCGCGTACGTTAAAACCAAAAAGCCCGCTTAGTTCAGATTAGCTGAACTAAGCGGGCTTTTTTGTGTTTATTTTACTCCTCCACTTGTATTCCGCTTTTCAAGTGGTAACATGCCATAACGATTCTTATAAAGCGCGTAAAAATAAGTTTTGTTTTGAAAACCAACTTGTTCAATGACTTCGCTAATTGGCAAACTCGTTGATTCAATCAAAAGATCTGCCGCAAGTAACTTTTGCTTGTTCACAAGCTCAGTAAACGTTTTTCCCGTTTTTTGTTTGATTACATTGCTTAAATAATTTTTATTATACCCGAGCGCTTCTGCTGCGCCACTTAGAGTTAGTTCGCGATACTCTTTTTCGATTAACTGCAGCGTGTTTAAAGCAATATTATTCGTTTCCGAATATAAATTTTTCACTTCATCTGATAAATACGTATCGCACTTCCGCACCAGTTCAGTAAATAATATCGGCAAATAAAGCGTTATTATTTTTGTTGAAAACTCTTCATCTAAAAAATATTCTACAATAATTTGTTCCAAAACTCGTTTAATATGTGGGATATTGGCGCTTTTAAAGATAATATATTTTTTCATTCGTTGGCCGTCCACCGCTGAGTTTAACAAAAAGTCATAAACTAAACTATTTTTCTTTTTAATCCCCGTGAGCCACTCCAAATTAATGTTTTGATCGCGGAAAAGAATGTTGATCAAAATATCATTTTCTCCCGTCGCTTTGATCGAGTGATGACAGCCAATATCGAGTAGCAGTAACTCCCCCTCTTGCAAAGTTTCTTCCTTCCCTTCAATCACCTGCTTACACTCACCACGCAACATGTAATTTAGTTCCAAAAACTGGTGCGAATGCGCCGGATAATCCGCAAATCGGTTGTGCTTGCTCACATAAATATCCTTATTGCGAAAAAAATATTCATTTAACAAATTCATCGTGCCATTTTTCTCAGAAAAAGAATTTTTCGGGTAATCCATCGAAAATTGCCCGGTTTCTTTTTGCCGTTTTTCCTTGGCGTTTAAACGATATAGCTGCTTTTCAACACGTTCTTCCATAGAATCTCCACCTGTATATTTGATACTATTATCATAACTCTTCGATATTGTAAGCGCAACCATTTAATCATATATTATAAGTAAGCGCTTAACAAAATACGTAGGAGGGTTAATTGTGAGTAGTGTTGCAAATGGTAGTAGTAAAAAAGGAACTATCGCAGTATCATTAACGAATTATCTAGACTCAGGTTGTATTGTTGCAGGTGCTAGTGGGCTTACTTTATGGGCACAACAATTTGGACTTAGCAGTTTTGCCGTTGGACTTTTAGGAGCGGTCAGCGCAAATGCGTTTGGATCCGCTTTCGGCGCCCTTATCGGTGGGCATTTGTCCGATAAATATGGTCGTAAATTCATCTATACTTATAACATGTTAGTTTACATTCTCGGCGTTGCCATCATCATGTTTTCGATGAACTTCGCCATGCTTTTAGCAGGATTTTTAATCACCGGCCTCTCAGTCGGCGCGGGCGTTCCCGCTTCTTGGACTTATATTTCTGAAATGGCAGACCCTAAAACTCGGGCAAGAAACATCGGAATTTCCCAGTTCGCCTGGTCTTGCGGTCCAGCCATCATTTTCACCCTTGGCATTTTACTTTCACCACTTGGTCTTCTTGGAAACCGCTTACTTTTCTTATCTCTTTTGATCGTTGCGGTTGTGGCTTGGAATTTACAACGCAAACTCGATGAATCGAAAGACTGGGAAGCGGAGCAAGCGAAAATAAAAGCATCCGGAGCAAAACCTGCTCATCCAATAAAAAACGCTTTTTCAAACTTAGTGAACATCAAATCGATTTTATTCCTTGTTGGAGTTTACATGTTCTGGAACCTTGTTGCCGGGGCAATGGGCTTCTTCATGCCATTCGTTTATGAAACCGTTGGCGGACTGACTAACACACAAGCCAACCTGCTACAAGCGGTACTTTGGATTCTAACAGCTGCTGGAACATATTTCGGCTTCGCCAAACTTGGCGACCGCGTAAGCCATCGCCTTTTATTCTTTGTTGGCGCAGCAATGGCAGTTGCTTCTTGGGTCGTCCTTACTTATGTGGGTATGAGCTGGCTTGGACTTTGGACATTCGTTGTTCTTTGGGGCATTTCTGCCGGAATCGGCGCGCAAGCTTTTTATGCACTTTGGTCAACGGAACTCTTCCCAACTCAATATCGTGGCGGGGTTCAAGGAATCATGTTCTTCCTCGTTCGCGGTAGTGCAGGAATTTGGTCGATTATTTTCCCTGTGATCCTTGCAAATCTCGGTTTCACAGTTGCAGGAACCATTATGATCGGACTTCTTATAGTTTCCCTTCTAATTGGTGTTATTTGGACGCCAAATACGCGCGGACGAAAACTTGATGAAATTACAGAAGAACGTTATGGAAATTTAGAGCCTAACCTTGTAAAAAAAGAAGCGGCAGGCATTTTAAAGGATAGTGAATGATGATGAAAAACTATGTTGCCATTGACATTGGGGCATCAAGTGGGCGACTCCTACTTGGAAATATTCGAGACGGAAAATTGGAACTAAGCGAAATCCATCGTTTTAAAAATGGCTTTACTTTCCGCGACGGGCATGACCGCTGGGATATTGACTCGCTGATTCGCGAAATTTTTGCTGGTCTTGAAAAAGTGAAACAAATGGGGATTTCCTCGTGCACGCTTGGAATCGACACGTGGGGCGTAGATTACGTCCTCGTCGATTCGGCGGGAAACAAACTTGGCGACCCGGTAAGCTACCGCGACAGTCGAACGACGGGCAAAATTAGCGAGCTAACAAGTGAATACCCGAAAGATTATATTTACAAGAAAACGGGGATTCAATTTCTCGAATTAAACACACTTTATCAGCTTTATGTGGAGGACAAGGATTTAATTGCGGCAGCAGACAAAATTCTACTGATTCCAGACTACATTGGATTCGTCTTGACCGGCAAGCAAGTTGCCGAAACCACCAATTCATCGACAACGCAGATGCTCAATTTGCGGGAGCAGTTGTTTGATTCGGACTTGCTAGAACACCTCGGGATTGACCCGTGCAAATTTGCGGAGCTTCGTGATGCCGGAACGTATCTTGGCAAACTGAAGCCCGAATGGCATGAAAAATTCGACTTGCCGGATACGGATGTCATCACGGTCGCGACTCACGATACGGCTTCGGCGGTTGTCGGGACACCCGCCGAAGATGAAAATTGGGCTTTCTTAAGTAGCGGCACTTGGTCACTTCTTGGGATGGAGCTACGGACGCCTGTTACAAGTGAACTTGCCTTTCAGGAAAACTATACAAATGAATGGGGTGCCTATGGCACGTATCGCTTCTTAAAAAACATCATGGGGCTTTGGATCGTGCAGGAAATTGCGCGCCAAACGGATTATAAGTATAGCTTTGCCGAGATGGCACAACTGGCCGAAAAAGAAGAATTCTTTACGTCCATCATTGATGTGAATGACGAGCGGTTCAACAATCCAGATAACATGATCGAGGAAATTCAAGCTTACTGCCGGGAAACGGGGCAGCCGGTTCCGGAATCAATCGGGGAACTAACCAATTGTGTTTACGGGAGTTTGGCACTTTGTTATGCGCAGGCTCTTCAAAAAATGAAAGAAATTACTTCGAAGGAAATTAATGCTCTTTATATCGTCGGCGGTGGAAGCAACGTCAAGACGCTCAATCAGCTTACAGCGAATTTAGCTGGCATTAAGGTCTATGCCGGACCTCAAGAGGCAACAGCAATTGGGAACTTAAGTGTTCAACTAATTACAGAAGGCGAAATCGGGAGCGTGCAGGATGCACGCGATTTAATCCGCGAGTCTTTTGAAATAAAAGAATTTATTCCAGAACAAATGCAGGAAACGAAGGCGCTTGAAAGCTACGCGGCGCTGATTCGGAACTAATCGAAGGAGGCTTTTATAATGAGTGAAGTAGAAAAACGTTATTCGGCGGCAAAAGAACGCTATGCAGCAATCGGAGTGGACACAGACGAGGCGCTGAAAAAATTACAGGATGTTAAAATTTCGATGCACTGCTGGCAAGGCGATGATGTGAAGGGCTTTTTGAACCCCGGTGGCGAATTAACGGGCGGCATCATGGCAACGGGAAATTATCCAGGAGCAGCACATACGCCGGAACAACTTCGTTCGGACTTAGAAAAAGCGTTTGCGATGATCCCAGGGAAACACAAGGTGAACTTGCATGCGATTTATGTGGATACGGATGAAAAAGTAGATCTCAATACGATCGAACCAAAACATTACACAAAATGGGTAGACTGGGCAAAGGAACAAGGATTGGGACTTGATTTCAACCCAACTTTCTTCTCGCACCCGATGTTCAAGGATAATTACACACTTGCGTCTCCCGACAAAGAAGTGCGTGATTTTTGGGTTGAGCACGGCAAGCGCTCCCGGAAAATCGCGGAATACTTCGGAAAAGAACTCGGCCAAACTTGTATCAATAATTTCTGGATGCCAGACGGAATGAAAGATAACCCGATCGACCGCTTGTCTCCTCGCAAACGCTTGATGGAAGCGCTCGATGAAATTTTTGAAGAAAAACTAGATGAAAACTATACGCAAGAAGCGGTAGAAAGCAAATTGTTCGGACTGGGTGCAGAAGCCTACACAGTTGGCTCCCACGAATTTTATATGGGCTACGGCTTGACTCGTGACAAACTGATTTGCTTAGATGCAGGCCATTTCCACCCTACTGAATTTATCTCGAACAAGCTTTCTTCACTAGCACTGTTTTCTAAAGGCGTTATGTTGCATGTAAGCCGCCCTGTTCGCTGGGATAGCGACCACGTGGTCTTAATGGATGACGAATTAACTGAAATTGGCCGCGAACTGGTTCGTAACGATTTGCTACCAATCACAAATATCGGACTCGATTTCTTTGATGCAACGATTAACCGTGTTGCTGCTTGGGTTGTCGGTACGCGAAACACACAAAAAGCGCTTCTTAAAGCTTTCCTTGAACCAACCGATGATTTGAAGAAAATGGAGCTTGAAAATGACTTCACAACGCGGATGGTATTCACGGAAGAGTTGAAAGACTTCCCATTTGGCGACATTTGGAACAAGTTCTGTGAACAAAATGGGGTTCCGATTGGTCTCGACTGGCTAAAAGAAGTTCGCGAATATGAAAAAAATGTACTTTTAAATAGATAGGAGTCCTTTTTGATGGAAAATATAGAAAATGCCCCTTTTCTTCGGGAAATGATTGAAACTACTTCAAATTTGTATCGCTTAGGTTGGGATGAAAGAAATGGCGGCAACATTAGCTACCTCTTAGAAGAAAGCGAAATTACGCCTTATCTTGATCCCGCTAATGTGCTTCGATTGATACCGATGGACTTTGACGGAAAAGCCCTCGCTGGGAAGTATTTTCTTGTCACAGGTTCTGGAAAATATTTTAAAAATGTGGCAAATGCGCCGGCGGAAAACTTGGGAATTATCCGGATCGCGGCTGATGGCGCTGGCGTCGAGGTGCTGTGGGGTTATACGGACGGCGGAACGCCAACAAGCGAACTCCCTTCTCACTTGATGAGTCATATTGCTCGGCTTACTGTGAATCCCAAAAATCGGATTGTGATGCATTGTCACGCGACGCATTTACTGGCTATGACGTTCACGCATGAACTGGATGAGCGCCTCTTTACACGGACGCTTTGGCAAATGTGTACGGAATGCCTCGTTGTCTTCCCAGAAGGTGTCGGGATCGTTCCTTGGCTAATTCCGGGAACCAACGAAATTGGGATTGCAACTTCGGAAAAAATGAAGGAAACGCGGCTCGTTGTTTGGCCACATCACGGCATTTATGGTGCTGGAGAAACAATGGATGAAACATTTGGCTTGATCGAAACGGCTGAAAAAGCAGCACAAGTATATACGATTGTTTGTGCGCAAGGTGGGGCCAAGCAAACGATTACTGATGACGAGCTAGCTCAGCTAGGCGCAAGATTTGGTGTTACCCCAAAAGTTGGCTATTTGAAGGAGGATTAACTCACATGGAACGGATCGCTTCAATTATGTATTTATACGAAGGTCAGCAAGAGGAATATAAAAAGCGGCACGATGAACTTTGGCCTGAGATGGAGCAAGCTTTAAAGGAACATGGTGCATCGAATTACTCCATCTTCTTAGATCCTACAACAGATATTTTATTCGCTTATCTGGAAGTTGCCGATAAGGCAGCTTATGATAAAATCGCGGAAACTGAGATTTGCAAAAAATGGTGGGCATATATGGCTCCCATCATGAAATCTAACGAAGATAACAGTCCCGTCTCAAAGGACTTGGTGCAAGTTTTCTACCTTGCCTAGCGAATTGGAGCTGCTCGCTTGCAGCTCCAATTCTATACTATTTATTGTGAAACGATTAACAAAGGAGCTGTTAATATGGTAAACCGAATGATTTTAAATGAAACTTCTTATTTTGGTAAAGGTGCGATTTCCAAAATTGCAGAGGAAGTGGAAAAACGTGCTTTTCAAAAAGGTCTGATTGTAACAGACCAAGGAATTGTGAAGTCGGGACTTCTAGATAAAATTACGACGATTTTAGAGCAAAATCAATTGGATTTTGAGGTATTTGATGGGATTAAACCGAATCCTTCTATGAAAGATGTGACGGAAGGGGTTCATAAGCTTAAGGCCTCTGCCGCGGATTATATTTTGGCAGTGGGCGGAGGCTCCCCTATCGATACGGCGAAGGCAATAGGCATTATCCACACAAATCCCCAACACGCTGACATTTTGAGCCTTGAGGGGGAACCGAGGACGAAAAACCCCAGCTTGCCGATTCTTGCAGTCCCAACGACTTCAGGAACTGCAGCCGAGGTTACAATCAACTACGTCATCACTGATACGGCGAATAATCGGAAATTTGTTTGCGTAGATCCGCATGACATCCCGGTTTGCGCATTTGTCGACAGCGATATGATGCTCGGAATGCCAAAAGGACTTGCGGCGGCAACAGGGATGGATGCTTTGACTCATGCAATTGAAGGTTATATCACAAAGGGCGCTTGGGCACTCACTGATGCGCTTCATTTAAAGGCAATTGAAATTATCAGCCACGCGCTTGAAGCATCTGTTTCTGGTAGCGAAAAGGCGCGCGAAGAAATGGCACTCGGACAATACATGGCGGGAATGGGATTCTCAAATGTAGGGCTTGGACTCGTTCACGGCATGGCTCACCCATTAAGTGCTTGGTACGATGTGCCACATGGCGTTGCTTGTGCTTCGCTTCTTCCGATTGTGATGGATTACAATAAAGCGGAAACGGGCGAAAAATACCGGGATATTGCAATCGCGATGGGTGTTCCTAATGCAGCAGCCCTTCCACTTAAAGAAGTCCGTGAAAAAGCGGTAACAGCGGTGAAAAACCTTGGAATTGCGGTAGGGATACCACAAACCATAAGTGAACTGGGCGTTCAGGAAGCAGATCTTAAGTCCATTGCAAGTGATGCGTTAAAAGATGTTTGCACAGGCGGGAACCCGCGGGAAGCCTCTCTCCACGACATTTTGACGCTTTACAAGGCCCTACTTTAACTTATCTTTTAGTCCCACAAAATCGAAAAAGCCAAAACCCTGCTTTCTTGCCGGATTTTGGCTTTTCTTTTTAATGAATGATTTTTTGAAGGACGTTCGCGAGCATTTCGGCATCAATTGAAATTTTGGGTGGTCGTTCGTAAATATCATCATTGACACGCTCCACCATCGTGAGCAGAATCACGCTATTCAGTACGAGTGAAACCATTTCAGACTGCTCTTTTCTCCCTTTTTGGTCCATAAAATTTTTCATTTTAGTATCTACTTTTTCATATAAATATTCAACAATCGTTGGATTAATAAATTCCATATCCTTGCTGCCAATTTCCTTCACAGAAATCACCATGAAGGAGCGGTGCTGATCGTAAAGTTTAAAAATAAATTGGCTTACTTCACGCAAGAAAATTTCGCTATCTGTGACTTCTTTTGCAAAAAAATTATCAATTTCTTGTTTCATTGCTTCAAACTGAAATTCAAGCGTCATGTGAATCAAATTTTCTTTGCTTTTGAATTTCTTGAAAATCGTCGCTTCATTGATTCCTGCAGCTTCCGCAAGCTGCCTCGTTGTTGAACCTTTGATTCCATTTTTGGCAACCATTTCTAAAGTGGCTTCCATAATCGATTCATTTGTAATCACAAATTTGCTCCTCTCACTGCCTAAAGCAAGTACTTACTTAACTAGAGTATAGCAGAGCCTTACAAAATGTTCAAGCTACTTATTTTTTGACCTTGTAGAGGCTTACATTTCAATAAATGTGACAACTTTTTGTATATCTATCAATTGAAACTGAATTGTAATCTTTTTTGGATGGTTATCAGGCTAAAAACGTGCGATAATAAAAAGGATGACAAAAGTCTGTAAATTATTGAATAATAGAGGTGAGCATTCATGAACGTAAGTAGAAAAGAGAGAATTGAAGCCGCTAAACTCCAAGAAAAGGATCAACACAAAAAAGACGCGCTGAAAAAAGGCGTGGCATTAGCTGGTTTCACAGCTGCAGCAAGTTCCGTTATCGTTCCTGCCTATGCAACAACAGTTAGCGCTGATGAAGTGGCAGCAAACAATCAAGATAAGGGAGTACATACACCTGCAGCAGAAGCTCCAACATCGCAACAAAATGTAGAAGCAGCATCAGTGGCACAACCACTAGCAAGCTATTCCGCTTCTGCAACTTACAGCAACATTCAAAAAACGACAATGCGTTCCACTGCAACGGTCCAAGGTTTTATCAACCAAGTTAGCGGCAGTGCATCGCAAATTGCGTCCCAAAACGACTTGTATGCTTCCGTTATGATGGCACAAGCTATTTTAGAAAGTGCCTACGGAACGAGCATGCTAGGTTCGGCACCAAACTATAACTTATTTGGTATCAAAGGCTCTTACAATGGTCAATCCGTCTTAAAACAAACGATGGAAGATGACGGCAAAGGAAATCTTTACCCCGTAAATGCTTATTTCCGCAAATACCCTTCTTACCATCAATCACTTGAAGATTATGCCCGTGTTATCAAAGGCGGCCCATCGTGGAACCCCAATTATTATGCAGGCGCATGGAAGAGCAATACCAATTCATACCTAGATGCAACAAAAGCGCTGACTGGTACATACGCAACAGATACAAGCTACAGTGTAAAACTCAATAACTTGATTAAAACGTATAACCTCACGCAGTTTGACACACCAGGAAGTGGAAATGCGGGCTCTTCAGCGGATGTCTTTTACACGGTTAAGAAAGGTGATACTTTGTGGCGTATTGCAACACGTCATAGTATTTCCGTTGCGGCACTAAAATCCATGAACAACTTAAAATCAAACACGATTTACGTAAACCAAAAACTAATCGTGAAAAAAGGAACAGTGGTCGCACCACCAGCTCAAGGTGGCTCAAATCTTGGAAATTCAAATGCAGGCGGCGGTTCTTCTGCTCCCGCAAAAACTTATAAAGTGAGCTCTGGCGATACTTTGTGGCGTATTTCGAACAAATTTGGTGTTTCTGTGGCCAACCTAAAAAGTTGGAATGGCTTAAAATCTGATGTTATCCATGTTGGACAAGTCTTGAAAGTTTCAGCTGGAACAAATGGAAATGTGAGCGCACCAAAACCTGGCAACAATAACGCTCAAGCTTCTTACTACACCGTGAAAAAAGGGGATACTCTTTGGAGCTTGGCATCCAAAAATAAAACTTCTGTTGCTCAAATTAAATCGCTAAATAAATTATCTTCCAACACTATCTATGTTGGTCAAAAATTACGCGTAAAATAAGTGTTAAAATAAGCCGAGTAAAGCCTTTCCGCTTTGCTCGGCTTATTTATGATCATCTATTACTCCTCTTCCTTTTTCTTGCGTGATTTTCTGCCTAATAAATACACGCCGATCAGAAGAAGAAGGACAAGAATCACGCCGCCAATCACATACCACATCGTGTAGTCACGTTCCAGTTCGACTGCTTGGTCGTTCCACTTGGCTGCTTCATCCCGTTTGATTTCGAAGTTTTTCGTAAACGTCCATTTCTTCCCGCTGCCCCATGCTGTTAAATGAAGCGTATACTTGCCGGTTTTAAATTCCTGATTATTCCAGTTGATTCCATAATTAAAATTGGAATTAGGTGCAATCCGCATGTTTTCTTTCTTTTCTCGAAATAAAACCTGATCCCTGCCATGCTTTGTCACCTTCGCATCCACTTTAAAATCTTGGATAATCACGGGTTTTGTATTTTGTAAATTCGCCTTTAGTACGTTGCGGTAATTAATTTGAGAAGGGTTGATCGCATTCAGTTTTAAATCGGGTTGAACCGCTTTTTTCGTTTCCACTAGCCGCACGCCAATCACGTATGCATAGCGGTTTTCAATTTGTACATTTTCATCCTTCTTCGTTTTTTGTTTCTGGCTTTCTTGTTCCTTAAAGTGTAAGCCCCCAAGTACAATCCCATCAAAGGATTTCTTCGGCATCGTCACCTTAATTTTCACCGTTTTTTGTCCGTGTGCGGGAATCGTTGTTGTCTGTTCCACATCCGCAAGCTTCGAAAACGGATATTTCAACGTTTGATCGAGCTTGGGATTCGCTTGACTGTAATCCACAATCCCATTGTCATTTGTAATCGCCGTATTCGCATGATTTTCAATCGTGATGGCTTTGTTTTTCGCATTCGTCAAAACCACACTTAGTTCCTGCACTTGCCCCGGCTTCATCTCTAAATCAAAATAAGTTTTTGTTTTATCCACTTGATTCGCTGGAAGAATCGTATTCACCGAAAAGCCCATTGAGCTTTCCGCTTTTGCCCCGGTTGGACCGCTAAACAGTAAAAAGCTGCCTACCAGTAAAAAGGAAATAATCCACCATTTTTTCTTCATTTTTCAAAACTCCTTCCACTTCATAAACAACTTGCGGAATGCTTTTTCACACTCCGCAAGTGTCTATCAGCTTCTTTTAAGGCGCCGAACTTAGCGTCCATGTTAGCGTAGACGTATAAGTCTCGTCCGCCAGTTTCACCGTCTCAGCCGGCACACGAAGTGTAATCTTCGTATTTTGCGCATCCGCGCTACCTGCCGCGTCACCAAACGCCGCCGTCCAAACCGACATGCCTTCACCCGCCGCAGCCGCCACTAAAAGCTGTGGACTAGAACCAACGGTAAGGCTTGATGTCACTTTGCTGGGCGTATATTTTGAGTCCAACTTGGAACGCAAAGTGGTCCCTGAAAGCGTAAGATCTGCTCCTTTAAGCTCCGCGCCCGAAATGGTTTTAAATGGCGTTCCGCTCACTTCCAGATTCCAGCCTGCGTTAAGACCTGTGTTGTCCGTCACCTGCACAAATTGCGGGACGTAAAGCGTCGTGCCATCCGAAGTTCGCTTCACTGTCGAAAACGGTGGATGATACTCCATATCCTTCCCGAAAATTTTCTGTTTTCCGAATGAAATTCGCGAAACAAAATCAATCCGAAGTGCGCCAGTTGTTGGCGTCACCGGATCCGTTGGCGTCACTTCTTCGCCCGGGTTGGTTGGATTAACTGGAGGCGTCGTGCCATCCACATCAGCCGTGAATTGAACGCTAGAATCGCTTACTGCTGCGTAAGTTGCCTGCGCACCCAGAAAAATGGTTATTCCGAGAACGATTAACAGCGAGAAACCTTTCCCCGTTTTCATCATTTTCACCCTCTAATCAAGCTGGTGTATCTGCAAGTGTCCAAGTTAGTGTTGTTGAATATTTGCCTTCGATCTTAGCAGTATCCCCAGGAACGGATAGCGAGATACTTTTCGCTGCTTCTGTCACATCCGCACCAAATGTATCAAACCAAGTCCCCATCCCTTGATTAGCTTGTGCAACGATTGCATCAGCAGAAGTTGTGCCATCTGGGTTAAGTGTGATTTCGCTCGCTGTTGGTGTGTTTGTATCTGTTTTCTTACTTGACTTCAATGTTGGATTGATTAATTTAAGTTTAGCTCCAGTTAGTTCACTTGATCCATTTTTAAATTGTGCATCTTGTACAACAGTAAGCTTCCAACCTGCATTCGAACCACGGTTATCTGTAATTTGAACAAAGTTTGGTTTTTCATTGATGTCCCCAGTTTCTGTGTCTTTTAACTTATCTAAAGATGCATAATAAACTTCATCATTCCCAGAAATCTTTTGTGTTCCAAAATGGATTGTCGAAACATAATCGATGCTTAGTGGTCCACTTGTTGGCGGTGTGACCTCAGGATCAGTTGGTTCGACTGGCTTATCTGTATCTGGATCTTTCGGGCCACTTGGATCTGTATTCTTTTCAAAAGTGACATCTCCTTTGGAAGTCGTTGAACCACCATCAACTGCAAAAGCAGTATAACCTGTTCCGGATACCCCTAAAATAGTAACGAGTCCTAGTGCTGTGATTTTCAATGTTTTATTCATGTTTTTCTTCTCCTTTTTTGGTTTAATAGGGTGAATCTATCATTTCCCAAGTTAACGTAGTCCGGTAATGACCAGCTTGTTTTTTCGCTTCCTTGGGGAGGATGACCTGAATACTTTTTTTTGCTTGTTCTGTACTGCTTCCAAAAGTGTTGAGCCACGTGCCTGCACCAGTTCCTACCGGGGCAGCAATGACATCGCTAGCACTTTTACCACTAGCATCTAACACGATTTTTTCAAAATTCCGCGGTGCTTTTTTGTTCGTCGCACTTTTTAATACGCTGTTTAAAAGAACCATTTCGGCACCTTCTAAAACAGTCTGATCACTTCTTAATTGACCATTTTGTTTCACTGTCAGCCGGTATCCACCTAAAGTTCCGCGATTATCTGTCACTTGGACATAATTCGCAACTTTTTTAGAAGCACCACTTGCAAGTACTTTCACAGGTGTTAAGGCTGCATAATAAGTTTCCGTTCGACCTGTGATTTCATGAGAACCAAACTGAATGTTTGATGCAAAATCGATACTAAGTGGTCCCGGTGTTCCCGGATTTGCTGGCGGAACTGTTTCAGGCACAATTTCCTCACCAGGATGATCTGGATCCACCGGTTTTGTTCCTCCGGCGTTTTTAGTGTAAGTCAGATCTGCTTTCGATTTTGTCGTCGAACTCCAATCCGCTGAATAAACTAAGGTTTCCGGTGAAAATACAGTTAAGCAAAGTACACCTAGTAGAAAATAAATGAATTTCTTGCGCAGCCGTTGATTCTTTCGGGTAGCAAGTAAATAAATACCGAGGCCGCCTAGCAGAAGCATTCCACTTAAAACGCTCCACCAATCAGAAACATCTCCTGTATGTGGTAAGAGTCCTGATTGATTTACAGATGCATCTTTCCCAGAAAATACTTTTCCAGAACTAGCCGTATCTGGCTTAACAGGATGACTTGTGTTTTCCTTCTTATCCGGAACCACTGGCGGATTTTTACTATCTGCTGGCTCTTTTGGCTGCTCGCCAGTAAGTGTAAGTCCAACATCTGATTCATAACTTGCTGCAGAAACCGCAAACGGTGTGAAGCTTAACAATACGACCAACGAAAGCAGACAAAACACTAAATATTTTTTCATCGTTAGCCTCCTCTTTATGGTGTATTTTCAAGTGTCCAAACAATTTTTGTTTGATACACTTTACCGCTTCGAATATTTCCCGGGAAAAGATCGAGCATCAAGCCCGCATTTCCTGTTGGATTTAAATTAACTTCCGTCAAACCTTCACTGGCAGTTTCTTGGTTGAAAACCGGTGTTGTTCCTTGCTCATTGATCGGTTCATATTTGACTGTTCCATCTGCAGCTTTCATTGCAATCACTAAGCTGTCTGGTAGTTCATCTGCTTCGTTCGTTTTAAATGGTGCCTCGAGCATCGCCGTGAGTTGCCAACCCGAAGGATCAGACCGATCATCATTTACAACAACCTTCGCTTCATTTTCTGGTTTCAATTGTTGCTCATACGAACGAATTTGCTGCGTTCCAAATTGGATTGTGTTCGGAATTTCGGAAATACTTAGCGTTCCCGGTGTCACGATCGCTGTAATTGTTTTCTCCGCATCTTTCACCTTAATTTTTATGGTGTAAGTTCCTGCTGCTCTCGTGAAGCCTCCTCGATCTGCAACCGTAATCTCGGCTGACAAATCAGCTCCATCTGGAATCCCCCAAGCCTTTGCTTTCGCTTGATTAATAATGAACGCATCCCAGTCTGCTTCCGAAGCTGGCACTTGCTTTTCCTTCACAACAAAGTCACTCGCTTGAATCATTGCTTGTTCCGCAACCGTTGTGTCGCCATCTTTCACAAAAACCGGAACAGCAATGACCGCGTGGTTCCCTGCTTTATCCACGATCGTCACTTCAGCCGTTGAACTACCAACTGCAGTTAAGTCAGGAACCTTGGTGATTGCATACGTCAAATTATCGTCCCCTACACCTGCATTATCTTGCACATTTGTGACAAGAGACTTAGCGTCTGTCGTGAACGCCTTGTTGAGATTAACAATTTGTTTCACCGCTTCCGCGCTTGGCGGAGTCGTATCTTGAACGACCTTAGTATCTGATTGCTCACTTTTGTTTCCTGCCGCATCCGCTGAAATCGCATAATAGCCCACATAAGGTGTGAGAGGCTTATCCGAATCAGCAAGCACAAGTTCGTAATTTCCCGAAGCATCTGCATTCACCGACCCAAGAACCGCCTTATCTGATGCCCGGTAAATAGTGACAAGACTATTTGCTTCTGCTTTCCCAGTCAGACTGGCATCAACATCTTTAATGGTATTCAAGCTGGGCTTATCTGGCGCCGTTTCATCAGCTACAACGGTTGATGCTGTAGCATCTTTGCCATCCAAATATGCGTAAGCTGAAACCGTGTTTCCTGCCGTTAAATAATTGCCTTCTGGAAGTACATAAACAAATTCACCTGTCGCCGAATCTGCTTTAATATGATATTTCTTTGTATCCGACTCTGCTTGTGCAGTAATCGTCCCCTCTGGAATTGCGCTATCTCCAGATAGTAAAACCCATGCTCCCGGATTAGCAACGCCTCGAATAACATGGCTATTCGTATTCGCTGAATTATCTGAAAGCGGGTCAAGTGAAACTTGTACATCCGCAATGTGTTCAAACAAGACACGTTTAAAATTTTGCGTCCGATAATTTGCTTCAAAATCTACGGCGTTTGCATTCACAATACTATTACCTGTTGCAGAGGTTACATTGGCTCCCGTGTATTTAACCTGCATATCGTACATTGGAAACCAATCATAAGTAGGTGCGTCATTTCCGGCATCTACTGCTGTCCAGGCCTTAACTCGTTGAATGGATGCACTAAATGTCCCACTTGTCATGTAAATGACTCGCGTATTCGCATTCGTGTTTCGTCTAGCATCCAAATCAATTTCGCCTGCATCTACAAAATTAAAGGTTGATGTTGTACCAATGGATATTAAATTTTTTGCACCTGAACCATCTGATGAAAGTTTAAACACACCTTTCTTCCCGATGACAAACGAACTGTTACTGCCTGTTTTCACTAGACTTCCCGTACCAGTGCCTTGATTATTTGCTATAATCGTCAAGGATGCTCCATCCGCAACATTAAACTCTGCTCCAGTTCCAACGTTAATCGGATTCTTTTTATACGCATCTGTAAACGGGCCATTCATATCTAGGTTCAGCGTTGCCCCATCGTGAACCAATAGTTTCGCATTACTTCCAAGTGCGATCCCACCACGAGTTGAATCCTTTGGTGTCGTTATGTTTACTTTTGCATTTTTAGCAATGTCCACATTTCCGTTTGCTTGGATGGTCGTCCATTCCCCCTCACCAGTAAGACCGTTTCCTCCTCCAGTTAGGTTAAGTTCAGCGCCTTCTTGAATTGTTGCTGTTCCTATTGCACCACCTGTTCCGAGCATCAAAACAGTCGCATTTTCGGTGCTTCCTGTGTATTTCGAACCTGCTTCGAATGTAATGTTAGTTACTTCTAAATTGGTCTGGTTAGCTTGGGTCTTATATTCCACATTATCAAATGGACTGATATACTGATTGACTGATTTATTAACTACTGTGCCACCGACGAAAAAGTCTGCTTGGTAAGAAGCTGTGAACTGAGCACCAGTATAGTTCAAATTCTGAATTGAAAATGTAGAGGCTGCTCCAATAGTTCCCGTCAAGCGGATCGGGCCCCAGTAGTTTTGTCCATACATATCTAAATCCCGCACTTGAACATTGACTTTTTTAGATGCAAAACTCATCAGGTAGCCTCGTCTTCTAAAATCCACTTTAACTCCTGGATTTGCCCCGCGGACAATCAAGTCCCGAGCAGGGATTGTCTGATTGGATTCACCGCCAACAGTGCTTGAAAACTGTGTAAATGCAAAGTCATTCATGATAACTACTTCTGTAATCGCTGCATCCATCATCGCCGCATCCATTTCAGTTGCACTGGTGACATATGCAGTCGAATCAGCTCTAGCAGTCGCCATTTTAGGCTGAATTAGCATACTTGTTTTAGTCAAGGTGCCTGGCAGTTCTTGTTGCTTCGGCGTAAAATCCGTTTCTGCTTTTTTATCAACAACCACGAAACTCAGTGAATTAGAATATACAGTTTTTTGTTCTTGTTGTTTTTTGACTACCAAATTATAGGTGCCAGCTTTTGCAGATTTCATGAAAAGTTGAACTTTATTTTCTTTAAAAGCCTTTGCTGGAATCGTTATTTTTTCATTTTTCTCATCAAACTGAATCATTTGATTTTCATGCTGCGTTTTTTGATCCATAAAAACAAGGTTTTTCGGAAGTACTAAGGTTAATAGATCACCTTCCGCCAAACCCTCATCGCTGACTGTTAATTAAAACATTTCGTCTGTAAAAGCATAGTCTTTTTCTGCAGAAAGTGTAATTTTCTTCGATGCATAGGCATGATCCAAGAAACCACCAATTCCATTTACACCAAGCGGTAGCACTAAACCAAAAATCAAAGCTAAGCAACCAATTACAAAATAATGAAATCTTCTCCGTTTACCCAAAATCTCACCTCGTTTCTGCAATGTGATTTTGCTTACCCTTTTTTATCGACAAGTCCAAGACGACAATTTTCAATAGCATCAAAATAAACCGAATCTTCAGTTTAAAACACCAAAAAATATCCCAAAAAAAAAGAAAATTGTTAGGTTATCTGACTGGAATTGACTTGTGAATTGTGAAAAGAAATAACATAAATTTATTTCTTGTAAGCAATTTCATTATATCATGAGCCATTCTTTAAAAAAGTAAATTATTATACATTTAATCGGAGATTTTTCTCTGAAATATGTCGAAACGTTCACAAAAATAGGACTTGACATCACAATTTTAGTCATTGTTCTGCCAAGTCCTTTTCTTAAAGAAAGATACAAAGTAACGTTTTTAGAAATGATGGAAGCTTTCAACTGGCATCACGAAAACCGTTGCTCCGCCTACTTGCACTTCAATCGGGTACGGAACGTAAGTGTCCACCGTTACGCCAAACGAAGCCGAAGGAGTCATCATTTGCTCCCGTGCTTTACAGTTGTCCCGGATGATGTCAAGTGCGTCCTCCACACGATCATCCTCAACCCCGATTAGGAAGGTTGTATTCCCAGCTTTCAAAAAGCCACCAGTTGTTGCCAGTTTAGTTGCCCCAAATTTATTTTCCGTTAACGCATCGGAAAGGCGGTTGCTATCTTGATCCTGTACAATTGCAAAAATCAACTTCATCAATATCATCCCCTTAAAAAAGTAAAAATACCTTTTTTCTATTATATCAAAACTTCAAGCGAGACTTTACTAATTTGCATGCCTCTTGCTTCATTTAGTTCCATCTCATGTCACCTGATCGTTTTTAAAATATCCGCCAAAATCGCATCCGTGATTTCATCAGGTGAACCAGTACCATCGATTCGAACAAAGCGATCTGGAAACAATTTGATAATTTCCTCATAACCTTGTTGCACCTTGCTATGGAAGGCAATATCTTCCTGATCTAGGCGATTAATCTCGCGACCCTTATTCGCAGCAATCCGCGCCAAGCCAATCTCTGCCGGCACATCAAAATAATACGTCTTATCAGGAAACGTGTCTTCGATCGCAAACAAATTGATGTCAAGAACCTCCTGAATTCCAATTGAACGTCCCGCACCTTGATACGCGAGCGAACTATCGACAAAGCGATCACAAAGCACATGTTTCCCACTCTCAAGCGCTGGACGAATCGTTTCCACCACATGTTGCCGCCGCGCTCCCGCAATGAGTAGCGCTTCCGTCCGCGGGTCCATTTCCTCATTTCCAATCCCGAGCACAATATTTCGCACCTTCTCAGAAATCCGACTTCCTCCCGGTTCGCGTGTTTTAATAAAATCGAGCTTCGCCGCACGCATCTTTTCTTCAAGCAATGCCGCTGCCGTTGTTTTCCCCGAGCCGTCCGGTCCCTCGAGACTGATAAAAATCGCCATTTATTTCCTCTCCTTCAAGCAAATTTCACCCCCTGATTATATCACAAAAAAACCTCGATGAATCCCTCTTTCAACCTTTTTCCCCCGTGAAAATGTCTGCCACGTACTTGCTTCAAATAGGTGATTTGCCTTTCCGACAACTTTTCTCCGCGCAGAACGCCAGGAATCCCCGGTGGATAGAGCGCCACATTTTCTGCCGCGACGGCTCCCGCCGCTTCATCCAGAGGTAAAAATGCTGTCTCCAAATTAGCCATCTGCTGATACGGGACCCAAAGTCGGCTCACATCTGGAACCGCCAAATCTAGCATCCGAGATTCCCCTTGGTGGGCGTCGCCTTCCTCCCATTTTATTCGCCCAAACGGCGTAAAATCCATGCCTTTATTCAAAAGTGGTAAAATCAAAAGCACTTGCTTAGCATCCGCAAGCTCGGGATAGAATCCAGCTTGCTCCAACCGTTCCGCGATTCGATAGCCAGAAAAGCCCTTTTTCCGCACAATCAATTTCAGCGGATCATCCGGACAAACCACTTCAAGCTCTTGCTTCTCCAAAAATCGCAGCCATTTTGCGCGCATCTTCCAAAACGCCTTAAAATCCTCATCCGAATAAAGCTCCACATAGCGCCGTGCCACATCCAAAGAAGCCATCACCATATAAGACGGACTGCTCGACTGCACCATCTCAAGATAGCGCCGCACATCTAGTTTATCCGTATTCACATGCAAAAAAGCCCCCATCGTAAGTGCCGGAAGCGTCTTATGAGCGGACTGCACAACCACATCTGCCCCAGCCCGAAGTGCTTCCCTTGGAAACTCATCACTCGCAATAAAATGAGCGCCGTGTGCCTCATCCACAAGCGCAAGCGCCCCGTAACGATGAGCCACCGCCACAATCCGATCTAGCTGAAAAACCGCCCCATAATAATTCGGATAGGTAACGATAACGGCACGCACATCCGGATTCGCATCCAAAACTTGCTCCAGCAGCACTGGATCAAGTCCGGCCGCCGTCCCAGTCACCGCATCTTTTTTCGGCTCAATAAAAATTGGATCCGCACCAGCCAGTTCAAGCGCATGAATCACCGACTTATGTACATCCCGCGCCACAACCGCCGAATCACCATGCCGAAGTGCAGCAAGAATCATCGCAAGATTCCCGCTCGTCGATCCGCCGACTAAAAAGAAGCTCTCCCGCGCCCCGTAAGCATCCCGAAGTAACTCCTCCGACTTCAAGATGACACTTTCAGGATGATGCAAATCATCCATGCCACTAATTTCCGTCAAGTCATACTTCAAAATTTCTTGCCAATCCCCGCCGTACAAGGCACCATTTTTATGTCCCGGAACGTGAAGTGAAACTGGGTTTTTTTTAATATGTTGTTCGATCGCCTGAAGAAGTGGTGTTTCCTCTTGGTTTATCATCAGAAGCCCCCCTTTTTTCATGCCCTTATTGTATCACTTCCGAACCTTTAAAACGAATATTGTAAGCAATTTCAAAAATTACGTTTCATCCCTCTTTTTCTAGGGAATTTTCAAGTGTAAAAACATCTTTTCAAGGAGGAGTTAGGGCTGATGAAAAAAATAATCAATGGTACAGATCAAGTCGTTGAACAAATGGTGGAAGGCCTCGCAAAGTCACATCCAGATCTGATCGAACGTATTTCTGATACACGAGTTCTTGCACGTATTGATAAACGGCCCGGAAAAGTCGGTCTCGTAAGCGGAGGCGGATCTGGCCACGAACCTGCACATGCTGGTTATGTTGGACAGGGAATGCTTTCTGCAGCCGTTTGCGGCGATGTTTTCACTTCACCAACGCCGGACCAAATTTACGAAGGAATCAAAGCTGCCGATCAAGGCAAAGGTGTGCTCTTAATCGTCAAAAATTACACAGGCGACGTGATGAATTTTGATATGGCGAAAGAACTTGCGGAAGGCGATGATATCAAGGTCGACCAAGTGATCGTTGATGATGATATCGCCGTTGAGGACAGCACTTTTACAACTGGGCGCCGCGGCGTAGCTGGAACCGTTTTAGTACACAAAATCGTCGGTGCTGCCGCAGAAGCTGGAGCGAGCCTTTCCGAACTGAAAGCGCTTGGCGAAAAAGTAATTCGTTCTATTAAAACAATTGGTGTGGCGCTTTCGCCTTGTACCGTGCCAGAAGTTGGTCACCCCGGATTCGAACTGGGCGCAGATGAAATCGAACTTGGAATCGGCATCCACGGGGAACCAGGATTTAGCCGCGAGAAGATTATGCCGTCGCATGACCTCGCCAAGCAACTACTTGCCCGGATCGACAAGGAGCATCAATTTGCTTCTGATGACAAAGTTGTGGTTCTTGTAAACGGAATGGGTGCAACGCCGCTCATGGAACAATATATCTTTTCAAATGATGTCCATGAATTACTAGGCGAAAAAGGAGTAACTATCCAAAAAACCATCGTCGGAGACTACATGACGTCGCTTGAAATGGCTGGTTTATCGCTCACTGTTTTAAAACTTGAAGATGAAAAATGGCTTGAACTACTTGATTTCCCTGTACAAACGATCGCATGGAAATAATGGAGGAGGATTAAGGATGGCTTTAGATAAAGAATGGGCAATTCAATTTTTAGATGATTTTGCAGATCGCGTTATCGAAAATAAACAATTACTAAGTGACTTGGACCAAGCGATCGGCGATGGTGACCACGGAGTAAATATGGCGCGGGGCCTTACGGAACTGAAAAAGGCTTTTTCAGAAAAAACGCCCGCTACTTTAAAAGATGTATTTAAGACGACCGCGATGACGCTTCTCAGCAAAGTCGGCGGCGCTTCCGGCCCGTTATATGGCTCTGCTTTTTTGAATATGAGTAAAAAAATAGACTCGGATACACTCACAAAAGATCAGCTTCCCGATATTTTCGAAGCTGGTCTTGAAGGAATTGAAAACAGAGGGAAATCTCATGCTGGTGAAAAAACGATGATTGATGTTTGGGAACCTTCGATCAATGCAATGCGTCAAGATGAGTTCACGAGCGACGCCATCGAAGCGGCTCTTCAAAAGACTAAAGATATGAAAGCAACAAAAGGTCGGGCATCTTATCTCGGCGAGCGTTCCATTGGGCATCTCGATCCCGGCGCTTATTCTTCCAGCCTGCTGTTCCAAGCATTATTAAAATCGGAAGGAGCGGAATGACCTATGAAAGAGTATGGCATTGTGATTATTTCCCATTCAAAGGATGTAGCAAAAGGGGTTTCAGATATTATCAGCCAAGTGGCAGCTGATGTTTCAATTACTTATTCAGGCGGCACAGATGATGGCGGCATTGGAACGAGTTTTGACAAGGTAAACGAAGCCTTCGAAAAAAATTCTGCTGAAAAAGTGTACGCTTTTTACGATCTTGGTAGCGCGAAGATGAATATTGAAACGGTCATGGAACTTTCAGATAAGGAAATTATTCTTTTCAATGCGCCAATATTAGAAGGTGCTTATGCGACGGCAGCACAAGTTCAAATGGACGAGAAGCCGGAAGTCATCAAAGAAAATTTAAAATCCATCGAAATCAAATAGTGGAAGTAATACCGGCGAAGCCTGTTTCACGTGAAACAGGCTTCGCCTTTTCTCGTGCAAGATTTTTCGTTTTTTGGTATCCTGAAATGGAGAACGGAGTGGAGGGGAAATAAATGAAATCTTTTACGGATAAAGTACGTTTAAACAATGGCGTTCTCATGCCACATCATGGTTTTGGCGCCTATAAACTAGTTGATGAGAACGAACTACATCGCTCACTTGAAGCGGCTGTACTAGCGGGTTATCGCTTATTTGATACTGCTCAGTTTTATCACAACGAGAAATATATTGGTGATTTTTTCCGCTCCTCAAACTTGAATCGAGAAGACTATTTTATTACAACAAAGGTTTGGAATACAGAACAAGGCTATGATAAAACTTTAAAGGCTTTCGAGAACTCGCTTAAACGCTTAAAGGTGGATTATATCGACCTTTACCTCGTACACTGGCCAAAAATTGAGCCTTTTTTTGAAACGTGGAAAGCCTTGGAGCGACTTTACGATAAAGGCTTAATTCGCGCAATTGGTGTTTCTAATTTTGAAGCGCATCACCTTGACCGCTTGATGACAAAAGCCAATGTGCTTCCTGCCGTTGACCAGCTGGAAACACATCCTTACTTCCCGAATCACTTACTCCATCGTTATTTAGAAGAGTTGGGTATTGTCCACCAAGCGTGGAGTCCACTTGGCCGGGGCGTTGCTTTAAAAGAACCGGCACTCAAGAAAATCGGGAAAAAATACGGCAAAACGCCGGCACAAATCGTCCTCCGCTGGCACGTTCAAAATGATGTCAGTGTCATTCCAAAATCAGAAAACCCTGACCGAATCCGCGAAAATGCTGATATCTATGATTTCGAACTTTCCCGCGAAGAAATGCTAATCATTCAAAAACTCAATCGCGGAGAACGTGTTAGCCATGCGCCAGATGTCGTTTACGTCCGCACAGAACCCGAAGAATTTTGAGTTAAAAAAGAGCTTCGTTGCAGGATTTGCAACGAAGCTCTTTTTTATGATTGATTTGGATTGGCATCCACAACTTCGAACGTCTGGCATACTAGAATCAAGTCCGGTCTGAACGTTATCCCGTACTGTTCCAACTCCCATGTAAAGAATTTTTCGTGTTCCGTGTACCAATAATTATAAGTCAAGTCTCCCTCTCCTTCTGATAAAGCAAAGGCTTCCGATACTTCCATTCATTGGTACTTCCTCAATCGCCGTATACTTAATGATCGCTACTGGGAATTCATCACCATTTAATACAATATCGTATTGTCCAACAACTGGCATCGCTTCATTTTCAAGGTCATAAACTACTTTAGCCGCGCATGTTCCCGTTTTTTTACCAGCAAGAACTAAATCCGCTAGCTCATCTCCCATTTTCTTGCTTCCATCTCCAAACATCCAGTAATCTGGCACTTGTAGATTTAAATTATGTTCATTTGCATATTTTAACCAGTAATTCTCAATTTCCCGGTTCAAAGCAAACACTCCCTTTTAAAAATTTAGAGGGCTGCTAGGTAAACCTAACAACCCTCTATACAGATAATTTCTTATTTCCTACCGCTAATTTGGCGGTACCTAGCTTCCTTAAACAAATAAAAGTATTTCATTTCTGCTTTTTTCACTTCAAATTCAAGTCTCGGATCGTAGCCAAAGCTTCGATCTAACAGCTCCCGTTCTTTTTGCCATTTTTCCTGTGTGACTTCAATTAGTTCGAGCAGATATTCATCATAACTTTTGTGAAGCTTGCCAATCCGCGTTTTTCTTTTCCGTTTGGCTTGTCGTTTGTTGCCACTGTGCGTTCTGCTTCTAGATTCCATCGTCAATCACCTCTATTGTCCGTTAAACTTCCCGTCTACCTTCAAGAGCCTTGGATAGTGTCACTTCATCTGCATATTCTAAATCGCCCCCAACTGGTAAACCATGGGCAATACGCGTTACTTTAATTCCGCTTGGTTTCACAAGACGTGAAATATACATCGCAGTCGCTTCCCCTTCAACATTGGGATTCGTAGCGAGAATCACTTCTTCGACTTCTTCATTTTGAAGCCGCTTGATCAAATCAGCAATATTAATATCTTCCGGGCCCACTCCATCCATCGGCGAAATCGTACCATGCAAAACATGATAAAGCCCATTATAGTCTCGCATTTTTTCCATCGCAATCACATCGCGTGGCTCTTCAACCACACAAATGACGCTCCGGTCGCGACTCGTATCCGAACAGATATAGCACGGATCTTGGTCCGTAATGTGTCCACAAACAGAACAAAATGTTAAGTTTCGTTTGGCGTCAACAAGTGCCTTTGCGAAGTTAAAGACATCATCTTCTTTCATGTCCAAAACAAAAAAAGCTAAACGTGCCGCGGATTTTGGACCAATCCCTGGAAGCTTCATAAAACTATCAATTAATTTTGTTATTGGTTCAGGGTAATGCATCTGCATCGCTCACTTTCAAAAAAGCAGGCAGGACGAGCTTTGTCCTGCCGCCGTAAACTTATAGCCCAGGAATGTTCATTCCTTGCGTGAATTTGCCCATTTTTTGTGAAGTCGTTTCTTCGAGTTGCTTAAGCGCATCATTTGTTGCTGCTAGAACTAAATCTTGTAGCATTTCTACGTCTTCAGGATCAACCACTTCTTCTTTAATAACTACATCAAGCACTTCGCGTTTTCCGCTTACTTTAACGGAAACCATTTCGCCTCCAGCTGTTCCAGTGAACTCAGAAGCTTCTAATTCTGCTTGTGCTTTCGCCATTTCTTTTTGCATTTTCTGCATTTGTTTCATCATACCTTGCATATTACCCATTCCACGCATAAAATATTCTCCTCTTCTAAAAAAATTTATTCTTTTACTTCAAGTAAGTCATCACCGACTAGTTTCGCTGCTTCGGCTACAAACTGATCTTCTGAATTTGTGTCAGCCCCGCTCGCGTTTTCCGCAGACGCACCCTCGCCATCCATTTCCTCGCTGCCATTATTATGCAGCTTGATGAAGTTTTCGCGGACATCATGCCACTGATCTTCTGGGATACCAATAAAATGATAATTAGCCTGCGTCAGCCTTGAAATACTGGTTTCGATCGTCTCAACAAACGAAGCATTTTCCATGGCCATCTGACAGTGAATCTCATGCTTAAATTTTAACACAAAAGTATCATCCGAAGCAGCTACGGGTTCCGCATCATTTAAAAGCGCCGCCTGCGAAGCAATCAACATAGATAATAACTCGCTCCATACACTTCGAATCATCTGTAAATCTTTTTTCTTTGCCACGCCAAGCACATGATTGATCTTGCCCACTGGCGCTTTAAAGCCCTTGCTGCTATTCATAGCCGCTTTTTTCGGACGGCTCGATTTTTCACTTGAAGAAGTTTCGCTTGCTTTTACGCCATTTTTCTTTAGCTCATCCACTTCACGACGAAGCGCACTCAGTTCAGTTTGGAGTTTCTGAACTTCTTCATTCGAAATTCTCGCACCGGATTCACCGCTTGAACCACCAGTAATAGAACCTTTTGTTTGCGTAAGTTGAACCACAGCCACCTCAACATAGATTCCCGGATGATTGGAAAACCGCATTTGTTGTTGCGCCTTGTTAAGCAAATCGACGCACTCGTAAATTCGAACAGAATTCGCTTCTGATGCAAGTTCTTGAAAGGCTTCGTCCGCCACAGCTCGCTCAAGTGATTCCTCGAGTTGCGGCGCCTTTTGATAAAGTAAAATATCTCGGAAGAAAACGAGTAGATCCTCTACCAGCCGAACAGGGTCTTTGCCTTCCGCAAGTAGCGCTGATAAATTTCGGATCGCTTGCTCGGCATCGCATTCCATAATACTTTTAACGAGTTCTGTAAGCAAGTTTTGCGAAACAGAACCAGTGATTTCAAGTGCATCTGTTACGCTTACTTCCTCAGAACCATAGGAAATAACTTGGTCGAGCAAACTAAGCGCATCCCGCATTCCGCCCTCAGCCGCTCGTGCAATAATGGCAAGTGCTTTTTCATCAAACGGAATTTTTTCTTCGTTTAAAATATAAGCCATTCGTTCCGTAATATCTTGTGTGGTGATTCGTTTAAAATCAAAACGCTGCACCCGAGAAATGATGGTGAGCGGCAACTTATGAGGTTCTGTTGTCGCCAATATAAAAATCACATGTTTAGGAGGTTCTTCAAGCGTTTTAAGTAGCGCATTAAAGGCTCCTGTTGAAAGCATGTGCACTTCGTCGATAATATATATCTTATACTTAGAAACTGTGGGGGCGTACTTTACTTTTTCGCGAATATCACGAATTTCTTCGACGCCATTGTTACTCGCTGCATCAATTTCGAGGACATCGGGATTTGAGCCTTCTGTAATCGACTTACACGTTTCGCACTCGTTGCAGGGCTCCCCATTGACCGGGTTTTCACAGTTAATTGCTTTGGCAAAAATCTTGGCTGCACTCGTTTTCCCTGTTCCTCGGGGTCCACTGAACAAATAGGCATGCGACGTTTTATTTTGAGTGATTGCATTTTGCAGTGTACGCGTCACATGGCTTTGTCCGACAACATCATCAAACGACTGTGGCCGAAACACACGATATAATGCTTGATATGCCATCTTCCACTCTCCCTCTCGATCTTAGTAGTACTATTATAGCTTACTTCCCTTCGTTTGATAAGGAGAAACTTCTACTAAGTGACAAAAAAGCACGCACTAAATTGACTAGTGAATGCTTTCCCTTTTAAAAATCAGTTCCCCGGCTTCACTTCTTGCTCTGAAGCTTTCTTTTTCGCTTTACTTTCATTAATCACAGACATTTCAATCGCTTTTAGTAAATTACGAACGCGTCTTTTCCGAAAGAAACCAAACATAAAGCCTACGATCGCATTATTCATCTTACGCATCGTTTTATCAGCTGCAATTTTTTCGGTATAAGTGGCTTCACAAGTATTTTCACTTGTTTCCGTAATCGTATAGGTCGTGGTATGTGTATTAGAAAGCGTTTCTGTTGTGAACTGATAGACTTCATCTGGCACAACTTCGCTAATGGTTGTTGTCGTTCTCATGCCATTTGACATTGTCCGCTGATAAGAAAAGCCTTGCAGCTGCCGAACTTGTTTCGTTTTTCCCGTCGATTTTTTAATATCATAAATAACTGAATTAATAATGGCTGTAAAACACTCTTTTTGGGAAATATAAAGTTTTTGCGAAACCTTCATTTTTTATCCCCTCCTTGCCCTTTTTTGTTTTTAAGACCTTTAAAAACATATATCGCTCCGATCACAACAATGACAAGCCCTGTAACCATCATCGGCATGCTTGCTGCACCGTTTTTTCCAAAAGAAGGACTAAACATGACGATCATCAGTCCGATACAAACTACAAACAGACTATTTGCTAATTTCATCCAACAATCCCTACCGTTTCTTGAAAAGTTTCTGAAGATTTTTCGGATACCTGACTTTTACTTACGAGATTGTGGCTTAAAAGTCATCACAAAAAACTTTTATAAAAAATCTTCTCTTTTCTTATTTTAACGTTAAGCCTATCACCTTGCAATATCAAATCCAGCAGATGAATATACCTTTACTGATTTAAAATGCAATTTTCATGCCAAGTATTCTGCAGAAAAGTCGTGTACAAGCCCTAGATAGAGCTTTTATTTTACACACGCAAAATGATAAGTGTGTATCCCGCTACACGAACTGGTGATTGTGCTATAATACAAGTAGAATTGAGGTGATTCAATTGGCATTAAAGTCTGATATGCCAGAGGAAAGCAGAAACAGCAAAGTAATCAAACGTGATACTTTTTCGATCGTCTTTCCAGATGATCCAAAGCCTGATCAAACTGCTAAATCCGAAGCAAAAAAATCTACTGAATCGAAAAATTCCGAAACGAAATAAACAAATTAAAGTAGAAATCGAGAAAAGCTGCGCTTTTCTTGATTTCTACTTTTTTGAACTGGGATGGTTACAAATTTGACCAACCTTGCTTTTTTGCTTCTTGCTCAAGAAGGTAGTTTTTTCTCTTCTGCCATGTATTTATAAACGGTATTTCCGCTTACTTCACATCGACGTGCAATTTCGATAACAGAATGGCCTTGTTTGCTTAGCTTCTGAATTTCTCGAACCAGTTTCGGTGAAATATTGGGCCGACCTAGTGTTTTTCCTCTCCTTTTCGCAGAAGCAATCCCTGCGCGCGTTCTTTCACGAATCATTTCCACTTCCATTTCAGAAATCGCAGCGATAATGGTAAAGTAAAAGCGGCCAAGCGGCGTGTCTGTATTCAAATTTTCCTGCAAGCTAACTAATGTCACTTGTTTTTCTTGGAGTTTTGAAGATAAGGTGATTAACTGCTTGGTTGTGCGCGCTAACCGGTCAAGCTTCCAGATGACAAGCGTATCGCCTGGCTTAATGCGTCTCATCAAATTACTTAGTGCTTTCCTTTTTTCTTTTCTTCCAGATTCTTTCTCAACAACAACGACATCACAGCCATACTTCTTTAAAGCATCCTCTTGCAAAAAAACTTTTTGTTCATCTGTTGATACTCTAACGTAACCATATATTGTGCCCAAAATAATTCCTCCTTACAAAGTCCACCTCTTAAGTATATAAATATGACGAATTTGTGACAACTACCTTTGGAAACATTTCTTTTTTTCTTCTAGAAAGATTTACTTTCAAATTTTTTTTCGGTAAAGTTTAGTTGTTGTTTTAATGAGCGTTTTTTACATAATCAATATAGAAGCAATGAGACAAATAAAAAAAGATTCTCACCTAGAGGAATTAGACTTTTTAAAATCAATAGATCTAAAATATGTCGAAGATCAAAAAACGCTCAATTTCTGAACAATAAGGCTAAAAAGAAAGGAAGCGCTTAGAATGCTTTTAAATACTTTGCTTACTCAGCAAGATTGGTATAAACCTTTTTGGAAGATACTTTACTTCCATGCCAATGATGTTTGCTATAGTACTGTTCATTCTTCTACCGATCAAGTTTTAGTCGTAAAAGAAGGAGAGCTCCTTGTACAAGTTCAAAACGGTACAGGCGAAATGATTAGCACGGCCCTTTTAAACGAAGGAAATGTCCTTAATATCGAGTCGCTGATTGAAAGTCCAGCAGATGGGAAACCGGAATATTGTCTCCCGTATCAAGTAGTTGCTCTTAACGATACTGAAATTATTCAAATTAATAAAGAGTTTCTCTTATCACACTTACACCTCGATCCGCATAACTACCATCGCACGTTTGAAAAAATCATTACGCAGTTTATCGCGACTTCCTTTGCCACACGAATTGCTGATAGATCCTCAGATATTAAGGTAGCGTGGACTTTATTTCAGATAGCAGGAAAAGCGGGGAAAGCCTTAGAAAATGAGTCGTCCATTCTTTTGCCAAGCTATGTCACACCTAAATTAATTGCACAGATGGCACAAGTAAAAGAAACTAAGGTCAACTCCGTTCTGCAAACACTTCACCTTACAGGGGTATTCGCACAACTCAAACCATTAATTTTAAATTTCCAGCAGTTGCAAAATTTTTTAGAAGACAAACTCCCTTTCAAAACAAGTGAAGCAATGAAGCCATTTTCAATTTTTTAGGCTCATTAGGTTCAAAATCATCAAATTTACCGTTGTGCAGTAACTTCTCTTTCTTGCAAAAAAAAAACAGAAACTAAGGAACAAATCCGCTCAAAAAAGCGCTTGCCTTAGTCTCTGTTTTTTAGTTTTATAGTTCAAATTCTTCGCTTAGCACTTTGGCTACGTCCGCAATCAGCTGATCGTTATATTGCGCATCTTCCTGATCCATTTTGGAGAAGACCGTCCAGACAAACGGGGCTTTCTTGCTGTTTTCTTTAAAAATAATCGCTATGTCGTTTCGCGTTCCATAAGATCCCGCACCCGTCTTGTCGCCTACAATATAGCCTTCAGGAACACCCGCTCGAATGAGTTTATCTCCTGTTGTATTATCAACTAAAGTTTGCTTGAAATAACTTAACGCTTGTGGATTCAAGTATTCAGGATCCGTTAAACGCTGTAAATCCATTCCAAACGCTTCAGGGGTCGTTGTATCGCGTAAATCCCCTGGAACCGCTGAATTTAAATCCGTCTCATAGCGAGAGGCAATCGTCGTATTATCCCCAATTTTTCTTAATGCCTTTTGAAACTTCTTCGTGCCACCAATTTCATCAAATAATAGATTTCCCGCCGTATTATCACTATATGCCACCGCCGCATGAATAATTTCTTTGAGCGTCATTCCCTTATCCACAAATTTTTCTGTAATCGGTGAATAATCGACTAAATCCTCTTTTGAAAATAAGATTGTTTTTTGCAGCTCTTCTTCCGTACGATTTTTCAAAAGTAAACCACTAATAATCGCTTTATACGTTGACGTATAAGCAAACCTTTCTTGCGCATTATATTTGATCTTTTCGTTACCGTTCGTCGCATATACACCCAGTTTTGCGTGATATTTATTTTCTAGAACCTCCAGTTTTTCGTTCACCGAATTTATTTGCGGAGTCGCTTCCGCTTTTAGTTCCTTCTTTGAACTCCGATTTTCGCTAATTCCCCAAGCTGCAATACTGGATACCAAGACACTTAAAACCAAAAAGCCCCATCCCATAAACGTTTTTCGCTTCATAAAAACCATTTCCCCCATTCAATTGATAAACTCCATTATACATAGCAAACACTAAGAAATTCTTAAGGATCCTTAAAAATTCTATTTACTCTTTATTCTTCTATTGTTTACCCTAGATGTTTTTCATAAAACTTAGCGGGAATACTAGTATTAATCATGAAAATCTATATTTGAGGAGGGGTTATCCTTGGAAAACGAATCTAAAAAAATATCCATCAAGCTGATTATCAATATCATACTTATTGTACTAATCATCTTATTTATGGTTTTTAACCGCCAACACGTGACCGTCCACTTTTTATTTGGACAAATGTCTATTCCATTATTCATGGTCATTGCTATTTCCGCCATTTTGGGATGGCTAGCAGGTTTTATTATCCCCAAAATCCGTTCAAAGTCTAAAGAAAAGGGTGACCAGTAATGAAAACCACTCAAAAGAACAAATCCATTCGGAAAAAAATGATTACCGATTCTTATTTTGAGAAGGGACACTGGGGATTGAAGATTCGTCAAACGCTTATTGTTCTTCTTGCTTGGCTGCTAGTTTTTCTGCCATTTGCTCTCATTTTGTTTCCCATTCTTTTTCGCCAAAATGAAGTCATCGTTTATAATGCTTTCGATTCCGCCCTTCGCATTTTTGACTTTCTAAAACACTATTATTTAGTTGCTATTTTATTAATCATTGGTTTATTTATCCTGTTAACTATTTGGAACAATCACCAAACCAAACACCAATTGCAAAGAAAAGTCATGCATGATGAAAATCAATTGGCTAAGAGAAAACAGGCGCTAAATACTTTCTATAACAAACGATTTGGTCCAGAAGAATTTCGTAAATCTGTTCGTACTTATACAGTTTCTGAAGATCAAAATCTTGATGATGACAGCATCCAAAAACTTTATCAAGAAAACGAGGTTCCGTTAAAATGAAAATAATAAATACCGGATTTCCAATACTAGATTTCCTTTTAACCGTTTTATTTGTCATTTTACTAACTTATCCTGTATTAGGTGGGATTGCTTGGATCACAGGCGTTATCTGCTATAATTTTTTATTCCGTCATAAACAAGAAGAATGGATTCCCATACCAACTGAAATAGAACCATTTATTACGATCATGGTTCCCGTGCACAATGAAGAGATTATTATTCAAGATACACTTAGTTATCTTTTAACACAATTAGATTATCAACACTACGAAGTACTTGTCATGGACGATGGTTCAACTGACTCTACACCTGAAATTCTTGCAAGATTGGCAAAAGAGCATCATAAACTTCGCGTCATTCGCATTGAAAAAAACAAAGGAAAAGCACACGCTTTTAACGTTGGTGTTGGTTTTGCTAAAGGAGATTTAATTTTAAGCAATGACGCAGATATCGTACCCGAACCCGGTGCTTTACAAAAATACGTAAATTACTTTATTCGACAAGAAAGCCGTAATATTTCAGCCGTCACTTCTAACGCCATCGTGCAAAACCGTTCAACATTAGTCGGAAAATCGCAAACAGTTGAATTTTCAAGCATTGTAGGTATTATCAAACGTACTCAAACAGGTGTATTTGGAGTTATTTATGCGTATAGTGGTGCAAATACCATTTACAGGAAAGAAGCATTGATTGATATAGGATTGTTTCGACAAGATCGAGCGACAGAAGATATCAGCATTGCTTGGGATCATCAATTAGTGGGCTGGCACTCTCTTTTTGCCGAAGATATCATGTTCTTCATGGAAGTTCCAGAAACCATTAAGTCCCTTTATACGCAACGCAAGCGCTGGGCAAAAGGCGGCATCGAAGTTTGGCTGGCCAATTTCAAAAAGGTTTTTTTCCACCCCTTCAAAAATATTGGTCGAACTAGTATTTTTATTGATCAAACGCTTAGCATTATCTGGACGTTTTTCTTTTGGTTGTCGTCACTCACATTTGCCTTTACTTTTGGATACCTACTCTTCACACAGCAATATCAAACTACCTTACATATGCTTGTCCTTTCAGGTATTTTCGTTTGTTTTGAAATAACGGCTGGTCTTTTACAAATTTTTGCGGCTTTACTGATTGATACAAAGGGGCGCAAGCTAAAATATTTTCTTTTTTCCCCGCTTTATTTATTGTTTTACTGGATGCTCAGCGCCGCAACAATTGTAACAACTTTCATTCCTGCCGTGAAAACTATCCTTGGTCACGGAACGGGCGTCTGGAAAAGCCCTGAACGACGCCACCAAAAGAAAAGCTAGCACCAAAAAAAAGCAGAGATTCCCGTAAAGCCGCATAATAAGGCTTTACGGGAATCTCTGCTTTTTCTGTTTAGTTATCTTTAATCGAAAAAATCACCATGCGCTTGGAATCATCCACACGCACATTTACTTTCTTATTCAGTTTATCTTGGAATAACTTTGTGATATCAAGAAAATCATCGTAGCTTGCAATATCGCTTTTTTTGTAGCCCTGCAAAATCGTCGGCTTGATTCTTGTTACATACTCATCCGTTGAAGTGGTTTCTGGATCATATCGGTAGATTTCTTTCCCCGTCTTGTTGTGGAAAGAATAAACTGCATACCGATCCTTCTTTGTTCGAAAAACGTCTTCTTGGGTCACGTAAGCATTATCTGCCACGCGATAATCCAGCTTTCCAGCAAAACTTTTATCCACAGATGGTTTATTTAACTCAAATTGATTATAAGCAATCCGGAAGAAATACTCGAGATTATAATAACTATTCACCCGGAAATAAAGATGCTTATTGTCTTTCTTCTTGTCGAGCCCGATATCTGTTGATGAAATCGGGAATACATCATACAATTTCCCATCCATTTCATAAGCGACATCATAGTTATCTAGCACCTCTTGTCGCTGGAATACACCAAAAATAACTCCTAGAGTTAAGAGTATAGCAGCAAGTACAATTAGAATACTTGTTATTACTATGGTTCTTTTTTTCTTTAAGCGCTGCATAAACTTCATCCTCAACTTCAAAATTCAAATCCATTTCCTATTTTAACAGTTTTAGCGAACAAATTCACTAACTTAAATCAAAAAAAGGATACTTATGATCACATAAGTACCCTTTTCTAATAAACTTATCCTCTCACTTGATTCAAAACAAAATGCTTTCGCTAACTTTTAAAAGCTCCGTCCTCATCAAACGAGAGTAAAACAAAGTTTCTTCTTATTATTTTTTCTCTTTAAATCCTTGATCTTTCAACATTTTTTCTGATTGTTTCATGCTGATACCGTTTTTTGCATCGCCTTCTATCATTATGCCAGAAATGCCAGAAACTTTATCCAAATCCACTTTTTCATAGTCGATTGCAACGGTTTCACTCACTGCATTGTCCCCGTAAGTGATATTTTCCTTCAAGCCTTTGATTCCTTGATACTGCTTAACAGTTGATTGTAACTTTTCCTTCGCTTGATCTTTTGATGTTACCCCCATAGCGGAGTAAGGAATTTTATTTTTGCTCGTTTGCTTAAGCACCTTATCGCCTTTGTATGTATAAGTGACTTCCATCGTCGCTCCGTTTTGTTCTAATTCAAATGTTTTGGTTTTAGCCTCCTCACCACAAGCGACAACAGTTAAAGCTAAAACAAATACAAATACAAGACTAAGCCCTCTTTTTAAAAATTTCATAGTATCCCCCTTATTATTTTTTACAAATATAGTATATAAGATAAAAAACAAAATAGCGAATGTTATTTTTGTATTTTTCTTCACATTTATACAATAAAACTAATAGTAAACAGCTTAAAACCAACGGCTTACATTATTTTTTTACAAACAAAAAAAATCTTCTCTAACAAGAGAAGATTTAAGTAAATTCATATTTAACGCCGTGCACCTCAATTCGACATACATCCACCTGCGCTTCTTTGATCGTTAGCTCAGACCAGGCTACCTCGCGGCACATAGAAGAACACTGCTTAATGCTGCTTCCTTCCGGACCTGACATGGTTCACAGGCTTCCATTGCGCAAGACCAAATCGTCAACACCACGTGTCAAAGGCTGACCAAACAGATATAAGCCTCAGTTGAGGACTTCAACCCCGCTAGAGCGGATTGCGGGTTACAGGGCGCCGCTATCTCCCCGTCTAGCACGGCAAATTTGCTACCATAATTTAGGAATCCTTACAAAAAGGACTCAACTAATAGTGTATCTTTTTTAGTAAAAAAACACAAGTAAAATCTCCATTTAATTTTCAACCTGCTAAATATACGCTGACAAGTGTTGCAGCAATAGTTCCGAGCAAGCAAATCCCAATCAAAATCAAAGCAATCCAAACAATTTTTCGGTTCATAAGCTACAACCTCATTTCTAATTTTACTTACCTATCCCCAAAAGCCGCGACAAGTAAACAGCTTTAATTTTCATTCAACCATTCAATGATTCGCCGATTGCTTGTCATAAGCGCTTCTGCGGCTTCTACAAAAACTGCATGCCAAGCTAAATAGCGTTCATGACGCTTGGAATCCGGGAAAAAACGGGCTGTGATTTCTGGTTCACCGTCCAGTTTAAAACCTTGGATTTTCTGAAAGGCTTCGAGCGCGATAATGGCTGCACCAAGACTTGAGCCTTCAACAGTATACGGCACGCGAACTTCATGCCCAAATACATCTGCCAGAAGCTGACACCAAATTTCTTGCCGAGCAATCCCGCCCGTTACGTACAAAACATCGCCTTCCGCTTGAATTTCTTGGTAAACACTGTATAAATTTAACGTGACGCCTTCAATCATCGCGCGAACCATATGCGCGCGCGTATGACTTTCTGACAAGCCTAAAAACGCACCCCGAATATCATCTGTCCAGTACGGCGCCCGTTCCCCTAAAAGATACGGTAAAAACAGCAATCCTTCCGCACCAAGAGGAATTCTTCCTGCTTGCGCCATTAATTTTTCATAGTCACGCTCATTTCGAATCGCACGCGGTGCAAGCTGTTCAAGCGCCCACTCAACAATTTTCCCGCCATTATTCACAGCGCCACCACGCACAAAAAACCCGTCCGTCAACCGGTAGCAAAAAGTTCTGCCATGCTCATCTGGCAAGAAAGAATGCCCGATTTTTCGAACCGCTCCGCTCGTTCCAACGGTCACCGTGACATCTGATTCACCAAGCGCTTGAATGCCAAGGTTTGCAAGTGAACCATCATTTGCGCCCACTACAAACGGCGTATCCGCATCAAGATGCAGCTTCTCTTGCAACGCTTCCGAAAGCCCTGTAAGCTGTTCACTTTCTACGACAACCTCTGGAAGCTTGCTTTCTGGGATACCCGCTAAGTCGAGCGCTGTTTGCTCCCACTTCATTGTGACAGGGTTGAATAAACCCGATCCAGATGCAAGCGATGCATCAATCACCCACTTTCCAAAAAAGCGATATAATACATAGCTCTTAATCCCACAAATTCGTTTAGCTCGCTTTAATTTTTCTGGTTCCGTTTCCTGTAGCCAACATAATTTCGCAAACGGGCTCATCGCATGAATCGGCGTCCCCGTTTTTTGATAAAGTTCCTCTAGATCAAATTTTTGTTTCATTCGATTAAGCGCGCCTGAGCTTCTTCCGTCAGCCCACGTGATACATTTCGTAAGCGGCGTTCCCGTTTCATCTACCAAAATCAAACTGTGCATTGCCGCACTGAATGAGACCGCCAAAATTTCATCTTTATTTACCTTACTTTCTAGCATGACGCCTCGAATCGCTCCACAAACAGCTTCAAAAACTTGTTCCGGATCGAGTTCCGCTTTCCCGCGCGTATCCGTTTTCATTTGATAAGAAATCGCATGTCGGTGAACAACCTTCCCCTGTTCCGTAAAAAGAACCGCTTTTGTGCTAGATGTGCCAATATCAACGCCCATTACAAATTCCTTCATGTCTCATCCCTCGTTTCTGGCACCATTATACCAAAAAAGGAGCTTTTGCACCGAGATAAACTCACTGCAAAAGCTCCACTTCCCATCTTAATTCAACTTGATTGGCCGATCAAGCTCATAAAGCCTGCGATACCGCGGTTTGCTCGCCATAAGTTCTGCGTGCGTCCCTTGCATCAAAATCGAGCCTTCCTCAAGGAAAACGACCGTATCCATTTTTTCAGCACCAACCAAGTGATGCGTCACCCAAATAACCGATTTTCCTTCAAGCGTCTCAAAAATCGTCTGCAAAAGTTCGCGTTCCGTAATCGGATCGAGTCCAACCGTTGGCTCATCCAAAATGACAATCGGCGTATCTTGCAGAAGAATCCGAGCGAGTGCAATCCTTTGACGTTCCCCGCCAGAAAAGCGCGCCCCCATCTCCGTCATTTGCGTGTGATAACCATCTGGCATGCTCATAATGAAGTCATGCATCTTAACTTGGCGTGCCGCCTCATACACTTCCTCATCCGTCGCATCCTGATTCCCCATCCGGATATTATTTAGCACTGATGTGCTAAATAAATGCGCCTTCTGATTGAGCATCGAGACTACTTCCGCCATCTGCGGCCGAATTTCTTCCACCTTGACCCCGTTCATCAACACCTCACCGTTCGTCGGCGTAAGCGCACCTTGTACAAGTTTCAAAAAGGTAGACTTCCCGGTTCCACTTCGCCCGATCATCGCCACTTTTTGCCCTTGCTCAAGCTTAAAATCAAACTGGTTCAAGACAAACGGACTTTTTTCATTATACTGGAACGAAAGCGCCCGAGCCTCAAGTGCTACGCTCTTCGTTTCGATACGCACATTTTGTTCAAGCTCATGTTCAAAGTCAGGCAAACTTGGATCTTCAATTTTGTCTAGCCGATCGAGTGAATCTTGATAAAGCGATTTATCACTAACGGCGCTTGAAACTGGCACAAAAGCCTCGCCAAGCGACATAATGGCCAGTACGAAGGCAGCAATGAAGGTTCCATTAAATGCGCCATCATGAGCCTGTCCTGCACTCCAGTAAACCATCACGACAACGGTTGCTCCGACAATCAGCTGGCTGAAAAAGTCCCGCCAATTGACGAAGTGAAATTGTTTGGTTTCCACTTTTAACAGCTCTTTTTCATCTTTTTCATAGCCTTTGATAAAGCTTTTTTCGCGGCCGCTAAACATCCAGTCGCTTAAGCCAAAAACGGCATCCGTAAACTGGCTATAAAGGCCATTTCTTCCTTGCTTCAAATAAGCATTCTTTCCCTTTGCATAAAGCAATGAAAGCCAAGGTAGAACAAAGACAAGCAAGCCAATCAAAATGAGCATCAAAATCGCGAATGGAATCGAGAAAGCTCCAAGCGCGATGAGAACGCCGGCATAGAGAACCACGCTCACAACAGCAGGAAACATCGTCGTTAAGTAAAAGTTTTGCAGATGTTCAATATCATCCGCAAGCAAACCTAAAATATCTCCGGTCCGGTAGCGCGATTTAATTAGTAGCGCCTGCGGTTCTAGAATGCGATAGAGTCTGACGCGCATTTTCTCCAAAATCTTTAAAACGAGCGAGTGACTCGAAAGTCGTTCAACGTAACGAGAAACGGATCGCATAATCCCAAACGCGCGCACGCCAACGGTTGACACGTAAACAGCCATAATCGACTCTGGCATGAGCGAAGATTTCGAAATCAAATGCCCTGAGGTGAACATCAAAGCGGCACCTGCAGAAAATGTGAGTACGCCGAGGAATGTAACGAGAATAAACAGTCTGAGATTTTCTTTGATATAAGGACCGATCCAACTGTTTTTTAGCATTATATCTCCTCCAACTGAGCTTTTACTAGCTTGTAGTAAAACCCTTTTCTCGCAAGCAACTCATCGTGTGTCCCGGTCTCAACAATTTGTCCCTTATCGAGTACAATGATCCGGTCCATTTCGAGCATCCAGTGCAGTCTGTGCGTCGCAAAAAACACAAGCCGATTCTCGAAAAGTTCAAGCATGGGCGCCTTTAGCTCCGCTTCCGTTTCAATATCCAGATGCGCCGTCGGTTCGTCAAGCAAGACTACTTTTCGATTCGACAAAAATGCCCGCGCAAGCGCAACCCGCTGTTCCTGGCCGCCGCTAAGTGTCCGTCCAGCTTCCCCGACAACCGTTCCGTACCCGGCGTCTAAATCAGCTACGACGCTCGCAAGACCTGCCGCACCTACTGCACGTTCCACTTCTTCTTGTGTGGAATCCGGATGGTAAAACTTGATGTTCCCGGCGATCGTATCATGGAATAAGTAAGGATGTTGCGGAATGTAAGTGACCTGCTGTTGCCAAGCTGCATCCGAAAGCATCACTTGTTTTTTAGCATTCATTTCAAAATGCCCTTCTGTCGGCGCCAAAAACCCACTCAAAATGTCAATCATGGTCGACTTGCCGGCGCCGGTTGCACCGATAATGCCAATTTTTTCGTAGCCATTTACTTCGAAGTTAGCCCCAGCAAGCGATGCGGTCTCACCGCTTTCATGCCGCACGGAGATGCCTTCCATCGCAAAACGAGTCGTTTCATCGTAAGCATCTGCTGGCTCCCCTGGATGCGCCGCTTTTTCCTTTTCGCCACGATCAATGATTGTCTGGATATTCCGACCGGCATCTTGCCCGTCAAGCGTCGTGTGATAGTCAGTTCCCAGTTCACGAACGGGCAGGAAGTATTCTGGTGCTAAAATCAAGATCGCTAGCGCCACATATAGCGTGATCGTGCCATTAATTAAGCCTAGCCCTAAGAAAAGAGCGACAATGGCAATTGAAAGCATCGTAAAGAAGTCGAGCGCAAACGAAGAAAGAAAAGCTACGCGAAGTGTTCGCATCGTCGCTCGTCTGTATCTTGCACTCGTGCCTTGGATGCTTTTTTCGTGATTGTGGCTTAAGCCTAGATATTTGAGCGTTTCCAGTCCTTTTAGCGAGTCAACAAAGTGATTCGACAAAATCCGGTAAGACTCAAATTGTGAATCGGCTTGTTTTTTGGCCGCTAGCCCCAAAATAATGAGGAAAAGGATGAGGATTGGGAAAGTTACAAATAATATGAAAGCTGACGTCCCATTTTGCGTAACCACGTAAATCCAGATCATCGCTGGGATGATGGCCATATTCATAAATTTAGGCAAGAAAAGCTCGATGAAGCGTCTAAAATCTTGCACGCCTTCCATTACCATGGTCACAATTTTCCCTGTTCCTTCGGCGCGGGTAAAGCGCGGACCAAGGATAAATAAATTGCTAAGGAGTTCTTCACGCATACGCTTCCCTGTTTCCGCTGCGTAGCGGTAGACAATCCCCTTTTTCCAGACATTTAAAAAATGGCGTACAAAATACGCCCCAGTAAAGAGGATCATTTGTAACGCCACAGAGGACAGTGCCTCGCCGTGAAACAGGTCTGTCACTGCATCGGCGAGGGCACGAGCCAAAACGATGATCGCTGCACCTTGAATAAGTGTGAGTACAGCTAAAATCGCTAGTATTTTTTTAATACCTTTATATTTAAATAGATCTTTTCCCATTAATACGTCATTTTCTCCTTACTCGAAACGCGTTTACGGAAAACATAGTAACTCCAGATTTGATAGCCGAGCACAAACGGCAACAAGGTTACCGCTACAATCGTCATCACGGTCAAAGAGTAATTTCCCGATGCCGCATTATAGATGGTCAAATCAAATGCTGAATCAATCGAACTGATCATTACACGTGGGAACAAGCCGACGAAAAGTGTTGCAACGGTGATTGCAATACCAAGTCCTCCGAATGTGAAGGCAAATCCGTCACGCCCTTTCCACAAGAACACCGCTGAAAGCACGTACATCACAACAACGACCGCAATCATTAGTGGAACAAGTACTGGACGCACTTGGAAGATATCCGAGAAGAAGAACGCCATCACTACGAAAACAACAAGCACGGGGATCGTAATCCACCAAACTCGTTTAGCCATTCGGCGAGCTCGTTCTTGAATTTCAGCTTCAGTACGAATCGTAATAAACATCAAGCCATGAAGCAAGCATAGCATTGTTACAGTTATGCCGCCCCAAACAGAGAAGACTGTAATGTAATCAAAGAAACCAGCGTGCATATTCATGTCATGATTGATCGGCATTCCTTGAATCAAGCTGGCGAATAAAACGCCGAATAGGAAAGGTGGTAAGATACTGCCGACAAAAACCATCCAATCCCAGAAATTGCGCCATGCAGCACTTGCTTTTTGGTGACGGAATTCAAATGAAACACCGCGTGCAATAAGTGCAAGTAATAGAACGACAAACGGAATGTAGTAGCCGCTGAACATTGTCGCATACCAGTTTGGGAAAGCTGCAAAGATTGCGCCCCCTGCTGTTAGTAGCCAAACTTCATTGGCATCCCAGAACGGGCCGATTGTGTTTACAAGAACTCGCCGTTCCAAGTCGTTTCTTGCCATAAAACGTGTAGACATTCCTACACCGAAGTCAAATCCTTCAAGGAAGAAAAATCCGACGAACAAAACAGCGATCAGCAGAAACCATAGCTCATTCAGTGACAATTTCGTCGCCCCCTTTATCAAATGGATCGACGGAAACTTTTTCTTGTTTCTTCTCACCATAAGGTCCTTTTTTGATTTCGCGAATAAATAGATAAACTAAAACAATCAATAAGATTGAATAAATCGTTGAGAAAGCGATAATCGAGAAGAGCAGTGAGCCTGCCGAAACATTCGGCGAAACAGCGTCTGCCGTCTTTTGATATCCGAAAACAACCCATGGCTGACGTCCGATTTCTGTCATGATCCAACCCATTGAGTTAGCTAAGAATGGGAAGAATAACATTGGTACCATTAGACGTAAATACCATTTTGCATTTTCGAGTTTCTTACGCCATGCAAGTACAACACCAATTAGTGCGAAAAGAATCATTAGCATACCAGCAGCCACCATGATACGGAAGCTCCAGAATGAAGTGCGCACTGGTGGGATGTAATCGCCAGGTCCATATTGTTGTTCATATTGCGCTTGAAGTGTGTTCATTCCTTCTACCGAACCACTTAATGTGGAATAAGATAAGAAGCTGAGCGCATACGGAATTTCAATTGACCATGTATTTTTGCGGTTATCCACGTCAATTCCAGCAATCGCTGTCCAAGGCGCTGGATCCGCGGTATCTTCCCAAACACCTTCAGTCGCAGCCATTTTCATTGGTTGTGTTTTAACCAAGTATTGTGCTTGCGAGTGCCCGCTGAACGCTGTACCAAATCCACCGATAATAGCAAGTACAAGCGCTACTTGGAAAGAGCGTTTGAAGAAGTTTGTATCTTCTTTTTTAAGCATCTTGTAAGCACTGATTCCTGCAACGAAGAAAGCTCCCGTTGCAAATGCACCAAAAATAACGTGCGGGAATTCAACGAGTAGTTGACCATTCGTAATTAGTGCCCAAAAGTCATTCATTTCAGCACGACCATTTTTAAATTCAAAGCCAACTGGGTGTTGCATAAACGAGTTAGCAGCAAGAATCCAGAAGCTTGAAAGAATCGTACCGATCGAAACAAGCCAAATACATGCTAAATGAAGTTTTTTTCCGAGGCGATCCCAACCAAAAATCCACAGACCGATAAATGTCGATTCCATGAAGAAAGCGAGAAGTGCTTCAATAGCTAACGGAGCACCAAATACGTCCCCTACGAAACGAGAATAATCGGACCAGTTCATCCCAAATTGGAATTCTTGGATGATTCCGGTTACGACACCGACTGCGAAGTTAATTAGAAACAAGTGTCCCCAAAACTTCGACATTCTTTTGTAAACATCTTTTCCTTTCACAACATACAACGTCTGCATGAGCGCAACCATGAACACAAGTCCAATGGATAGCGGCACGAACAGAAAGTGAAAGATCGTTGTTGATGCGAACTGGAAGCGGGCTAGAAACAAAGTATCCACCCTTTTCCCCTCCTTTTTTTTGCGTTTTGCATGTCTTTTTCAAGCGCTTGCAAAGATTGTGAAAAAATTCGGCATCAACCACCAGCGGTTGTTCTCCCTTTCACAATCATAGGTAAATTTCACTACAAAATACTTTTTCGCAAACACTATAAGAAAAATTATTAAACTAGAATTAGTTCTGTATACAGTATATTTTATCCTATTTCGCCTGAAAATCATTTAGTTCTTTAGTAGCTTTTTTATAGATTGATGTACACAATTGAAACAGATAAAGTTGAAGCCTTTGCTAGACTTGAACTAGAGTTTTGCTCGAAACTTCACATATAAAAATAAAAATAGGGATTCCCCTAAAATAGTAAAAAAGGCTTACTCGGTTTTTTTGGACTTGTAATTTTTTTTACGCTCCCTTAAATCCTTAAAAAACGAGGTAAGCAATTCTGCCGTTTCTTGCTGCAGGAGTCCTTTTTCAACTTCACAGGTGTGGTTGAAACGATCGTCTTCTAGCAGGTTCATCAGTGTTCCCGCTGTTCCTGCTTTTGGGTCACTCGCTCCGTAGTAAACTTTATGAATCCGCGAAAGCAAGATGGCGCCGCTACACATGGGACAAGGTTCAAGTGTGACATATAAATCTGCCCCCGAAAGTCTCCAGGAACCTCGATTGATGCAAGCATCTTGAATGGCTAGAAGCTCCGCGTGTGTAATTGCGTTTTGGGACGTTTCGCGTAAATTATGGCCACGACCAATAATTTCTCCATCTAATACTACAACTGCTCCGATCGGTACTTCGCCAAGCGCCCGTGCTTTTTCAGCTTCTTTTATAGCTTCTCGCATAAATTTCTCTTTTTCCACTTCCGTTCCTCACTTCTCAACCGTTTTTTTCATCTTAGCATAATCTCACTTTTCTTTACAGTTGCTTTTTAGATTTAAATATATTACCATGTTTTAATATCAGGTACTAATTTTTTAAACAGAGGAAATCTATTTTGTATTCAGAAAACTTAATCGCACCCGAAATTTATAACATTACGGACGAAATCACAAAATTCGCCTCTGATAAAACGGCATTGATTTGGAAATCTCCAAGCGAACCTGAAAGAAGCTGGAGCTATAACGAGCTACTTTCTGAAGCACGTAAATTTGCAAATGTCGTTACTCAAGCAGGAATTAAAAAAGGAGATCACATTATTGTGATCACGCCTCGCTTGCTTGAAACTTATTCGATTTATATGGGTTTATGGATGGCTGGTGCCATTATTATTCCTGCATCTGAACTTTTGAAAGCACACGACCTTGAATATCGCATTCACCAAGCCGGCGTGAAAGGAATTATTGCTTATGCAGGAATCCATCAAGAAGTTAATAAAATTCCAGATATTGCTTCCTTAGTAAAAATGCGCATTTTACTTGATGAAACAGACTCGGAATGGACAAGTTACGAAGCAGTCATGGCAGAGGCTTCTGATACTTTTACACCCGTTGAAACTCACCGAGATGATCCATGTTTACTTGCTTTCACAAGCGGAACAACTGGAAACCCGAAAGGCGTCGTACACGTTCATGGCTGGGGTTACGCCCATATTCGGATTGCGGCTGATCACTGGCTTGATATTCGCGAAAATGACCGCGTTTGGGCAACAGCTGGTCCTGGATGGCAAAAATGGATTTGGTCACCGTTTCTTTCTGTCCTCGGAAAAGGCGCAACGGGATTCATGTACAGCGGACGTTTCTCACCTGAAAACCAACTGAAATTGCTAGAACAGCAGCAAATTAATGTCCTTTGCTGTACGCCGACCGAGTATCGTTTAATGGTCAAAGTGCCAAACTTGGATAGATTCGATTTATCCCATCTTAGAAGCGCCGTTTCTGCCGGAGAACCACTTAACCGCGAAGTTATCAATGTTTTCCAAGATACATTCGGAATCAAAGTGCGCGATGGTTATGGCCAAACTGAAAGCACACTTCTGATTGGCACGCTGGTTGATACTCCAATCCGTCCAGGTTCGATGGGAAAACCTATTATGCCAGAATATATGGCTATTGTCGATGAAGCTGGCAATCCGGTTCCGCAAGGTGAAATTGGCGATATTGCAGTTCGGAAAGATTTCCCGGCGCTCTTTAAGACGTATTATAAAGAACCTGAACGGCTGGAAAAAGCCATCCGTGGTAATTATTTTGTCACCGGAGACCGGGCTTACGCCGATGAATCTAACTATTACTGGTTCCAAGGACGCAATGACGATATTATTATCAGTTCGGGATACACCATTGGGCCGTTTGAAGTTGAGGATGCGCTCACGCACCATGAAGCCGTAAAGGAAGTTGCGGTTGTGGCAAGCCCAGATGAAATTCGTGGCACCGTCGTGAAAGTCTTCATTGTGCTCAAGGATGGTTACACGGGCAGTGATGAGCTAAAACGAGAACTACAAATGTTTACCAAGAAAATCACCGCCCCGTATAAATACCCTCGCCGAATTGAATTTGTGAATTCGCTCCCTAAAACGGATTCAGGGAAAATTAGACGCGTAGCGCTGCGCGAACAAGAATTTGCGAAACTTAAAAATTAAACAAAGACGATCTCCCTAAAAGTTCAGATGGAAACTGGACTTATAAGGGAGATCGTCTTTTTAAAGCGAAAACCGGCAAGAAACAAAACTGCCGGTTTTCACTTAACTATTAATTTCTTTTTCTTAAGTATAAGCCCGCTAGTACAGCAAGAAATGTTCCCGCCGCAGCAAGTCCGCCTGTTTCTGCATCCCCAGTTTTTGGAAGTGCTGCTGGATCAGCTTTTTTCGCAACTGTTTTTACAACTGGCGCTGCTGGTTTAGCCGGTTTAACTGGTTTTTTCGCTGTTTGAAGAGGTTTGATACCTGTGTTCTCCAAAAGACTTGTATCTCCATAAGTGTAAACGCCAATATCGCTCATTTCGCCCGTTTCAAGGATAAACGACCAGATAAGGACAACTGAACCGCTCTTCAGTGGTGTTGCCAAATGAATATGGAAGTTTCCGTTTGCATCTGCAATCGCTTCACCAATAACGTCGCCATTTTCATTTCCTAATTGTACATAAGCATTTGGTTTCGTTGTTCCATAAACGTCTGTTGCAGTTGATTTCACTGGATCAATTTGTGGTGCTGCGTAATCAAACATATCTTCGTCATCAATTACCGTATAGGTAAATGTAACTCGAGATTCATTTCCCGCTGCATCACGTGCTACGATTACCGCAGAAAACGTACCAGCTTTTGATGTATTAAGCGTTGTCGATCCATCCGCAAAGAAGACTTCGTAGTCACCAGAGTTATCCGATACGTCTACTAATTCGTCCGCAAACCATCCTTCATCTAGCGAGAATTCAAGATTATTTTCAAATAAGCTCAAAACAGGTGCTTTTGTATCAACTACTGTGTAGCTTACAGAGATTTCTTCTGTTGTTGTGCCATTTGTTGCTTCAATTACAACTGATTTCTTCCCAATTGTTGAAAGAACTGGATTTGTTTTAAAGCTTAGTGCCACACCAGATTTTCCTTCTGCAAAGTATGCAGGTGTAACGCTTGAATTAATTTCTACACTCACGTTTGCTTTTGCTACAGCAAGTGGTGTTGTAACTTTCGCATCCTTTTTAGCTACAGCTTTTTTGTCATCTGCTTTTACAGATTCTTTTGGCTTCGCTGCTTCTTGTGGTGCTTTTTCAGCTTGTTTATCTGTTCCTTGTTCCGGTTTCACTTCTGGAACATCTTTTTCAAGCTGTTTTGATTCATTTTCTTGCACGGCATCTTGCTGTTTGACTTCGTTTTGTACCTGACTTTCGCTAACAACCTTTTCGTCTTTGTCTACTTCTGGCGCCTCTACTGCAAGTACAGAACTTGGTAAAAACAAGCCCACCAACAAAGCTAAAACTCCACAACTTACTTTTATAGTCTTTTTCATCTTGATTCTCCCTTTTTCATGAAGTTTTGAATGGCTTAAGCTCCTTATCAGAACCGCTCCATTCCATTTAAGTATAGCAACGGGATTCACAAGAAACTAGCAAATCTTTCGCTAAACGGAAGGTATTTTCATCGTTTGTCACAAAATGTTCACATTCGTTTACAATTTAGCAAAACCGGAGTACGATAAAACAAACAAAGGAGCGATTTTTCTTGGATGCAAAATTAAATTGGAAACGAAATCTTTATATTTCTTGGCTGGGTTGTTTCCTAACGGGTGTCAGTTTTAACCTAGTCATGCCGTTTATGTCTTTATATATTTCAGACCTTGGCGTGACAGATCATACGGAGTTAAATGTTTGGTCAGGGCTTGCTGTCAGCGCAACGGCTCTTACTTCCGCTCTCGTCTCGCCATTTTGGGGGAGATTAGCAGACCGGAAAGGCCGCCGTTTGATGCTACTCCGGGCATCACTTGGGATGACAATCACGATGGGCTGCCTTGGTCTTGTTCAAAACGTCTATCAGCTGGTTCTTTTGCGAGCACTTAATGGTCTTTTATCGGGATACATACCTAATGCAACAGCACTCGTCGCCTCGCAAGCGCCGCAAAATAAAAGCGGATGGACGCTTGGATTCCTTTCTACTGGGACGATTTCGGGCACTTTGATCGGTCCGTTAATCGGCGGGTTTCTTGCAGACATATTTGGATACCGACCTGTTTTTTTCATTACCGGATTCGTTTTATTACTGACTTTTTTGCTGACTTTATTTTTCTTGAAGGAAGATTTCAAACCTGTAATCCGCGAAAAGATGCTTACAACACGGCAGTTATTCCAGCGGTTGCCAGGCAAAAATCTGATTCTTGGTCTTTTCTTGACGACTTTTATCATTCAAATTGCCAATACTTCCATCAGTCCGATTTTACCGCTTTATATTCGTGAACTCCTTGGGAGCGACAATAATATCTCATTAATTAGTGGTATTATCACCTCTGCACCAGGAATCTCTGCCTTGATTGCTTCCCCGTATCTTGGGAAGCTTGGTGACAAAATTGGTAATCATAAAGTTTTAATTGGCGGACTTATCGCTGCCGCTATCATCATGGTGCCAATGGCTTGGGTACAAAACCCGCTTGAACTTGGATTGCTTCGATTCTTGCTTGGATTCACAACTGGCGCGCTAATGCCTTCTATCAACACCTTGATTAACAAAAATTCACCGCGCGACTCGCTTAGCAGCATTTTTTCATACAATCAAAGTTCGCAAAGTCTTGGTAATGTGGCGGGGCCGCTAATTGGGTCAAGTGTTTCTGCAGCATTTGGATACCCGATTGTGTTTTATATGACCAGCCTTTTCTTACTAGGCAACTTGTTTTTCACACACAACATGTTCAAGAAGCATTCGAAATAAACCAATCAAAATGAGCTAGTGCCACTTTATCGCGCTAGCCCATTTTTTATTTATCCAGCACTCCTGCGTTTCTTGCCTTATTTATTTTCATGGTTTTCTCCAGCATTTGTTTTGAACACTTCAACTAGATTTTTTAAAACGTTTGGGACCTTCACCCCTAGTTGCATCAGTGTTTCAATCATTGTGAGCAGCTCATTCGCTAGGTAAAAAAAGGCCGTTCCGTCGCGCACCATATTCCCATCTCCAATGACAAGGTCTGTTTGATGAGCGACCGCGATCACTAGAAAAATGGCTAATTTCTTTAAAAGGGCCTGAATCGCAAAGCGCCACGTGATTTTTCTTCGATTAATGGCGAGAAAAAGCTGAAATAGATAGTTAACACCTAGAAAGTATAGCAAAACTTGGAAAATGACATTGCTTTCTCCAAAAATCGAATGTAAGTACTGATCCATTTTTAGCCTCCTCCCTTCAAAATCGATTTTCCCGTATCAATCTTATTTCCTTCCATGTTTTCAATCCCTCCAATTTTTATCTCTGTATGTATTTTAGCACCAAATTGGTTACATGTAAATTAATTGGTGCTAAAAACGCTAAATTGTTTCCAAATAGGTTACAGCGTGTTATACTGAAACTATTCTATAAAAGGAGAAGATCGGATATGGAGCTCAACAAATTTGTAGGAAATAAAATCCGCCAGTTTCGTGAAAATAGCCAAATGAGCCAAGGAGCTTTAGCAACTGAGCTTGAGACAACTCGCCAAACGATTAGTCGCTATGAAAATGGCGAGCGCAAAGTGAGCCAAGATGTTCTTTATCAGCTTGCGGGCATTTTTAATCAACCGATTGATGCCTTTTTTCCTCCAAGAGCGAGTGCAAATGACAAGAACGAGCATGTGCTAACGATTGCCGCTCACCTTGATGCTGATGTTACGGAGGAAGAGATGCGCGACATTTTGGCGTATATAGATATGAAAAAGAGGCTCCACCGCGGGGAGTGAGTGAATATGTATGAAAAACTCGTGAATGATTACAAAGATTTTATAACTATTAAGGAAGAAAAAATGCCAGATAAGCTTCCGGGACTTTTTCTGGATGGCACCATTTTTATTGATAGCCGAAAGACACAAATTGAAAAGCGCTGTCTTCTAATAGAAGAGTTGATGCACTGGAGATATACTTACGGGAATATTGTAGATCAGAATAATTTACCCAATCGCAAGCAAGAAATTTTTGCGCGGCGGCGTGCATTTGAGGAACTAGTTCCGATTGATGAAATTATCCGATGCTTTTATCTTGGGTTAACGGAATATCATGAAGTGGCGGAGCAACTAGAGGTAACAGAGGAATTTTTGCGGAGCACAGTAGATGCTTACCGGGAGAAATACGGGATGATGTACAACTATGGCCGTTACTATATCAATTTTGGCAACACGATCGATGTGTACCGAAAATATTAATTTCAATCTTAAAATGTTTCATGTGAAACAATGACAATGAATCTAGAATATAAACTTAAATAGAACAGAAGTGCTAACAACTCCATTCATGAATGGCCTCGTTTAGCGACTTCTGTTCTATTATTATAGCTGGTTAGCCTTATCTATTTTTTAGTTCCAGAATCTTTGTGTGTTTCAATTGATGCTGGCGAAATCTTGCTATAGCTCAGCTTTCTTATTAATTTACGCCATTTTAACTAATGAGCTTCGCAAATGTCTCCACCAATATCCCGCTAGCAACAGCTTTAAATAAAGAAGATGAAAACTCACCTTTATTCTGCTTTATAAAATTAATAAATGATGTGCTATCTTGTTTTTCAGCAAGCTCCAAAGCTTTTTCACTTGCCACTTTCACAGTTGAAGACGGGTCTTGAATTGCTGATACTACTTTTTTTAATTCTTCTTGAATCTTATTCCACTCTAATTGGTCATTTGAAACCTGAGTTACTGAAGAGTTATATTGATGACCAATAGAACTATTTCCTGAATTATTATTACCAGAATTGTTTATAGAATGATCGTTTAAAACAGATGAATTATTAGAATTCACACTGTTATTATCTCCCGAAATATCATAAACGTGGTTTTCAATCACATCTATTTTTTGAGTGCTGTTAATTACCCCGTTAAATGCTTCTTCTATAATACCTCGAACCTTTTCGGCAAACTCTTTATCTGGAAAAAAAACACTGTACGTTATACCAGAATTTAATAATAAATTAAGAAACGTTTTGTTCCCCGGTCTATTCTTAATTACTTTGTATATATATCCAATTGATAAAGCCGCAACAATTATTCCCAAGAAGCCATTAATGTATTTAACAATAAACCAAGAAATAATTAAAGTTACTATAGCAGCATACGGGATTTTCAATTTCCTTTCTGTTTTCCCTACATTTACTTTGGAAATGCTACTTAATTGAATTGTAGTATGTGGTAACTTCAAAACATTCTTTGAAACGATCATACTTTCGGTCCTTATTTCGTTTCCATTATCATTGTCTAATATGCTTTTTAAAAATCCTTCCTTTTCTTCCAATATCACCGACTCCTCTTAGTATGTTCTGTCTAATAAAATGCATTACAAGTCAATAAATCTTTTACTATCCTTAGACAAAATTCGTTATGCAATGAATAGCTAATTTTTATGCATAATTATTTTGATAAAATTAGTAGAGCCTAAAATCAGATCTAGACATATCAGGTAGTTTTAATTTATCTTCCCATTTTTTAACATCAGCGCATAAAAATTATGTAGCTTTTCAATATTCTTAATTTCATCCATCATTTTAATCTTTTACTGTCATTTTTTAATTTTCACTGCATTAATAGTATCTTTGCACTTGTTCCCTTTTTATCCAAAACTTCTAAATGGTTCATATGTAGTTATCTGACTATGCTAACCCCTCCAAAATTTTAATATTTTTTCTTGTCAAAACTTCTGTCTAAATCAATACCCTTTTTATCCCCCCATTCTCCCCAAAAAAGCCATCAATCTGTGAGAATTGATGACACTGGGATAAGTACAACTTCAGACTAACATATCTTCGACAAAAAATCTGTGGATATTTTGTGAATGTTTCATACAATTTAACTTATAATAAAATACCAGTAATTTTTACGGTTTTATGTGCATCTCTATATAGCATATTCACCGCAGAAGCAGCTTCTAGGTCTAGTTCAGATAGACATCTGATAGATAGCTTTCCATCCATCACGGATCGCGTATGTTTATCTGTTGTTCTATCATGATTTTAGAGTCACCAAAATTGTTTGCAAAAAAAAGGAACAGCCTAAACGTTTTCCAAATGCTTTCGCACCAACGTTTACCTGTTCCGTGGGTTTGGCACCCAATGGGTTATGAGGGGTTCGAACCCCCGACCCGCTGATTAAGAGTCGCAAGATTTATTATTTATATCTCCAATCCTTACAAATACTATAATC